>JAOTVA010000008.1 GCA_029863645.1 Gemmatimonadota bacterium
CAACCTCGTCGAGTTGTTCTTCGAGGGCTCTGTTCCCGAGGCCGGTGCCTATCAGTTGGCGCCCACCGATTTGAAGGCCGAGAGGAGCTTCAACGTGGACCTCGGCTTCCGGTATCTGACGCCGGAGCTCTTCTTCGAGGCTTTCGTTTTCAGGAACAAGGTCTACGACGGCATCCGTGGGCGGGCCGTCACGGATGCGGCTGGAGACACCGTGCTTACCGCCGGTGACCCCACGTTTCAGGACGTCAACGTCGACGAGATCCTCCTACGAGGCATCGAGCTCAACGCGGACTACCGATTCGATTCCGGCTTCGGGGTCGGCAGCTCGTTCACGTATCTCGACGCCGAGGACGCCATCGATCCGGACAACCCCGTGGGTGAGAGCTACTCGAGCAAGCTGACGGGGCGGGTAGGCTACCGGGACCCATCAGGCCGGTTCTGGAGCAACTTCGAGGCTCGGCACAACGGTGAGCAGAAGGACGTCGCGCTGGGATCTGGCAACCCGCTCGGCGACAAGCTACCGGCCTTTACAGTTCTCGGCCTGAGGGCCGGTGTTAGGCTCCCGGAAGTCGGCGGCGTACGGCAAGGCCTGACGATCGCTCTGAACAACCTGACGAACGAGTTGTATGCGGAGTCCTCGAACGCTTCATTCTTCCGGCCCGAGCCGAAGCGAAGCGTGACCGTGAGCCTCGACGTGACGTTCTAACCGAAGCGCTAAGATGCCGACGCTGGTCCACTACATCCCGATCGCCACGACCGTACTCGCGATCTTCTTCGCACCCGTCGTGTTCCGGCGGTGGCAGGAGCGGAAGCCCGCTCCCCATCTGTTCTGGTGGGCGTTGGGCATCGCGGCGTACGGTGTCGGCACCTTCACGGAGGGATTCACGACGCTCTTCGGTTGGAACGAGTGGGTCTTCCGCAGTTGGTACATCTCCGGCGCGCTGCTCGGCGGTGCGCCGCTCGCGCAAGGCACGGTCTTCCTGATGTTTTCACGAAAGACGGCGACGATCATGGCGGTCGCCGTGGGGCTGACTATTGTCGCGGGCGCGACCGTGGTGATGATGGCGCCGATCGACTACGCGCTCGTGGAGTCCCACAGGCTGACCGGCGCGGTGATGGAGTGGCGTCAAGCGCGCCTCTTCAGCCCCTTTATCAACACGTACGCGGCGATCTTCCTGATCGGTGGCGCCGTGTTGTCGGCGTGGCGCTACCGCAAGGATTCGGCTGCTCGCCATCGGTTCATCGGGAACTGCTTCATCGCGGTCGGCGCGCTCCTACCCGGGATTGGCGGCATGGCGACCCGGATGGGTCACACCGAGGTGCTCTACGTGATGGAGTTCCTCGGCATCATCCTGATCTGGATCGGCTACCGCTACAACGTCATGCCTGGCGCACGCGGTGCGCCGGCAGCTTCGCAGGCGGTCGCCGCAGCCGGCTGAGCGGTTGCGGCGGGGCTCAGCCCTTCTTGCCGAGCTTCAGCCACTTCAGGGGATCGGGCCCCCCCAGCTTGTCCCAGGCCGGCGTCGGCTCGGGGTCGGGCGGACGCTTCGGCGGCTTCGGGTCGCATGGCCCCTTGGGGACCTTGAACTTCGACTTCTTGATCTTCTTCGGCATGTGCGCGCCTCCTTTCCCGTAAGCCTACGCCGGGGAGGCCCAGAAGGGTTCAGAGCTCGCCGCCGCAATAACTCTTGATGACGCCCACCGAACCGGTGAAGACTCCCATATGTTTGCCGTAGCCCCACCCGAGCCTTCCCGGCGTGCGGGGGTCGCATGGACCGCTGGCCTGCTCGGGATCGTCGGTATTGGTGTCCTCGACTACCTCACCGGCGTCGAGCTACGGGTGTTTCCGCTGTACTACGCCCCGCTGGCCGTCCTCGCGTGGCGATCCGGCCGCCACGGTGCCCTGGTTGCCACCGTCGGTTGCACCGCGAGCTGGGTGGCGTCCAACGTCTGGGCGGGCCTCGCATACTCGCTGACACTCGTCTGGGTCATCAACACGGTGATGCAGCTGGTGTCGTTCCTCGTCGTCGGACTCCTCATTGCGGCCGTACGGGACGCACTGCTCCGGGAGCAGGGGCGCAGCCGCACCGACCCCCTCACCGCCATGCTCAACCGGGCCGGTTTCTACGAGGAAGCCGCGCGGCTCGTCGCTCTGTGCCGGCGCACTGGACGACCCGTGACCGTGGCCTACATCGACCTCGACAACTTCAAGGCGGTCAACGACAGCCTCGGCCATGAAGCCGGGGACGATGTGCTTCGCACCGTGGCGGGCTTGCTGCGCGTCGCGATACGTCCGAGCGACGTGGCAGCGCGACTCGGTGGCGATGAGTTCGTCGTGTTGTTTCCCGAGATCGGCCCGTCGGAGGCTGCGGCGACGTTGGAGCGCATTCGCGCGTCGTTGGCCGCCGCACTGGATCGTGGGCCGCTTTCGGTTACGGGGAGCATAGGCGCAGTGACGTTTGTCACCGTTCCCGCCCGCGTCGAAGACATCGTCAGCCTCGGCGACTCACGCATGTACCTCGCCAAGGCCGGGGGACGAAATCGCGTGAGCCTACACGTCGTGGGGGAGACAGGCGCCTAATCGGCCGCCGTGGCGATCTCGGCGGCGCGCTCCATCGCCCGGCCGATCGCCTCCCCCCGGAAGCCTCGGCGGGCTAGATACCCGTGGAGTCTCCGCTTCGCCTGTTCCCGCTCGGGAGAGTGAGCGCCCGCCAGAGCCGCGGCCGCACCAGGTCCCTGCCGGCGGAGCCATCCCTCTGCAGCCTCGCGAGCCAGGTCCACGTCGCTCGCTCCGGCCTCGTCGAACACACGGTCGATCGTCTTGAGTGCCGTGTCCGGGTCCAGTCCCTTCTGACGGAGTTCGGAGGCCAGCCTTGCTTTGCCGCGCGGGCGGAGGAGCAGTCGGTCCCGCACGAACGCGGCCGCGACCGCGGCATCGTCCAGCAGACCATTTTGCTCGAGCCGGTCGAGACAGCTGTCGATGCGTTCCGCCACGAAGCCCTTCTGACGCAACTTCGTCTTCAGCTCCCGCCGCGTCCGTGCGCGATACGACAGCAGGGTGAGCGCAGCTTCGCGCACACGGATATCGGCGTCGACCTCGAGGAGCTCCAGGCGTGCGTCGTGGGGTAGGGGATCGCCCACGCCGAGGCGGCTGACTTCGAGGGCCTCGAGCGTGACCTCGAACGGCTCATCCCCGTCGATGTGGATGACAACGCGTAGTCCGCGCGGGCGAAGGGGCTCGATACGGGTGATGAGGGGGGGAGGGGCCACCGTTGCTCAGTCGGTCGAGGGTGCCATGTCGAGCACTTCAATGACTGCCTGACCCACTCGCTGCATCGCCTCGGCCGACAGCCTGGTCAGGGGACCTCTCACCAGATGCCGATTGTCGATCGCGCGCAGCTGGTCGATGAGGAGGTCAGAGGCTTCGTTGAGGTTGCCCTGGGCCGGTACTCGGATACGCAGCGGCTCGGCCCGGTCGGCCAGCTTCGCCGTCAGCGGAATGACCAGCGTGGATGGGTGCCCGGCTTCGATCAGGGCCTGCGCCTGCACCAGCAGCACGGGTCGGGTCTTTCCTGGGGTACGACCCCTCCTCGGCCCCAGGTGTGCTACCCAGATTTCCCCTCGCTCAGGCATCGGGATCGGCGTCGACCGTGCTGAACTCCTTCAGTACCGCCATGCTTTCGGCCCGCACTCGGGAGGAGGCTTGGGCGAGACGCGTAGCGCGCAGCTCGGCCTCGTTGCGGCTGTTCAAGTCGGCGATCGCACGGCGTATGTACTCGGCCCGCGTGACTCCCAGCGCGTCGGCGCATTCACCGGTTCGGCTCAACAGGTCGTCCGGGATGTGCAATGAAATAGCTCGCATGAAATCAGAATGCATATCTGTATTATATATGTCAAGTAACTATCGGCACGATGTATGCCGTGGGAGCTGCCTGTGCGTTCTCGACCCATGATCGGCTGTAGCGCGGGACGGCAGAATGGCTAGGAGCCCAACTGAGCGTACCACGAGCCGTCCGATTGGTCGTGATAGAGCGTGATCACGCGGCCGTCGTCGAGAATGACGGTCCTGTACTCCCTGGAGATCGACTCGCGCCACCATTCGTCATCGATGCGCCAGCGCTCGCGCACGACCTCGACCCGCCGTGCCGTCTTTCCCGGGAGGCGCACGTATGTCGGCTCTCCGTGCTCGTCAGTGCGCACGGTAACGGCCTTGGGTTGACCGAGCGGCCGGAGACGAGGCCGGTGGCTTTGATCGCTCACGGATCGAAACTCAGGAGTGCATGGCGGCGCTCGGGGATCCTGGACCAAGGGTCGATTTCGACCACCCTGTAGAGCGGCGAATGCCCCAAGCGGAGTTTGAGCTCCTTCACGGCATCACGCAGCGAGGGGGGGATCTCGCCTTGGACGAGCTCGCGGCCCGATGCGGCTCGGCCGCTACAGTCCTTGCGGTCGAAGAGGCCTGTCTGCGCATCAGGTGGACCGAAATGGGTGAGCTCGAGCAGGAGGGTTTCCACGGCTTTCGGCGGTGGAGCGATCGCCATCTTTGCACGGAGGGGCGCTGCGATGCGCTCGCGCTGAGACGTGGGCTCACGAAGCACCGTCTCGACGAACCAGGACCCGCCTCCCTCCAGGTGTGCGCCCATACGTACGCCCGTCACGCTGCGCCCACGGCGTGCGGGGCGAGAGAGGGCTCGCTCGACCAGCCGGTCCAGGGCTCCATGGAGCGTCTCGATGAGTCCCACCGGGTTCGAAAATTCTAGGGACGCACGAATCGGCCGGGGACGGTGCCAGGGGCGCACGGGGTCGACGCGGCGGCCGAGTGACCACGCGAGCGCACTTCGGCCCTCCTTTCCGAACTGTGCGACGAGCGAGGGCTCAGGAAAGCCGCGGAGTTCTCCGAGCGTTTGGATGCCGAGGCGCTCCAAGCGTTGGACGACAAGATGGTCGACCGGGAGCACGCTCACCGGGCAGTGGCCGAGGAACGCGACGAGCTTTTCTTCGGCGACGATGATGGGTTCGCCCACGCGGGCTGCCGTCGCCGCGACCCAGGCGCCGAACTTCCCAGGGGCCATACCGGCTCGGGTCGCTGCGACGAGAGGAGGAGGGAAGATCTTGAACAGTGACCGCAACGCTCGGTCCACCTGTTGCGGAGGGGAACCGAAGAGCCGGCCCAGACCATCCATCCCCAGAAAGACACGCCCACGCCCCGCCGGCTCCAGGACGGGGGTGAGTTCGCCGAGGGCTTCGAGCATCGTGTCCACCGCCGCGTCGTAGTGCGCCGGATCGGGTTCGAGAAGCGTGAGCGACGTGCAGAGCGAGACGGCCTGGGAGACGAGCTGTCCCGGGCGCACGCCTGCTTCGTGCGCGCGCTCCGATACTTGCCAAATCGTGCGGCGCGTGCTTTCGCCCGGGGAGAGGAGGGCGACCGACGTGCTGTCGAGCTCAGGGGAACGGACGAGCTCCAGACGAAGCTCGAAGGTGGGGAGCCAGAGGCAGAGCGCCTGCCGGCTCCCCGTCGTCATGCGGGGGGTGGCGGGGAGGAAGGCGGTGGACGATCCGGGCCCGGAGGCCCAATGGGGGGTGCGTGTGGAGCCGTCTTGAAGTGCTTCATGGCTTTGGGCCCACCCACGACCTTGGTGGGTGGGAACACTTTGCGCGCTCGAGACGGCCTTGCCCATAGCCCATTGGGACGGGGTGAATGTTGGAGACGAAGAGTCCCCGGCTTCCGAAAACACACCCCACATCCGTGTCCGCCCACCGTGGGTTTCGAAAACCGGGGACCACACCGAATAAAAACCGAAATCGGATACCGAAGATAAGCCGAATATCCAAGGCGTGCAAGCAGGGGAATTCGTCACTGTTCGAGGGCGCCACTTTGGCTCAGTTGAGCCATTGAACCACATTGTCGGAGACCGAACAGGCCACTCTTACAAAGGGCGAGACCTGGGAAAGAAGGGCTCGAAACTTTCGGCGGATGCCGAATCGGCGGCCGCGAATCTGGTCGAGAGCCTGGCCAGCCTGGGCGATGTCTCGAGCAAGAGGTAGTGGACCGCCCGATCAGTTCCCTGCGACGGGTCTCGCCCCGAAGGAGTTCGTCATCAATTCGTCGTTCCAGCCACCGGTGACGTGGATGAACGCCTTGGCATCGTAGAGGAAGGCCTTGATGAGGTTGTGGTTGAGGTATGCATAGGTGCCTTCCTGTCGGAATGTGTAGACGGCGGCCGCTGTCCCCCCCGCCACGACGTCCCATGTTTCCAGGCCCTCATCCGGCCGGTTGTTGAACTTCCCGTATGGCCAGACCCAGTCACCGTGTCCACCGATCAAGTGCGGGTACGATGGGTTGTTCGCTTGCGAATGGAGCATGAGAACCGTCTCGCCCACCTCGGCCTCCAGGCGTGTATCCGCAGTGAGCGCACCATAGGAGCCGTTGAAGGCAATGTGCGTAGGGGTAAGGCCACGCATGACCTGCAGCATATCCCCCATCTGAAGCACGAAGTTGCCGTATCGCTTGGACGTGCGGCCGTCCGGATTCATCGGCACGTAGTAGTCCTGCTCGCCGAAGTAGAAGGCTCGGTCGTAGCGCACCGGGTCCCCTGATCCGTCCCGCAAGCCTTCGCGAGGGAGCACGAGGATCGCTCCGTTGCCACCAGTTACGACGTGATAGGGCACCATCTCGCCGCCGGGAGCGCAGTGATACACGAAGAAGCCCGCTTTCACAGCTCGCCAGCGCAGGCCGACCTCCTGACCTGGAGCGACGAGGGTCAGTTCGCCACCCCCGAGTGCGCCCGTGGCCGCGTGGAAGTCCACGTTGTGCTGCAGCTGGTTCTGGGCCGCGCCGAAGCGGATCGTGTCCGTAGTGCCGTTGACCAGCGTGAGATCAACCCAGTCCCACTGGAACACGACGGGCACCGGGCCAGGGACGTGATTGTTGAAGGCCATCTGCCAAACGAAGACGCCTGGAGCGATCTCGACCTCGCGCTCCACGATCTCCATGCGAATCCTCACGACGCGCGGGGGCCCGCTAGCCAGCTGCTCGTGTGACGGAAGGAAGGGCGGATCGACGAGCTGTTGGTCGACGACCTCGGCGTCTTCCATCGCGAAGTTCACAATGGCCTCGTCGGGTGGAATCGCCCAGTCGTCCGGGGAGTCGAGGCAGGCAGTTAAGGACGCAGAGAAGAGCAGGAGGGCCGCGGAATATCTCATCTTCAACCTGGTTTCAAGGTCAGGCCCGACCGACGCCGGACGGGACATTCGAATCGGGTCGAAGCTACCGTTTCGGCCGGTGTGCCCCCGACGGGCGAACCCCGTCCTATCGTGTAGTCGAGGGCCCTACGTGCGGGCGTCGAGCTCGCGGAGCAGACGTTTCGGGGCGGTGAGGCGCCAGGCGTCTTCGAGCAACAAGCAGATCTGGTCGAAGGAGATCCGTTCCAGCGCCACGCCCAACCAATGCTGTCCCCAGACGCTCGAGAACGTCGCCGGATCCCTCGCCACCAGGTGCTCGAGGTTCTCCGGGGCGATCTTCAGATTGACCGCGGCCGACTCTGTCGGGAGCGTAGCGAAGATCTTGCCTCCAACTCGCAAGTCGGGTCGCCCACGGTGCGATGACTCCTCGACACCCGGAAGGCTGAGCGCGAACCCTCGTACCTGGTCCTGATTCGTCGGCATCGGTTAGGGCTCGAGGTGAACCAAGACCGCTTCACCACGAGGGGACAGCCTGTAGCCGACCTCGAGACTCTCGGTCAGCCCCGGACCTTTCAGTTTCCGCACGTGGGTCTTGAAGTGCGCTCGCTCCATGCCGACTTCGGAGGCCAGGTCGGCAGCGCGCTCCCCTGGCCGCGCGCAGATGACACGCAGCGTCGCCCAGGTCCAAGGACCACGCGTCGAGCGCGCGTCGAAGTGGGCAAGCCGGGCCAAGATGTCGTCGATCTCCGAACGGTCCGGCAGCGCCCCTCGGAGCGCGATACAGGGATCGGCGCCGAGGTACGAAAGGCCGACCCGGTAGGTCGAGCCGGACGCGGCGATCATCGCGCGACCCGCGTCAGGGCTCAAGGATTCAGCCAGTAGTTCACCTTGATCCCGAAGATGTTGTCCGCCGGCGTACCGAACATGTCGCCGACGTCCCGGCCCAGGTCGAAGTCGCCGACCCACGGGTCCGTGCCGTTGGGGCCCAGGTTGCTGAGCGAGCTGATGCGCCGTTGCTGCCAGACCAAGAAGATCGTCGAGCCCTCCCGCCATTCCCATCGGAGCACCGCGTTGCCGAGCAGGCTTCGGTAGCTGAAGTCCCGGTTGCCGACATTGAACTGTGCGGCCGGACCCGCGCCGTCCGGATCCACGGCGAACGTGCCGTTCGGCTGCTGTGAGATCGTCCCGATGTCGTCGCCGTACCGCAGGAAGTCGAAGGTGCCGGGTTGCGCGAATTCCTTGAGGCCACTGTAGTCGCCCGACGAGATGAAGGGCTCGGCGTAAAGCTGGAGCGACAGCGCCGGGGACAGCGTCACCGCGACGCGCGTCGCCAGGGAGAACGTTGTCTGGTCGAGATCGGCGAAGATGTAGCGCCGACCGAAGGTCGGGGTCGCGAGGGTGTCGATCTGCGCCGATACGTACTGGGCGGTCTCTTTGCGGCGGCTGAAGTTCGGCGAGAACTGCAGGTCTACGGCCTCGCCCGCGGTAATGGACAGGTTGAGGCCGACCCCGTGATCCCAGCCACCGTCGGACGTGGTGCCATGGTTGTAATTGAGGCGTCCGACGAGTGCCCGCCGTGAGTCAGAGGAGAAGTTGACCGATTGCGAGAACCGGGTGGGAGTCTTCGCGATGGGTCCGCCCCGAGTGAGGCGGTCATCGTCGTTGACCGGGTTGTAGGCGAGTCGAACCCCTCCGCCCCAATAGTTGAGGAGCTGGACGTTGAAGTTGCCGTTGATCTCGCCCTGCACGCGGTCACCGGCGTAGTTCCACGAGGCGTCGGGGCTGCCCCGTACGCTCCAGTTACGGAGGAAGCGGCCGGGGCTGGGCTGGCTGTACTGGAAGTTGGTGTCGAGGATGACCCGGTCCGACGCGGACTGGAAGCCGAGATCGTTGACCTCGTAGCCGGGGCTCGCGAGCGCCACGGCCGTGCGGGCCGTAAACGCGCCAGCCTGCTTGCCGACGTCGACCATGGCATAGTACCCGGCCAGCGATGTCGCGGTGGGATCGAAGTCGAGGTGCGAAGCGTCCGGCCTCTGATAGTAGCGGGTGGACGTGGCCTGAGTCCGAGTGATCGCTCCCGGGCTGCCGCTCACGTAACTACCGGTGATCGCGCTGCTTATGACATACGTGCGATTGGACCATTCGTGCGCGAAGTCGAGGCCTCCCGAGTAGGCCGAAGTGTGCAGTCGGTCCTCCATGCCTGTGCCGGAGAGGCCGCGGTTCACGGCGCTGCCGAGTACCCCGATGCGCGTCTCTCCTCCTCCGAACTGGCGACGTAACCTACCGACCAGGTAGTTGGTCCTGGGCTCGACGACCGCCTCGCCAGGCACCTGAGACGCATCGACGAACTTGGCCGACTCCTCGTCGGTGACTGCCTCCAGTAGGCCGAGGGACCAGCCTCCCTGCGTCCGGCCCGTGACCTTGGCGGCCCCGAGGATTGTCGTGGATGTCGCGTGGTCGTCGAAGATGGCCTGGGACGGCACCGGGCCCTGGGGCGCCCTGCCGATGCGGCGCGAGTACAGGAGCTGAGGCGGTCGCCCGGTGCTACCCGCGGGCCCGCCCTCACCGAAGTTGAAGATGTCGGCGCCTTCGACGAAGAAGGGACGCACTTCCTGAAACCGCGTCTCGAACGCGGTGAGGTTGACCACGGACGGGTCGAGCGCGACCTGCCCGAAGTCGGGATTGACCGTGGCGTCCAGCGTGACGTTCGCGGCCAGCCGGTACTTCAGGTCGAGCCCGACGTCGGCGAAGTGATCCGATCCACTCCGGTACGGATTCGGGAAGTTTACGCCCCCGTCCGACAGGTTCAGGTATTCTCCCCGCGCGGCAACATAAGGAAGCAGCTCGAGTCGTTGGCCGGGCTCGATGCCCGTGATGCCCTGGAGGTGCCCATACCGCGAGGCTCCTCCGCGATCGAGCGTGGGCACGAAGGGGAAGATGGTGCGCTCCTGAGTCCGGTAGATCGTTCGCTGGAAGCGGATTCCCCAGACCTGCTCCTCCGCGCGGCTGAAGCGGAGCTGGCTGAACGGAATGCGCATCTCGAGCGACCAACCCTCCGCAGTGACCTGCGTCGCGCGAGTCCATACAGGGTCCCACGATGCGTCGGAGCCGCCACCGCCTCGCCCACCGCCATCACCCCCACCACCCCCACCGCCACCTACCGCGTCCCGGAACGTGCCGGTCGGGTTGATGAAGAAGTCGTACGTGGTCTCGTGATCGTGGAAGGAGTCGAGGCTCAGCTGGAAGAAATCGAAGTTGCCCCGTCCGATGTCGCGTCGTGCCATCACCCCAGATACGGGGCCGTCATCGTACATCATGACACCGACGTAGAGTGCGTTGTCGTCGTACGCGAGCCGGACCTCGGTCCTCTGGGTCCCCGGCTCACCCTCGAGCGGCACCTGCTGGATGAAGTCGGTGATGGGCGTGGCGGCCGCCCAGGTGGCGTCCTCGAGTCGTCCGTCGATGTCGATGGAGCCGGAGACCGGGATCGCGGTCGCTGTCGGGGCGAATTCGTGCTGGTACTCGGGGCCGGGCATCCCGGCCGCGGTCAGCCTGGCTTGGCCGCTGGGAGTCTCGGGCGTTTGAGCGCCGAGCGCGGTTGCCGAGACCAGCGCCAGAATCGCCAGGGCGGGGCCGGTAAGGGTTACCAGCGGCCGCCGGGCAATGGATGACGTGACGATCCTCATGGTCGCTGGGGCTGCCGTGACAGAGGGAGTTTCGCGGACCCGCGGGTCGCTGATGATTCGCTGGCCAATGTGCGGGTGCATCGGAGGGAGGGAAAGGCTGATGGGGGACCGCCGCTCGAAACCGGGTGCTGCGGTCCTTGAGGGGTGGGGGCTCCGAGACCGACGGTCTATGTTACAGATGACGTAGCGGGCTGCTCGGAGCGTTCATCCCCAGGACCAAAGGAGCGGGCGTGGTTGGCAGCACCCCCGGCCGGGGCGACGCAGGCAAGGGCACAGGGGAGGGCGGGGGTCCCCGACTTGGTGCGACCGTCCTCGAGGCCCGCGACCTCTCCAAGATCTACGACATGGGAGAGGTGCAGGTGGAGGCGCTGCGCTCGGTGGACCTCGACCTCTATAGCGGTGAACTCACGGTGCTGCTGGGGGCCTCCGGCAGTGGCAAGTCGACGCTCCTCAACATCGTCGGCGGACTGGACCGCCCCACGTCTGGGACGCTGCACTACGGCGACTGGGACCTGAGCGAGGCCGACGACCACGAGCTGACGCTCTACCGCAGGCGGTACGTGGGCTTCGTCTTCCAGCTCTACAACCTCATCCCGAGCCTGACGGCCAGGGAGAACGTGTCGTTGGTGAGCGAGATCGCCCGGGACCCGATGCGCCCGGAGGAAGCGCTCGAGCTGGTCGGTCTCGGCGACCGGCTCGATCATTTCCCGGCCCAGTTATCCGGAGGGGAGCAGCAGCGGGTCGCCATCGCGCGCGCGGTGGCCAAGCGGCCGGAGCTCATGCTTTGCGACGAGCCGACCGGGGCGCTCGATGTCAAGACCGGCAAGCTGGTCCTGGCCGTGCTCGACCAGGTGAACCGCGAAACGGGTACCACGACGGCCATCATCACCCACAACGTCGCCATTGGCGGCCTGGGCGACCGCGTCATCCGCATGAGCAGCGGGGAGATCGCTGAAGTGACGGTGAATCACGAGCGCTCCAGCCTAGACGAGGTCGAGTGGTGAGGATCCGCGCGCTGGACCGGAAGATGCTCCGCGAGCTTTGGCGGCTGAGGGGGCAGCTCCTGTCAATCGGGCTGGTGGTGGCCACGGCGGTCATGATGCTTGTCACGATGCGGGGGACCTTCGAGGCGCTGTTCGAGGCTCGCGCGGCGTACTACCGCGACTATCGGCTCGGCGACGTGTGGTCGACGCTGGAGCAGGCGCCTGAGTCGCTTCGCGAACGCATCGCGCGGATTCCGGGGGTCGCGGCGGTTGAGACCCGGGTGACGACCTTCGCGACCCTGGACCTTCCCTGGCTCGACGCGCCGGGGCAGGGACTCTTCGTGTCGGTCCCCGAGGGGCGCCGTGCCGCGGTCGATGACATCCACATTAGAGAGGGACGCTACGTGCGCGCGGGCCGCGCGAGCGAGGTCGTGGTCAGCGAGAACTTCTTCCTCTCCAACGGCCTCCAGGTCGGCGACACGATCCGGGCGGTCCTGAACGGCATTCGTCGGGATATGCGCATTGTCGGCTCGGCGATCTCGCCCGCGCACTCCTACGCGGTGCCTCCGGGCGCGCTCTACCCCGATGACGAGCGGTACGGCGTCTTCTGGATGAGCCGAGAAGTCCTGGGCCCGAACCTTCAGGCTGACGACGCATTCAACGAGGTGGCGGTCCGGCTGGGTAGGGGCGCGAGCGAGACGGCGGTCATCCGCGAGCTGGACCGCGTTCTCGACCCCTACGGTGGGCTTGGTGCATACGGGCGGCCGGATCAGCTCTCGTACAAGATCCTCAACGACGAACTGAACCAGAACCGCAGCATGGGCACTGCGTTTCCATTGGTGTTTCTCGGCGTCGCCGCGTTCCTACTCAATCTCGTATTGAGCCGACTCATCGCCACCCAGCGCACCGAGATCGGCGCGCTCAAGGCGGTCGGGTACACGAACCGGGAGATCGGTGTCCACTTCCTCAGCTACTCGGTGGCGGCCGTGGGGTTGGGCACGCTGCTCGGTGCCCTGGGCGGGGTGTGGGCGGGCGACGCGATGATCGATCTCTACGGCGTATACTTCAACTTCCCGGCGCTCGAGCACCGGCTGTCGTGGACGCTCGTGGCCATCGGGGGAGGCATCAGCCTGGTGGCCGCGGTGCTCGGCGGAGGTGGGGCCGTCCGGCGCGCAGCCTCGCTCCCCCCTGCGGAGGCGATGCGTCCCGAGCCGCCGGACCGCTTCACGCCCGGGTGGGTCGAGCGTGTGGGTGTCGGGGACATGCTGTCCACGAGCGGGCGCCTCATTCTGCGGAACCTGGAGCGCCGGCCTGTACGCGCGATGATGTCGTCACTCGGTGTCGCGTTCTCGGTCGCCATTCTCGTCATCGGCATGTTCATGTTCGACGGCATGGAGCTGATGATCGATCTTCAGTTCGAGGTCGCTCAACGCGAGGATCTGACGGTCGCGTTCAACCGTGATCTCGGGGACGAAGTCCGCTACGATCTCGCGCGCATGCCCGGCGTGACGAGAGTGGAGCCCTTCCACATCGTGCCGGTGCGGCTGCATGCGGGGCACCGCGAACGGGAGCTCGCGATCACGGGCCTGGAGCCAGACTCCCGCCTCCGCCGGATCGTAAGCGAGAATAGGCGCATTCATCCGATCCCGCTCGAGGGGCTGATCCTCAGCGCAATCCTCGCCGACCGGCTCGGGGTAGCGCAAGGAGACACACTGGGGGTTGAAGCGCTGACGGGCCTCAGGAGAACAGAGCGCATTGCGGTCGCCGACGTGGTCCATGATCTCATGGGCATTTCTGCCTACATGAGTATGGACGCGCTGCGCAGACTCACCCGCGAGGGCCCACGAGCCACTGGTGCCTACCTCCTCACCGACGGCGCTCGGCTCAACGAGGTGAACCAGGAGCTCAAGCAGGCCCCTGGGGTGGCGAGCGTTGCGTCTCCCGCGACAATGCAGGCGTCCTTCGAGACACAGCTCGAGGACAGCCTCTTCATCGCGATCTTCTTCATCGTCGGCTTCGCGAGCATCATCTCAGTCGCGATCATCTATAACGGGACGCGCATCGCGCTCTCCGAACGTGGTCGCGAGCTCGCGAGCCTCCGCGTGCTCGGTTTCACGCGGAAAGAAGTGTCGACTCTGTTGTTTGGAGAGCAAGCGGTGATCACCTTGTTCGCGATTCCGGTCGGGTGGGGGATCGGTTACGCGTTGGCCTACCTCTTGCTGACGTCGCTGAATTCGGAGACCTACAGGATCCCTCTGGTCGTGAGCGGCCAGACGTACTTCTGGACCGCAGCAATCACGCTGGCTGCGGCTGTGGCGAGCGCCATGCTTGTGCGGCGCCGGCTCAATCGCATGGATCTGATCGCCGTGTTGAAGACTCGGGAGTGAGTCGATGACCAAGAAGCGGGTGCTGATCGCCGCGGCCGCAGTTGCTGTCGTAGCGGTCGTCTGGATCGTGAGCGGGGGCGGGGGCGTGGAGGTGTCGGTCGCCGAGGCCGTCCGCGACACGTTGAGCGTCACGATTCCAGCCGAGGGCAGAACGCGCGCGCGTGACCAGTTCACGGTGGCCGCCCCGGTCTCGGGCCGGCTCACGCGGCTGAGCCTCGAGGCGGGCGACCTGGTGGAGCAGGGCCAAGTGCTCGGCAGGCTCTTCCCGGCTCCGGAGGACTCTCGGGTCGTCGCCACGGTGCGGGCAGAGGTCGACGCGGCCGAAGCGCGCTACCGTGAAGCCGTGAACCGCCTGCGCGAGGCTGAGCTCCAGGCGCTCCAGGCCGAGCGTGAGGCAGAGCGCCGGCGTCCGCTGCTCGAGCTGGGAGCGATCACTCGCGAGCAGCTGGAGCAAGCCGAACTTGCCACGGTCGTCGCGAGCGAACGCCAAGACTCGGCTGAAGCGGGGGTCGCCGCGGCTTCGGCCGCGCTCGAGGCGGCTCGTGCGAGGCTGATGGGCTCCGGGACGGCCGACACGGATGGCCGACCCATCGACATCGTCGCTCCCGTCGCGGGACGCGTGGAGCGCGTACCGGATGAGAGCGAGCGGGTCGTGCTCGCGGGCTCACCCATCGTCGTGCTGGCCGAGGTGGGCGGACTCGAGATCGTCCTCGACATCTTGTCGGAGGACGCGGTGCGCGTGAGATCCGGGAACGAGGTCCTACTCACCGGGTGGGGCGGAGAGGGCACTCTGGTTGCCGTCGTGCGCACCGTCACGCTCGTGGGTTACACGAAGATCTCGGCACTCGGCGTCGAGGAGCAGCGTGTCGACGTGATCGCCGACCTGCACAATCCTCCGCCCGTGTTGGGCACGGGATACCGGGTCTCGGGCGAGATCGTGACGATGCGCGCCGAGGACGTCGTCACGATTCCCACGAGCGCACTGTTCCGGTCGGGCGAGGCGTGGCAGGTGTTCGCCGTGGCAGGCGGCCGGGCCGAGGTCAGAGCGGTGCAGATAGGCCGGCGCAACGAGGACCGTGCGGAGATCCTCGAGGGTGTGCAGCCGGGAGACTCTGTCATCTTGTTCCCTCCGGAGACGGTCGAAGACGGCGTGGCCGTGCAGGTGGCGCCAGGCGCCTGAAGTAGGGGTATGCGTCCCACAGGACCGGTAAGGCACGCACCACACAGATGCCTACGGTCATCACCACGACCCATCCGGTCAGGGCCACGATTCCGGCGGTCCAATCCGCCGAGACGAGCGCGACTCCGCCAGTAGCGGCGCGATCGAGCACGACCACGAAGCCGAGAAGCACGAATGATGCGACCTTGGCCACTCCGTATACACTGCGCATCGTGCGCGACGCGACCAGGAAGCGAGACAGCGGCGACCGTTGCATCGTCTTCGACCCGAAAGCCGTCTTACCAGCGATCAGCGCCACGCTCCGAACCGCGTCTACCATGAAGCTTCTGGACACGATCAGGAGGGGGACCCACAAGGGCACGAGTCCGGCCACCGCGAAGTAGATCCAGAACGCGTGCTCGACAATGCGGTCCCCGGTGATGTCGAGGATCCCGCCGAGCTCCGAAGCGACACCCAACCTGCGTGCCAGGTACCCATCGAGGCCGTCCATGGAGATCGCTACGACGGTGAGGACCAGGGCCGCGACGGGGTAGGGAAAGGGAAGAGAGAAGAGGCCCAGCACGGCGAAGGCTAGGACCACGCGAACGAGAATGACGATATCGGGAACGAGGGCCCGCTTGGGACGCATAGGCCGATCTGGCAGCTGGTTGGTCATCGGTCGACTCCTTGGAGGACTCGGCTTCAAAGGAACGCCCCCAAAGAAACATTGGAGGTCCGCTCCCAACCCTCCGCCACGTGACGTAGACGCCATGTAACAGCCGGCAAGGGGGCCACCGAGCACCTCGGGTCCTTCGACGAGGCACACTTCTCCCCTATACTGACGCGCTCCACGACGTGCCCACCCAACCGCGGACCCGATGAGCAAGTCTCCCCCGATCATCTATACCTGGACGGACGAGGCGCCGGCCCTCGCCACACATGCTCTTCTACCCGTGATTCGGGCCTTCGCAGGCGCGGCCGGAGTCCCAGTAGAGACGCGTGACATTTCTCTTGCCGGGAGGATCCTTGCCGTCTTCACGGACCGACTGGACGCCGCGCAGAAGGTCCCCGACGACCTTGCCGAGCTGGGCAAGCTTGTGGAGACACCCGAAGCCAACGTCATCAAGTTGCCGAACGTCAGCGCTTCGATTCCGCAGATGAAGGCGTGCATCGCCGAGCTGCAAGGAAAGGGATACGCGCTCCCCGACTATCCGGACGAGCCGGCTGACGATGCCGAGCGCGAGGTGCGTGCGCGCTACGACCGCGTGAAGGGAAGCGCCGTCAACCCGGTCCTGAGGCAGGGCAACTCCGATCGGCGTGCGCCCAAGGCTGTTAAGGACTTCGCCCGCACCCACCCGCCGCGAATGCGGGCCTGGCCGGAGGAGTCCGGCACGCACGTCTCGACGATGACGTCTGGAGACTTCCGGTCCAACGAGCGGTCAGTGACGCTGCCGGCAGCGACGACGGCTCGAATCGAGCACGTCGGCGTCGATGGTACGCTCACCGTGCTCAAGGAGGCACTTCCGCTGCAAGAAGGAGAGGTGCTCGACGCCACGTTCATGAGCAAGGCCGCATTGCTTTCGTTCCTCTCCGAGCAGATCGACGACGCCAAGGCCGCTGGAGTGCTGTTTTCGCTCCACATGAAGGCCACGATGATGAAGGTCTCCGACCCCATCATCTTCGGGTTGTGCGTCAGAGTCTTCTTTCGCGACGTGTTCTCGAAACACGCACAAGTCCTGGAGCGCCTGGGCGTGGATCCGAACAACGGCTTCGGTGACGTTCTCGCCAAGGTGGCTGGTCTGCCTGACAACGAGCGCTGGGCGATCGAAGCAGACGTCGCCGAGGCCTATGAGAACGGGCCCGCCCTCGCCATGGTCGATTCCGACAAGGGCATCACGAACTTGCACGTACCGAGCGACATTATCATCGACGCCTCCATGCCGCCGATGATTCGCGATTCGGGGCGCATGTGGAACGCATCGGGCGAGCCGCAGGACACCAAGGCTGTGATTCCCGACTCGAGTTATGCCGGCATCTACGACGCCATCGTCCGCGACTGCCAAGAGCACGGCCAGTTCGATCCCGCGACGATGGGCAGCGTGTCCAACGTCGGATTGATGGCGCAAAAGGCCGAGGAGTACGGCTCGCACGACAAGACCTTCCAAGTGGCCGAGGCGGGTTCGGTACGCGTCGTCGACGGCGAAGGTACGACCCTGCTCGAGCATGAGCTCGCGGCTGGGGACATATACCGTGCCTGCCAGACCAAGGATGCGCCCGTCAGGGACTGGGTACGACTCGCGGTGAGACGAGCTCGCGCGACCGGCGTGCCAGCCGTCTTCTGGCTGGATCGGGAGCGGGCGCATGACGCACAGCTCATCGCCAAGGTCGACGAGTCCCTCGCGGAGGTCGACACCGAGGGCTTGGAGATCCTGGTGCTCGCGCCCGAAGACGCGATGCGCTTCTCACTGGAGCGAATCCGTAGGGGGCTCGACACGATTTCGGTAACGGGGAACGTGCTTAGGGACTACCTCACCGACCTCTTTCCTATCCTCGAGATCGGCACGAGCGCCCGCATGCTTTCCATCGTCCCATTGCTGAACGGTGGCGGGCTCTTCGAGACGGGCGCCGGAGGCTCGGCACCGAAGCACGTGCAGCAGTTTCAAAAGGAGGGACACCTTCGCTGGGATTCCCTGGGCGAGTACATGGCCCTCGCGGCGTCGCTCCAGCACCTCGGAGAGCAGTTCGACAACGACGCGGCTCGGGCGCTCGGGGACACCCTGGACTCGGCTACGGCCCAATACCTCGAGCAAGCGCGCGAACCGTCCAGAAAGGTCCACGAGCTCGACAACCGTGGGAGCACCTTCTATTTGACGCTCTACTGGGCGCAGTCGCTTGCCGAGCGATCCGAGGGAGGACTGGCCGACAGGTTCGGTCCCGTGGCCTCTGCCCTCGCCCAGAACGAGAGCCGGATTCTCGAGGAGCTCGACGCGGCGCAGGGCAAACCTCAGGACCTCGGCGGGTACTACCAACCTGACTCTTCCCGGGCGGCGGCGGCCATGCGCCCGAGCAAGACGTTGAACGCCATCGTCGACGGAGTGTGACGCATGCAAGTGCGCTATGTGGATACAGCCCCTCAGTCGCATGAGACGGAGTTGCTCGCCTGTGGCGTGATCCAAGGCACCGAGTCGCCGGAGGGAGCGCTCGGGGATCTCGACAAGGCCACGGGGGGCGCAGTCGGCCGCGCGCTCACATCCGGCGACATGCGTGGTCGCAAGGCCGACCAGCTCATGCTGTACGGCGGCGACAGCGGGCCCCGCAGGATCCTCCTGCTCGGGATCGGCAAGGCGGACGACGTGAGCACCGAGGTCGTGCGTCGTTTGGCCGGCAGGGCCGTGCGTGCCGCAGAAAAGTTGGGAATCGAGGGCATTACGGTGAGCCTGGACGGGCTCGGTGCGCTGGGAGACGAGGCGAAGGCCCAGGCGGCGGCAGAGGGCGCCGCGCTGGCCGCGTGGCGATTCCAGGAGCTCAAGGCTCCAGACGAGGAGGAGCCCACAACCGACGTGTCCTCCGTCGATATCGTCGGCGCCGGCGACCCGGACGCACTAAGCACGGGCAGCATGGCCGGGGCGGCCATCGCGCGTGCGGAGAACTTCGCTCGTACGCTGCAGTCGCGACCCGGCAATGTTGCGACGCCTAGCCACATCGCCGCGGAAGCCGAGCGCATGGCCGGCTCCGTTGGGCTCGACGTGACGATCTTCGACGAGAAGCGCCTGGCGGCCGAGGGCATGCACGCGATTCTGGCCGTTTCGCAGGGTTCAGAGGAAGAAGCACGGCTCATCGTGCTGGAGAACCACGGCGGGAAGAAGGGCGACGCACCGCTGATTCTCGTCGGAAAGGGTCTGTCGTTCGACGCTGGGGGCATCTCGCTCAAGCCGCCCGCCGGTATGGAGGATATGAAGTACGACATGTCGGGCGGCGCGGCGGTGATCGGCGCGATGCAGGCGATTGCCGAGCTGGGCGTGAAAGCCAACGTGGTCGGCATCGTGCCTTCATCGGAGAACCTCCCGTCGGGAACCGCGGTCAAGCCGGGCGATGTGATTCAGACGCTTGCCGGGAAGACGGTCGAGGTCATCAACACCGACGCGGAAGGCCGACTCATTCTCGCAGACGCGCTCGCCTACGGGGCGCGCATGAATCCGGCAGCCATGGTGGACTGTGCGACGCTCACCGGTGGGGTGGTGGTCGCTCTCGGACGCCACGCCGTTGGCCTCTTCGGAAATGATCCCGACCTCGTCGACGAGGTGCTCGAGGCCGGCGAAACGACAGGGCAGCGCTGCTGGGAGCTGCCGATGTGGAGCGAGTACAGGAAGCAGTTGGACAGCACCACGGCGGACCTCCAAAACATCGGGGGCAGGGAGGGCTCCTCGATCACGGCGGCGTGCTTCCTCGCCGAGTTCGTGGGCGAAGCGAAGTGGGCGCACCTGGACATCGCGGGGACGGCCTACGGCGACGGAGACGTGCCGTATCTGAGGAAGGGCGGGTATGGTCTGCCGACGCGGCTTCTCGTCGAATGGGTGCGGAGCCGCACCAGGTGACAGTAGACGCTCGCCGCCTTCGCGTGCCGCTGCGATGGCTCGCGGCGGGCGTCTTTGCTGTGACTTACGTGTCCCCCACCGCTGCACAAATCCCCGGTACGGGAACAGCGCCGAGGGACTCGGTGGGGACGAGCACAGATTCGCTTACCCAGGCCCAGCAGGACTCCGTGCCTGCCGACACGATCTTCTACAACCTTCCCTCGTTGGATCACGGTGCCCCCGCGGGGTTCGCCACCGGGGTCTGGTCTTGGGACCGTGAGGCGATCCTGGTCTCGGCTGCGAACAACCTCGCCGAGCTTCTCGCCGACCTTCCGGGTGTGATCGCGCTCCGCGGCGGGGACTACGGCACACCGGCCGCACTGAGTGCCTTCGGCTCCGGTGCTGGGGGCGTGCGGATCATCCGCGATGGCTTCGAGGTGACTCCCCTCGACGGCGGCGTGGCTGATCTCCAGCGCGTCGGGCTCGGGGGAGTCGGTGCGGTGAGGGTCGAGCGCAGGGGAGGTGAACTCCTCATCGAGCTGACGGCGTATCGATACGACGACGGCCGGCCCTACTCGCTCGTCGAGGCGGGCACAGGTCAGCTCGACACGAACCTCTTTCGAGGGACGTACGCCGATCCCACTGCGCTCGGCGGGAGCATTGCGGGGGCGCTGGAGCGGGTCGACACGCGCGGCTTCGGGGAGGACGAAGGGGGGAACCGCACCGGCGCTTGGTTCAGGTATCAGTTCCACAGAGGCGACCGCGCCGGTGTGGCCCTGGACTACCGCAGCATGAACTCTCAGACCGAAGTGCCTGACTACGCGACCTCCGCTCGTCGAACGGACATCACGCTGCGAGGGCGGCTCGAGATCGTCGACGGGGTCGTCGCCGAGGTGTATACAGGCAAGTCCTCGCACGACGTGAAAGATGTGCGGGAGGCGTACGACTTCGAGGGAGGGTCGCGGGATCAGCATGGCGTGCGGGTGGCTATTCGTCGGGATGGGTTCTGGGCACGAAGTGCCTTCCGGCTCCACAGCGACGACGAGCTGCCCACGCACCGGCTCGAGGGGTCCGGCGGCTTCACGCGCGCGAACATAGGTGCGTACGGCAACGCCTCCCGCGCGACATGGGACGGATCCTCCGTCTTTGGTTACGGCGTCGGTGGTTGGCTGGGGCCGGTCGCGGGGGTCACGGTCTTCGGGTCGTTGGACGGGGGCTCTTATGCCGGCCCGTCCGGACCGGTGCTCGACGAGCTGCCCGCCGTGGAAACGCCCGCTCCACCCCTCCCCATCATCCCGCCCGTGGCCCCTCCGGGGCCGACCGCGCTCATTGCCGACCGAACCCTGATCCGGCTTGGTGCCTCTGCCTCGTTGTTCGGCGTGACGCTGGCGGGGGCGGGCCTCCGCGCGGACGCCGGCGTGCACTACCCGCTCGGTCTCGAGCTTGACCGAGGGGCCCCAAATGCTCTGGGCGGGGAGCGTTACGGGATCGAGGGATGGGCGAGTCTACCGATGCCGATGGAGGGGCTACGCCTCGAAGGCTCGTATCAGCACTGGGACTCTGACGGGCCGTATCTGCCCAAACGCATCTATCGCGCGGCCTTTATGTTTCACCGCGTGTACCTCGAAACTGGCAACTTCGAGTTGTGGTGGTCGCTCGGGGTGCGGGGCCACGACCCGATGTCGGTGTTCGTCCCCGACGATGGCGCGGGCGGGCCCGGCGGCCTGCAGACCGTCCCGTTCTATCAGAACTGGTATGGCCAGATTCAGGCTCGCATTCTGACGGTCCGGCTTTTCTTCACTTGGGAGAATCTGGCCGTCCGCCGAAACCTCCAGAACTTCCCAGGTCGGCTCCTTCCGCCTACTCGCTCGTTCTTCGGGCTCCGCTGGGATCTTTGGAACTGAGCGCCCGCCCCAGCCGCCCTCGCTCGTCGACCCCCCTGCGCCCACAATCAGGCAGCCCGTATGACCTTGTGTGGTGGCGGGTTACGGCGGCATGGCCCCATCTTCGTCGTTGACACTCCTCGACGTAGCTTAGGCTATGCTTTCGTCGTGTCGCCTAGAATCTGGGGCCATGGCGCGCGTAACGCGGGCCGCTGGATTTCTACCACCGGCTCCTAGGGGAGCTTTCATGATTCGCAGCATGACGGGGTACGGAGAGGCCGAGCGCGATTCGCCCGCAGGTCGGCTACGGCTGGAGGTGAAGACGGTCAATCACCGCTTCTTCAACTCGAGCATCAAGACGCCGTCGGGCTTCGACAAGTACGAGGCTCAGCTCACGGCTGCCCTCAAGCGGCATATCTCGCGTGGCCACGTGAGTGCGTACTTATCCATCGATCGCGGATCCGTCGAAACCGAGACGCCCTTTAAGCCGGACCTCGTGCGAGCGCGCGCATACCTCGAGGCACTCGAGGCGCTGCGCCACGAGCTGAATGTGCCTGGCGCGGTGCAACTGTCGATGCTGGCGAACGAGCCGAGCCTCCTGCGTCTACAGCAGGCGGACCGTACCGAGGGCATCGAACCGGAGCTCCTGACCGAGCTCGCTGAGGCGGCGGCAGCCGCGGTCACGGAGCTCCGTACGGCGGAGGGTCAGCGGTTGGCGGCCGACTTTGTCGAGCGGCTGCGCGTGATCCTCGAAGTGCTCGTCCGGATCGAAGCGCGGGCGCCGCAGCGCCTCGCGGAGCAGCGTGACCGCCTTCGCGAGCAGGTCCGCGAGCTGACGGAGCAGGTCGAGGTGGACGAAGACCGTCTGGCTCGGGAAATCGCCTATCTGGCCGAGCGATGGGACATCAACGAAGAGCTCGTACGCTTCCGCTCACACGTAGAGCTCTTTGCCGAAGCGCTCGAGGGGGACGCCTCGGAGCCGGTAGGCAAACGTCTCGGCTTTCTGGTCCAAGAGATGAACCGCGAGGCCAACACGATCGCCTCGAAGGCCAACGACGCGGATATCGCCCAGGGGGCCATGGGCTTGAAGGAGGAGATCGAGCGGATCCGCGAGCAAGTCGAGAACGTCGAGTGAGTGAGCGCGCGAGCCCGGTGGTACTTGCCGCGCCGAGCGGGACAGGCAAGACGACGCTCGCGCGTAGGCTGGTCGAGGACAGGGAGGACTACGTCTTCTCCATCTCCGCCACCACGCGCCCGCCGCGTCCGGGGGAGCGCGACGGCATCGACTATCATTTCGTAGACCGTGCGCGCTTCGAAGAGATGGTCGTTTCGGGCGAGTTCGCCGAGTGGGCCGAGGTGCACGGGCGGCTATACGGGACCCCACAGGCTCAGCTAAAGCACGCGGCCGAGAGTGGGGTTCATGTCGTCCTCGATATCGACGTCCAGGGCGCCCGTCAGCTCAGCGCCTCCGTCCCTGACACCAAGCTGATCTTCGTGCTACCCCCAGATGTTGGTACCTTGCTGTCCCGTCTGACAGGTCGCGGCACCGAAGGGCCGGCCGAGGTGGCGCGGCGCCTGGAATCGGCGCTCGAAGAGTTGCAGGCGGTGGAGAACTTCGACTACGTAGTGGTGAACGACGACCTGGAACGGTGCCTCGGAATGATCCGCGGCATCGTGTCTGGCGAGATTCGCGCGATGGGACACGAAGCGGTGGAGCAGGACGTGGAGGTGTTTCGCTCCGAGATCCGCCGCATTCTCGCCGACGATTTCTCAGACTATACGAACGTCTCGTCATAGGAGTAGATGGATGAGAGTCTTTACGCCCAACGAGGTCGCCAAGGGTACCGAGAGCAAGTACCTCGGCGTTCTGGTGGCCGCGAAGTACGCCCGCGAGTTGAACTCGCTCCCCAGCGACGCCATGCCCCTGGGAGAAGAGAAGAAGCTCACGACGCGCGCGCTGGAGGCGCTGACCTCGGGACAGATTGAGTTTCGCCTCGTGAAGCGTCGCCGTCGCGAGGAAGGCTGACGCAGGACCTGCCGGACTAGCCGGCCCCAAGGAGCTCAGCGTGCCCAGACCCGAGCTCGTTCCCCGTCGTCCGTGGCAGGGCCGGCGAATCTTGCTCGGGGTCACCGGTGGCATCGCCGCGTACAAGTCCATTCAGCTTGCGCGCGACCTCACCCGGCTCGGAGCCGAGGTCGACGTCGTCCTCACCGCCGCGGCGCAGAAGTTCGTAGCACCGCTCTCCTTCGAAGGGGTGACGGGCCGGCCGGTGCTTACCGACCTCTTCTCCGTCGACGGCGCGGCCATGCACCTGCGTCTCGGCAAAGACGCCGATGCCATCTGCGTCGCTCCCGCAACCGCCGACTTTGTGGCGAGGGCTGCCGAGGGAAGGGCCGACGACCTGCTTTGTACCGCTCTGCTGGCCACCCATGCGCCCGTCGTGGTATGCCCGGCGATGAACGACCGCATGTTCGCCCACCCGCAGGTGCAGGAGAATGTAGAGCGACTCCGCCAGCGCCCCGGCTACGTCATCGCCGGACCGGGTGTGGGAGCACTGGCCGCGGGCGAGGAAGGGGGTCCGGGAAGGATGCTGGAGCCACAGGACATCACCGAGTACATCGGCCGAGCGCTGGGCGCGGAGGACGCATACCGCGAGCGCAGGGTGTTGGTCACCGCAGGCCCCACGCGTGAAGCGCTTGATCCGGTACGCTACGTAGGCAACCGCTCGTCTGGACGGATGGGGTACGCCGTCGCCGCAGCCGCTTGGCGGAGGGGTGCATCGGTCACGCTCGTCTCCGGGCCGTCCTCGCTCGAGCCGCCCGTGGGCGTGGACCTGGTGCGCGTGCAGAGCGCAGATGAGATGTTCGCGGCCGTGGCGGACGCCATCGGAGCCGCGGACGTATCCGTGTTCGCTGCGGCGGTGGCGGACTTCCGGCCGACTACCACCGAGAGCGACAAGGTCAAGCGGGAAGCGGTCGGGGATGAGTTCGCCGTGTTGCTGGCTCCCAACCCGGATATCGCGGGGGAGACCCGAGACCGTCGCAAGGCCGGAAGCGTCACAGTGGGCTTCGCGCTCGAGACGACGGACCTGCTGGAGAACGCCCGCAAGAAGCTGGCGAAGAAGGACTTCGACCTGCTCGTCGCAAACGACGTGACGCAGGAGGGCGCTGGCTTCGACGTAGAGACCAACCGAGTGACGATTCTCGACAAGCAAGGGGAGCCGGAGTCCTTGCCGCTGATGTCGAAGGATGCGGTCGCGGAGGAGATTCTCGACCGGGTCGCCTCGCGCTTATCGGCGAGGCGGTGAGGGAATGACTCACGATAGCCGTGACTCCGCTCGCGACGGTGCGCGACTCCTACGCCAGCGAATGGAGATGGGGGAGCACGAACTCTTCCTCGATGGACTGACTCGGGAGCAAGCCTTGAGCCTCGCCGCCGCGGCGCGAAAGGGAGCTACGCGGGCCGCCGTGCAGGTCTCGCCCACGCCGTTTGCGGCGTCCGTGCCGGCGGCGCCTGCAACAGCGGCGAAGCTTGCGGTCCTGCCGGCGTCCTACGAAGAGCTGCGTGACACCGCCCTCGTGTGCACACGGTGTCGACTTTCCGAGACGCGCACGCAGGTCGTTTTCTCCGACGGCGCCGTGAACGCGCGGCTGGTCGTCGTGGGCGAAGCGCCCGGGGCGAATGAGGACGCGTCAGGCCTGCCATTCGTCGGGGCGGCAGGCAAGTACCTGGACCTCTTGCTGGCTAGCGTCGGGCTGTCGCGAGAGGACTCCGTGTATATCTGCAACGTGCTCAAGTGTCGCCCGCCGGCGAACCGAAATCCCATGGCGGACGAGATCGACGCGTGCGCGCCCTTCCTGAAGAGGCAGCTCGAGTTGATTCGCCCCATGGCCCTCTTGGCAGTCGGATCGTTCGCCGCTCAACTGCTGACCGGGAGCGAGAAGACGGCGCTCGGAAAGCTTCGTGGCCAGGTGCATTCGTACGAGGGTGTCCCGCTCGTGTGCACCTACCATCCGGCCGCGTTGCTTCGGAACCCCAAGTGGACTAGATCCTTCTGGGACGACCTCCAACTGCTCCGCACCCTCTTGGATGGCGCGTAAGCCACGCGCCTGCTGATCGCATCCATGGAAGCTTCGCCGACCTTCGCCGACCGGGTCTTCGACCGCACGCCTCCGTTCTCCATGGAGGCGGAGACGGCGGTGCTCGGCGGCATGCTCATCGACCGCGAAGCCGTCACGCGCGCCATCGAGCACATCGACGACGGGATGTTCTACCGTGAGGCCAACCGGCGGCTCTACCGCTCCATGGTGCGGCTTTTCGAGCGCGGCGACGTCATCGACGTCATCACTGTCGCGGAGGAGCTGAAGAAGACCGGAGAGCTCGACTCGGCGGGGGGCTTCGACTACCTGGGCTCGCTCGTCGATGCGGTGCCGACCGCCGCGAACCTGGAGTACCACGCCCGCATCGTGCGGGACAAGGCGCTGCTACGCCGCCTGGTCGAGCAGTCCACGCAGATCATCCGGGACGTGTACGACCAGGGCGAGCGCGGCGTCGACGAGATCTTGGATCAGGCCGAAGCGCGCATCTTCCAGGTTGCGGAGAGTCACAAGCGCGAGGGCTTCGTCTGGATCAAGGAGATCCTGTGGGCCGCGTTCGAGCACATCGAGCGGTTGCAGGAATCCGACAGCGGCATCACGGGGGTCCCGACCGGCTTCGCCGATCTCGATCGCATGACTACGGGGCTGCAGAAGGGCGACCTCGTCATCGTCGCGGCGCGGCCCTCGATGGGTAAGACGTCGATGGCCCTCAACATGGCCGCGAACGCGGCGATTTCCGAGGGTCTTCCGGTCGCCATCTTCTCTCTGGAGATGTCTTCCGAGCAGCTCGTGCAGCGGCTCCTGTGCGCCGAAGGCCGTATCGATGCACAGAAGCTCCGCCGGGGTCGGTTGTCACAGGAGGAGCATCAGCGCCTCGCCGCGGCCGCAGGCCACCTCAACACGGCTCCGATCTGGATCGACGACCAGCCGGGCGCCAACGTTCTCGAGATCCGCGCCAAGGCTCGACGCCTCCAATCAGAACTCCGCTCCGACGGCAAGGATCTGCGCATGGTCCTCATCGACTACATGCAGCTCATGTCGGGGACCGCAAGATCGGAGAGCCGCGTCCAAGAGGTCAGCGAGATCTCCCGCGGACTGAAGGCGCTGGCACGTGAGCTCGACGTGCCAGTGGTAGCGCTGTCCCAGCTCAGCCGCGGTCCCGAGCAGCGCACCGACAAGCGACCCATGCTCTCCGATTTGAGGGAGTCGGGGTCGATCGAGCAGGATGCCGATGTAGTCATGTTCCTGTACCGTCCCGAGTACTACGCTCCGGCAGAGAAACGTGACGAACTGGAGGGGAAGTCAGAGTTGATCGTAAGCAAACAGCGGAATGGACCGACCGGCGTCATCGAGCTGTACTTCCAGAAGGCCTATACCCGCTTCGATTCGGTGCAGCGCAGCCCCGGCGCAGCGTCTCATACCCAGGATTCAGGGCCCGGCTTTCGTCAATGAGTCCGCGTCGTACCGCTCCGAATTCCCGAGGGCGAGTCGGCGTTGCGATCCCCGCGGCCGGCTCTGGCGTGCGCATGGGGGGGGTGCGCAAGGTGTTCCTCGAGCTGGCGGGCCGGCCGGTTCTCGAGCACGCGCTCGAGGCGTTCCTCGCAGAGGAGCGCGTGGTGTCCGTGGTCATCGCACTCGCCCCGGACGATGCGGCGTCCCCACCGGACTGGCTTACGTCGCTCGACCCCAGGATCGTGGTCGTGGCGGGAGGCGACACCCGCAGCCAGTCCGTGCGTGCGGCCATCGCAGCGCTTCCGGACGACCTGGACGTGATCGCGGTTCACGACGCGGCTCGCCCTCTCGTCGAGTGGGCGCTCGTCGTCCGTTGTGTAGACCTGGCGTTGGGAGGTGTCGGCGCGGTTGCTGGCTGCCCTGCAGTGGACACCATGAAGGTCGTTGACGTCGATGGCGCCGTGCTGGACACGCCCGATCGAGCGACGCTTTGGCATGCGCATACGCCTCAGGTCTTCCCGGCCGCCGCGCTGCGAGCTGCATATGAGGCAGTTACAGGGGAGGGTACCGACGACGCCGCCTTGGTGGAGCGATGCGATCCGAATCTCAAGGTCATGATGGTGGACGGCGGGCCTGGTAATCTGAAGGTGACACGCCTCGTCGATTTGCCGCTCGCCGAGGCGCTGCTCGCGCGACGCCCGCGCAACGGGCCGTGAGCGGAGGGCCGCGGCGCTTCGACCTCCGTGCCGACCCGGACGTCGACCTCACCGCGGTGATCGCCCACGTACGTGCGGGCGGGCTCCTCGCGTATCCGACCGAGACGGTGTACGGCCTGGGCGGTGCGGCCACCGCCGGTGCAGTCGCCGCCCTTCGGCGACTCAAGTCGCGCGATGGTGACAAGCCCTTTCTGGTGCTCGTCCACTCTGCCGAGGCGGTCGGGCAACTCACCTGGACCGATAGTGCGCGCGAACTGGCGCGACTCTTCTGGCCCGGACCGCTGACTCTGGTTCTCGCCGACCCGTTGGGTATCTTCCCGGTCGGTATCCGGGACGGGAAGACGGGCGGCGTAGGGGTCAGGGTGAGTCCCCATGCCCTGGTGGCCCGCCTCGTTGCTGAGTCGGGTGGGCCGCTGACTTCCACCAGCCTCAACTTGCCTGGCGCGCCTCCCGTCACTTCGGGAACCGACGCGATGGAGGTGGTTCGCGAGCTCGGCGGGGAAAACGTCATCGTCTTGGATGCGGGTACGCTTGATGCGTCCGCCCCATCCACGATTGTCGACTGTACCGGCCCCGTGCCCATCGTTCGCAGGGCAGGCACGGTTCCTACGGAGCGCCTGCGGTGCGCAATACCGGAGATCCATGGTGAACAGCCCGCCTGAGGAGCGCTTCAGACTTCTCTTCGTGTGCACGGGGAACACCTGCAGGAGTCCGATGGCCGAAGTCATCGCCCGGAGACGCACGCGTGAACTCGGATGGGGCCATGTCGAGGTGCAGTCGGCGGGCGCGGCCGCGGCGTTCACCGGTGCCGGAGCGTCCAGTGGGGCCGTGCGGACCGCCAAGGCTCATGGCCTGGACCTGTCCGCGCACTCGTCGCAGCTGCTGACCGAAGAGATGGCCGCGAGCACCGACCTGATCCTGACCATGACCCCGATGCACCTCATGCGCGTGATCGAGCTCGGAGCGGGGGACCGTGCGGCGCTGCTCAGCTCCTATGCGGGAGGCCTGGAGGATGCTTCGGGGGTGTCGATCCCGGACCCGATCGGCGGGCCCGACGAAGAGTACGAGGAGACCTTCCGCCTCCTCGACGAGCTCATCGAGCGGGTGCTGGAACGCCTGAAGCCGGTGCTCGCAAGATGATCGTCACAGCCAAGACGAGAGTGCTGACGCTTCTCGGAGACCCTGTCGGTCACTCGCGCTCGCCGGAGATCCAGAACGCCGCGTTCGCCGAGGCCGGCGTCGACGGCGTGTACATTGCGGTTCGGTGCGCCCCCGACGACCTGTCAGGGTTCATGCACGGCCTCGCGCGAGCGGGCGGAGGCGGGAACGTCACCCTGCCGCACAAGGAGAAGGCGGCTGCCGTCGTGGACGTCACCAGTGAAGCGGTCCGCAGGACCGGGGCGTGCAACACCTTCTGGGGGGAGAACGGGAAGGTCCACGGCGACAACACCGACGTGGACGGATTCCGGCGCGCGCTGCGCTTGTTCTTGGACGGTCCGGCTGAGGGGCTGCGAGCCTTGTTGCTCGGCGCGGGCGGCGCGGCGCGGGCGGCTCTGCTCGGGTTGCTCGACGAAGGCGCGTCAGAAGTCTCGCTCTACAACCGGACCTCGGAGCGCGCGCGCGCGGTGGCGCGCCGCATCGGCGGTCAGAAGGCTCGGGTCGTCCCGCTCATGCAGGAGCTCGCCGGTGAGAGTTTCGACCTGGTCATCAACGCGACGCGACTGGGACTGGACCCCAAGGATTCGGCCCCGCTGGACTTCTCGATCCTCGGAAGGGCCGGAGCGGCGCTCGACCTCGTGTACGGCAAGCACAAGACGTCGTTCGTGCGGGCCGCCGAAGACCGTGGCATCCGTACGGCCGACGGAATGGAAATGCTGGTGCAGCAGGGCGCGGTCTCCTTCGAGCGCTGGTGGGGTCGGCCCGCGCCGACGGATGTCATGCGCGCCGCGATTCGCCGCTCGCTAGGACGCTGAACGATTGAAGCCGACCGCGTGGGGCGCCGGACTGGTCGATCTCTTACTCCCCGCCGGCTGCATCGCGTGCCGACATTGGATCCCCGGCGGACGAGGGGCGCCACATTTGTGCGGCCGGTGTACGAGCCTGTTGAGGCGAGCCTCCTGGCCCCGGTGCGAGCGTTGCCACCATCCTCGGGGAAGCGGCCGGACTGAGACGGATTACTGCCTCGAGTGTCAGGAGTGGGCTCCCGCCCTCGGTGCGGCGCGATACGCCTATGTCTTGCGCCCACCCGCGGACGACCTGGTGCATGCGCTCAAGTACGAGGACTGGCCGGAGCTCGCTGTCGTGATGGGGGACGACCTAGCTCGTTTGCCCATCCCAGATCGAAGCGGGACGGGGCGTCGCACGGTTGTCGTACCCGTACCCACGACTGCAAGCCGCCTCAGGCGTCGCGGATACAACCAAGCCGAACTGCTCGCTCGCCGCGTCTCCGCGGTGCTCGACTTGCCGCTGTGCGAGGCACTGCTGCGGCCCACTGCTCGGCGTTCGCAGACGGCACTCACGCCGGCCGAGCGACGCGAAAACGTTCGAGGCACATTCGGGGCCTCGACGCCGGCCAGCTCTCGAATTCGGGGCGCTAGAGTCCTGCTGATCGACGACGTGCTGACTACGGGTGCGACGGCCTCCGAGGCTGCTGCGACCCTCGAACGTCATGGGGCCGAGACCGTGACGCTGCTCACCTACGCTCGGGCGCTCGCCGCGGGGCCCGAAAAGTCCGCTTAGGCGTTATCTTAGCCCCCAAAACTCCTACTTGACCCAGGCGAAGGACCGAGACGAAATGGCCATCCGCGTAGCGATCAACGGATTCGGACGCATCGGACGGAACGTTCTCCGGAGTGCAAAGCAGAGCGGTCGCACCGACATCGACTTCGTAGCCGTGAACGACCTCACGGACGCGGCAACCCTGGCTCATCTGCTCCAGTACGATTCGGTACACGGGAAGTACCCGGGAGAAGTCGCGGTATCCGCGAACGGGCTCCTGGTCGATGGCGACGAGATGCGCGTGCTCAGCGAGCGCGAGCCCGCGAACCTCCCGTGGGCGGAACTCGGCATCGACATCGTCATCGAGTCGACGGGGCGCTTCACCGATCGCGCGTCCGCGAGCAAGCACCTCGATGCCGGAGCCGCCAAGGTGATCATCTCGGCGCCCGCGAAGCAGGAGGACATCACCATCGTCCTGGGTGTGAACCAGGATGCCTACGACCCCGACGCCCATCACGTCATCTCCAACGCGAGCTGCACGACGAACTGCCTCGCGCCGGTGGTGAAGGTGATCACCGATACGTTCGGATTTCGGCACGGGCTGATGACGACGATCCACTCGTACACGAACGACCAGAAGATCCTCGACCTACCTCACAAGGACCTGCGCCGAGCCCGCGCGGCGGCCATGTCGATGATCCCGACGACCACAGGCGCGGCCAAGGCCACCGGGCTGGTGCTCCCGGAAGTGGCCGGTCGCATCGACGGCATGGCGATTCGTGTACCGACGCCTGATGTGTCGATCGTGGACCTCGTCGCAGAAGTGGACAAGGATACGTCGGAGGAAGAGGTCAACCATGCGTTCCGCGCTGCCGCGGCAGGCGCCATGAGCGGCATCCTCGCCGTGTCGGACACCCCGCTCGTCTCCATCGACTACACGGGTGACCCGCACAGCTCGACGGTCGACTCGATCTCCACTGCCGTGATGCAAGGGCGTATGGTCAAGGTCCTCGCCTGGTACGACAACGAGTGGGGGTACTCTTCGCGGGTCGTGGATCTCGTCCGCTTCGTGGGGGACAGGCTTCCCGGAAAGAAATCCTAGAGCACTACGAATCCACATCCGGCCCTGGAGCGCGTGTGAAGAAGGCCATCTCCGACATCGACCCTGCGTGGCTCGAGGGTCGTACGGCGGTGGTGCGGGCCGACTTCAACGTCCCGCTAGATGACGGTCGCGTGTCCGACGACCATCGCCTGCGTGCCTCTCTCCCCACGCTCGATCTGCTTACGGCAGCAGGGGCCAGGGTCGTCCTGCTCTCCCACCTGGGCCGTCCAGATGGACCGAGCCCTGAACTCTCCCTGGCTCCCGTGGCGACCCGCCTCACCGAGCTCCTGGGTCGACCCGTCCAGTTCATCGGGGAGCTCGATGCCGGGAAGGTGGCTGCGGCGGTAGCGCACCTACCGGCAGCCTCGATCGGGCTGCTGGAAAACACCCGGTTCCTGGCCGGTGACGCTGAGAATGATCCCGCCCTGGCCGCTTCGTGGGCCGACCTCGGGGACATCTTCGTGAACGACGCATTCGGCGTCGCGCACCGTGCTCATGCGTCCACTGCGGGGCTCGCCGAGGCGATGATGGCCCGGGGAGGCGAGGCCGTCGCGGGTTTGCTGATGGCGAAGGAGCTGCTCTTTCTCGAAGACGCGCTGCTAGAGCCTGAGCGCCCGTTCACCGGCATCCTCGGAGGTGCGAAGATCTCGGGAAAGATCGGCGTCATCTCTGCGCTCCTCGGACGCGTGGATCGGCTCCTGATTGGAGGTGCCATGGCGAACACGTTCTTCATGGCCATGGGCTTGGACACGGGCAGCTCGCTCGTCGAGGAGGACAGCCTCGATCTAGCCAAGTCGCTCATGGAGCAGGGAGGGGAGCGACTGGTTCTCCCCGTTGACTGTGTGGTGACGCACGAGCTCCGGGAGGGGGCAGAGGCTCGTACCGTCGAGCGATCCGAGGTCGCTCAGGACGACAAGATCGTCGACATCGGTCCGCGCACCCGAGCGATGTTCGCCGAGGCGATCGGCGGCTCGAAGTCGATCCTGTGGAACGGCCCGATGGGCGTGTTCGAGATCGACCCGTTCGCGGAGGGAACGATCGCCATCGCTTGGGCCGTCGCCGCCGCATGCGACCGCGGGGCTCTGGGCGTGATCGGCGGTGGGGACTCCGGTGCCGCGGTCGAACGCGCTGGTGTCGCCGATCGCGTGACGCACGTGTCGACGGGCGGCGGTGCCTCGATCAAGCTCTTGGCCGGCGCGAAGATGCCGGGCCTGGACTCACTCACCGAAAAGGGGTGACAGGACCGTGTCGGTGATCGCGGGCAACTGGAAGATGCACCTGGGGCCTGCCGAGGCCCGGACCTTCCTCGAGGGGCTGAGCCTGGGAGATGTCCCGGCGCAGCAGGAGCTCTTGATCTTCCCACCGTCGGTGACGCTCGCGTCGCTCGTGGCCGATCCGAGTCGGCCCGCGCGGGTCCAGGTAGGGATCCAGAACATCCACTGGGAGGACCAAGGCGCGTTCACGGGTGAGGTGTCGGCGGGGATGGCGGCCGAAGTGGGCGCGACCTTCGCGCTCATCGGACATTCGGAACGAAGGCACGTATTCGGCGAGACCGACGAGGAAGTCTCCCTCAAGGTGACGGCGGCGTACAGACACGGACTAGTTCCCGTCGTCTGCGTGGGCGAGACGCTCGAGGAACGGCGCGCCGGGCGCGTGGACGAAGTGATCCTTCGCCAGCTCGACGCCGCGCTCAGCGCTTTCCCGGCACAGGGCCGTGTCCTGCTGGCCTACGAGCCGGTCTGGGCGATCGGCACGGGTGAGACGGCGACGCCCCAGGACGCATCAGCGGCCCACGCGACGCTCCGCAGGAGGCTTACGGATGCCCTCGGCGTAGCCAAGGCCCGCGAGGTCGCCATCCTGTACGGCGGATCTGTGAAGCCGGCCAACGCCGCGGAGCTTCTCGATGCCACTGACGTCGATGGGGTCCTGGTCGGCGGCGCCAGCCTCGACCCGGAGTCCTTCGCCCGCATCGCCTCGGCGGGGTCCTGATCCAGATGCTCCGGCTCACCGTCCCGTTGACACCCTTTCTGGGCTCTCAGAGCTTTAGCGCTGCACTTCGATAGGAATAACAAGACGATGTATGGAATCCTGCTCGCCGTCCTCGTTCTGGACGGCATCTTCATGTCCGTCGTGATCTTGCTCCAGTCCGGAAAGGGCGGTGGTCTCGCTGCCGTGGGTGGAGGAGCGGCCATGACCGAGGGTATCCTAGGCGGTCGCCAGGCCACGACGATGATGACCCGTGCCACCTGGACGTCCGGCACGATCTTCATGGTCCTCGCGCTGGTCCTGTCGATCATGTCGTCCAGGGCCCAGGCACCCCAGTCGGTAATCCAGGTCCCGATTCCGGCTGGGGCGGAGTCGCCCGAGCCTGTGATTCCGGGCTTCGGAGGCCAACCCGTCGAAGTGCCCGCACCGGTGGGCGGCGCGCCCGCCGCGGAACCCCCGGCCAACTGAGGTCGGTTCGCCGGGCCCCTGAGCTCTAACCCGTAGGGAGTGAATCGAGCGTGGCTCGAATCGAAGTCCCGATGCCTCAGATGGGCGAGTCCATCGCGGAAGGCACGGTGTCCAAGTGGCTCAAGCTGGTCGGTGAGGCCGTCGAGCGAGACGAGCCGATCCTAGAGATCTCCACGGACAAGGTCGACGCGGAAATTCCCGCGCCCGCGGCAGGTACGCTGGTCGAGATCTCCGTCGCGGAAGGTGAGACGGTGGAGGTCGGGACCGTTGTCGCCTATATCGACCCGGACGGTGGCGCACCCTCGGTCGAGGTGGCGCCGCCCGCCCAGGAGGCCCCTGCGGAGCCTGCGCCTGTCCAGCCCGAACCGGCCATGGCCGCTGCGGCTGCTGCCCCAACGCCCGCACAACGGACTTCGCACGATCCGGCTCCCCCGTTCATCCCGCCACGTGGTGCGCCTGTGGGGGACGACGAGCGCCTCCGCCAGCGCTCAACGCCCGTCGTGCGCAAGATCGCCGAGGAACACGGCATCGACATCGGCGCGGTCCCGGGGACCGGGCACGCGGGTCGGGTGACGAAGCAGGACATCCTCGGCTTCATCGACGGCGGGGCACCCACCCCGGCCGAGCCCCCGGCCGCTTCGCCCTCACCTCCCGCGGCTTCCGCCTCGGCGCGGCCCGCCCCCTCGGCGGCGCCCTCGGATCTGTGGACGGCCTTCTACAAGGAGGTGCAGCATCCGGAGTACTCGGTGCGCGCCGCCGACCACGTCGAGCCGATGGACAAGATCCGGCGGCTCACGGCCGAGCACATGGTGCTGGCCAAACGCGTGGCGCCCCACGTTCATTCGTTCATCGAGATCGACTTCTCGGCCATCGACCGGATCAGAGCCGAAGGCAAGGCCCGCTGGGCCGCACAGGGCGCACGCGTGAGCTACACGGCGTTCGTCGCATGGGCCGTTTCCCGCGTGCTGCGTGACTTCCCGACCGTGAATTCGGCGGTGTCGGGCGACAACATCATCTTCCGCGGCAATGTGAATCTCGGCATGGCGGTCGATCTGGATCCGGGCCTCATCGTGCCCGTCATCCACGATGCGGACCACCTCGGCCTCGTCGGAATCGGCAACAAGATCGTCGACCTCGCGACGCGGGCCAGGGACCGCAAGCTGGTGCCCAGCGAAATCCAAGGCTCGACCTTCTCCATCACCAATCCAGGCGTGCTCGGCACGCTCGTCGGCATGCCCATCATTCCCAAGGGCACGTCGGCCATTCTCGGCACGGGTGCGGTCGAGAAGCGTGTGGTCGTCGTGACCGACCCTAAGACCGGTACCGACTCCACGGCGATTCGCAAGCGGGCGTTCTTCTCACTCGCGTACGATCACCGAATCGTCGACGGCGCGGACGCCGCACGATTTCTGGCGCGCCTCAAGGACACTCTCGAGAGCTTCCCCGAGGACGCATGACCGCGGGCCGACGCCCGCTCTCCGTCTACCGGGCCGGCACGGTCCCGTACGGAGATGGCCTCGCCCTCCAGGCGGATCTTGTCGCCCGGCGACGGAGCGGTGAGATCCCGGACACGCTGGTTTTGCTGGAGCACCCCCACGTCATCACGCTCGGTTCGAGTTCGGACAGGGCGCACGTGCTACTGGCCGAAGAGGAGCGCGAGGCCCGGGGGGTCGAACTCCACGAGGTAGGGCGGGGGGGCGACGTAACGTACCACGGCCCAGGCCAGCTGGTCGCCTACCCCATCATCGACCTCAAGCCCGATCGCAAGGACCTGCATGCGTATCTGCGCGACCTGGAGGAAGTCATGATCCGCGTTGCGACGTCGTTTGGTGTCGTTGCTCGGCGGCGCGAGGGCCTCACGGGTGCGTGGACCGACCGGGGTAAGCTCGCGGCCATCGGCGTGCGCGTATCGTCGCAGTGGATTGCATCCCATGGAGCAGCGCTCAACGTCAGCTCGGACCTCGGGTTCTTCGATGCGATCGTGCCGTGTGGGCTCCAGGGCGAGAGTGTCACCTCGCTCGAACACGAGCTGGGCGCGCCCGTGGCATTGGAGAAGGTTGCCGGGACGCTCGCAGGGCGATTCGCCGAAGTGTTCGAGTGCGATATTGTCGTCGCCTAGGCAACACTGTTTAGGGTAAATTCGGGCCCTGACCAGGGCCCGAATCACCTAGTATTTTGCAAGTGACGGACGGTGCTATCGTGAGTTTTCGGGAAAGTATGTTCCCGAATTCAAATGTTTTCGAATGTTCTGAATCCTCCCAAGTGGCTTCTTAAGTAGAATCGGTAAACTGTTTCAGAACATGTAGTTACTTCGTCCTCCTCAAGTACACGGATGTTTGCCGACGGAGGCCTTGCAAGGGCCTCGGTCGCCCCTTAACATGTTCTCGCGTTTCAGATGTGGCTCATCGAGATCGATGGCGTTGGTCATCCCTTGATGAATCTGAGATGTGAGTTGCCGGGCGCGACGGCGCAGCGGTGACAGGCGAACCAGGACTTGGGACATCTTGGCGAGCACGACGGGGGAGGTCGCTGGCCCCCGCCGAACAGCCCCAAAGAAAAGAGCTCGGGGCGCCTCCGGTCACTGACTGCGTGACATCGAGGAGGGAGGGAGAAAGGTCCAGCCACCTTCACGAAGGTGGACCCAAGCCGGACCATGATCCCGCCAGCGCAGAAGGGACCGCCGGGCGAGTGTCGTGAATGCCGCCAGGGGCCCTCGAGAAGAAGCGGCCCGGTCGTGGGTAACTGCGATCGGGCCGCTTCGCTTTTTACCCCAGCTTGACCGTCGATCTGCACTGGGTAGCTTTTTCGCGACCCATGTCGCTAAAGCCGAGGCCCACCCTGGATCCCACAGCCTACCTCCTCTTGGAAGACGGGCGCCGCTTCGACGGAGCGCTGATCGGTGCCGGGAAGCTCTCGCACGGAGAAGTGGTCTTCAACACGTGCATGACGGGTTACCAGGAGGTCCTCACGGACCCGTCGTACACGGGCCAGCTCGTGACGATGACGTACCCGCTGATTGGGAACTACGGCGTCAACTCTACGGACCGTGAGTCGCCAGCCCCACGTGTGTCGGGGTTCATCGTGCGCGAGGCCTCCCGGATGCACTCGTCGTGGCGGGCCGAGCAGGGGCTCGACGAATACCTAGCCGAAAGCGGCGTGACCGGGATCGCGGATATCGACACGCGCGCATTGACGCGCCACATCCGCTCCCATGGGGCGATGAGGGGCGCCATCGCGCCAATCGAGCTCGACGAGGAAGAGGTCTTGGCGGGGGTCCGCGCGCAGCCGCGCATGGAAGGGCTCGATCTTGCGTCGGGAGTCTCCACGGAGGAGCCCTACGTGGTCGATGCGGTCGGCGAGGAGCGCTTCAGAGTCCTCGCGTACGACTTCGGGGTGAAGGCCCATTCTCCGAAGCTGCTCGCCGAGCGCGGCTGCCGCGTGACGGTGATCCCGGCCGGGACGCCTGTAGAAGAGATCCTGGCCGACCCGCCCGACGGGCTCTTCGTGTCGAACGGACCGGGCGACCCGGCCGCGGTCGAACGGGCAACGGCTGCGATCGTCGGACTCGCGGAGGCGAACGTACCCGTTTTCGGAATTTGCCTCGGCCACCAGCTGATCTGTCGCGCCTTTGGTGCGACGACGTTCAAGCTCCCGTTCGGGCACCACGGCGGAAACCACCCTGTGAAGAACCTGGACCGGGACACCGTGGAGATCACGTCGCAGAACCACGGGTTCGCCGTGCAGGGTGGGGAGGGGGACGAGATTCCGGGCGCTCCGGGCCTCCGACTCACGCACACGAACCTCTACGACGACACCGTTGAGGGCGTGGAGCATCGCACGCTGCCCGTGCTGGCCGTCCAGTATCACCCAGAGGCTGCGCCGGGGCCTCACGACAGTCGATATCTCTTCGACAGCTTCATCGGTTTGATGGAGGAGCGGAGCCGGTCCGGAGCCTGATCGGCCCTCGCTGAGGGGCGGGTAGGTCGCCCTCGCAAGTCCATCTGCCCCAACGACTCCCGACCACCTTGCGGCCCTCCCGAGTGCTCGTTACCGTCCCTGCCCAATCGATCTTGGATGGTCGGATCGTACGCCGCTCTGGAGGGAGCATGACGAAGGCAGACTTGGTTGAACAGGTGGCCGAAGCCATCGGCCCCGGCATCACCAAGAAGGACTGCGCACTCGTCGTTGACGGATTCCTGAATGCCGTCAAACTCGCTCTGGCCAACGGCGAGAACATCGAGATCCGCGGCTTCGGCACCTTCAAGGTTCGCAAGCGCAAGACGCGTATGGCGAGGAACCCGCGGACCGGCGATCCCGTCGAGGTGCCGCAGCGGTCGGTGCCCGTGTTCAAGCCCTCCAAGCACCTACGCACCAGGGTTGAGCGTCTCGACGAGATTGGCGTCTGACCCGAGCCGTTTAACAGCCCTCGTCCCAGAGGCGTCTAATTGTCGGTGAGGGACGAGGAGCGTCTGGGCGGGGATCCATCGGATCTTGAGTTGGTCCATGCGGGCCGTTCTGGGGACGACTCCGCGCTGGGGGAACTCGTCAAAAGGCATCACGCCGCTGCGTACCGCGTCGCGGTGTCCCTCGTGAACGAAGACGACGTTGCGCAGGACGTGGTGCAGGATGCGTTCATCAAGGCGTTCAGAGCACTGGGTGGCTTTCGGGGGGATGCGTCCTTCCGTACCTGGTTGCTTACGATCACGGCGAACGAGGCTCGCGGCGCCCTGCGGCGCAGCAGCCGCCGAAAGGAGACGGCGCTGGAGGATGCGGGACCGGTACAGTCCGAGGCGATGGGGCCAGCGCAGGCTGCCGTGGTCTCTCAAGAGGCCGGCAGGGCGAGGGCGATGCTGGAACGACTCCCCGAGAAGCAGAGGCTTTCCGTGTCTCTGCGGATAGAAGAGGGGCTTAGCTTCAAAGAGATCGGAGAGGTTATCGGATCGAGTGAGGGCGCAGCACGGGTGAACTACTTCCACGGAATCCGACGGCTCAGGGAGCTGATGGAATGAACAACGAAGCGTGTGGGACGGTTCGGGAGCTGATTCCCGACTTCGTCGGTGGCCGACTGGCGGCCACCGATGTCGGGGTCGTGGAGCGTCACGTCCCGGACTGTGCTGAGTGCGCCGCTGAACTCGCGCTCGCGCGCGTCGTTTTGGCGAGTCGGCTCGCGCCGCCGCCCCAGCTCTTGGAACGTCTCCTTCGGTCGGTCGAATCCGTCCGCACCCAGCCTGCACGGACGTGGTGGGGGATCTCGGCGGCGGCCATCGCCGCGCTCGCACTAGGCATCGGGATCTCCTCCGATCCTGCAGCCCAGATCCCGGTCGACGTCCCGGGATATGCCTATGAAGTAGAGGAGGGCGATATCTGGTTGAGCGACGACGGGCTCGTCGCGGGTGCGCCGTTGTTCGATGGGCTGAGCGACGACGCGCTGCTGCAACTCTTGGATGAGCTTTCCGGGGGGTCTGCATGAGGCTCATGAGGCAGTGGATGCCCATCGCGCTCCTGGTAGCCCTGGTCTCGTCGCCCCAGGCGGCGGACGCACAACGCCGCCGTGGTGGCGACGCACCCGACCGGGCGCAGCTAGAACAGCGTATGCGAGCACAGATGGCTCGTATGATGCAGGCGCGACTGGGCCTGGACGAAGCGGAAGCCGCAGCGCTTTCGGAGATCGTGGGCACGTTCGATGCCCAGCGCCGAGCGCTGTTCGGAAGAGAGCAGGCGACCAGACGGCGCGTGGATGCGCTTGTCGAATCGGGCACCGACGTTCAAGACGCCCCCGAACTGCTACGGCTCCAAGCGGATCTGAGGATGGAGGAGGCCCAGCTTCTCCGAGCCGAGCAGGAGGCCCTCTTAGGGGTACTGACCGCTCGGCAGGTTCTTGAGCTGCAGGAACTCAGAGAGGCTCTGGGCCGCCGAATCCGTGCACTGCGCGGAGGCGGCCGAAACGGAGGCCAAGATTCTCGCGGGCCGGGCCCGCGCTCGGATCGACAGGGAGGGCGTGGTCTGCTGGGGTACTCGCCCCCGGCTTAGTTGAGCGGAACGGCTGGCTACTTGCCGCCGTTCGCCTGTAGATCGTCGGGGCTTCCCTCCGAGCAGCCTGCCCCGAACAGAGCGAAGGCAAGGAAACCCGCGGCGCTACGTAGCCTTCGTGAAATCGTCATGAGAACCTCCACGGCGGCGCCAGGCCTAGGATCCCGCCCGCCACGGCCCGCGAGCCGCGGCTCCAATGTTGACGCGTCAGACGGGGTCGATTCATTTGAAGGACAGCGACACGCAACATACGTTCCCGGGAAAGCCAGTGTCCGTTCAGGCGCTCTTCTTCGCGGCATACCGCGATCTCCTCGGCACCAAGGCCCTTTCCGTGGATCTCCCTGACGGAGCCACGGTGGGAGACCTCGTCGCGGAGCTACGTGGACGCGGGGCGCCGTTCGACGCACTTCCCGCCGAGCCGGCGGTCGCGGTCAATCGTGCGTATGCACTCCATCACGAGCAGCTCAGCGCCGGCGACGAGGTCGCGTTCATTCCTCCCGTGGCCGGCGGCTGAGGATGGTCCATGCCGCCGTCGTCCATGACCCGATCGACAATGCGTCGGTTCTCTCCCACGTCGGGGCGCCGGAGGACGGAGCGATGCTGCTCTTCCTCGGGATGGTACGAGATCACGCGGACGGACGGCCCGTCACCGGCATGACGTACGAGTCGTATGAGGAGATGGCTACGCCCGTGCTACTCGAGATTGCGCACGAGGCCGCGCAGCGCATCGGCAGCGACCGGGTCGCCGTAGTGCATCGCGTAGGCGACCTGACCATTGGCGAGGTTTCGGTCGCGATCGCCGTATCCAGTCCCCACCGGGCCGAGGCGTACGACGCCTCTCGGTACGTGATCGAGGAGATCAAGAAGCGTCTGCCGGTGTGGAAGAAGGAGCACTACTCCGACGGGGCGCGGGAGTGGGTAGAAGGCACGGTGCCGCCGGGTGCCGGCGCCACGTCGCTAAGGCCGGGCGACTGAGATGATCGACCAATTCGGACGGACGGTTCAATACCTCCGCATCTCGGTGACGGACAAGTGCAACCTGCGCTGCGTCTATTGCATGCCCATGGAAGGACTTCCCTGGCTCAAGCGCGAGGATCTGCTCTCCTACGAGGAGATTGAACAGATCGTGCGCGTCATGGCCCCGATGGGGCTCGAACGCGTGCGCATCACGGGCGGCGAACCGTTGGTTCGCCAGGACCTGCCGGAATTGGTGAAGCTCCTGGCCGCTGTGCCCGGGATTCGGGACTTGTCGCTGTCGACCAACGCGGTGCTGCTGGCCGATCAGGCCGACGCGCTAAAGGCAGCCGGAATCGACCGCATGAATGTGTCGCTCGACTCGTTGCGGCCCGACCGGGTCGACGCAATCGCCAGGCGGCCGGGCTCGTATCCCAAGATCATGGAGGGGCTCGACGCAGCCGAGGAGGCCGGCTTCGCTCCCATCAAGGTCAATGTTGTCCTGATCAAGGGTCAAAACGACGACGAAATCAGGGACTTCGCGGAGATCACCCGCGAGCGCCCTTGGCACATTCGCTTCATCGAGATGATGCCCACCGGGGCCAATCTTGAGCTCAGCGCCTCCCAGTTCGTCTCGTGCGACCAGGCGTTGAAGCAGGTCCGCGAGATCTCTGCACTCGAGCCGGTCGCGGGACCGTTCGGTAACGGACCAGCACGCTACTACCAGTTCGCGGGTGCGCCCGGAACGATCGGCGTCATCACACCGATGAGCCACAACTACTGTGACCGCTGCAACCGCATGCGTCTCACGGCCGACGGCCAACTTCGTCCCTGCCTCTTCGGAGACATCCAGACGAACCTGCGGGATCCGCTCAGAGCAGGCGCTGACCTCGTGCCGCTCATCGAAGAGACACTGCGTATCAAGCCCGAGCGCCACTATCTCATCCAAGGCAGCGCCGCCGGTTCCGGTGGCCTCGTGGCGCTCTCTCAGACGGGCGGGTAACCGAACGTTCCGAAGGAACGTTGCGGCGCCTGCACGTCGAGAAGGCCGGGGTGGGTAGACCCCGGCGCGAGCGTTCCTTAGACTCCTCGGGCCCCGTTCTTCGGGGCCTGTTTCTTACCTCAGAACATCACCGCGGAGCGGTTTCCATCCATGAGCGTCAAGAAAATCACCGTAGTCGGGGCCGGCCACGTCGGCGCCACATGCTCCCAGCTGCTCTCCCAGAAGGAGTTGGCCCGCGAGGTCATCCTCGTCGACATCGCGGAAGGCATTCCGCAGGGTAAGGGGCTCGACCAGTGGGAGAGCGCACCCATTGAGGGCTTCGATTCGCGGGTGACCGGCAGCAACAACTACGAGTCGTCAGCCGGGGCTGACATTTTCATCGTCACGGCTGGCATTGCGCGTAAGCCTGGCATGAGCCGCGACGATTTGCTCAAGATCAACGCCGGCGTCATGCGGGCTGTGACCACGGAGATCAAGCGGGTCGCGCCGGACTCCATCATCATCGTGGTCACGAATCCGCTGGACGTCATGGCTCAGGTTGCGCTCGAGACGTCCGGCTTCCCGCGGGAGCGCGTCATTGGCATGGCCGGCGTGCTCGACACGGCACGGTACCGCTCCTTTATCGCGCTGGAGCTCGACGTGAGCATCGAGGACATTCAGGCGCTAGTTCTCGGGGGCCACGGTGACACGATGGTGCCGTTGGCGAGCTACACGTCGGTGAGCGGCATCCCGCTCACGCAGTTGCTGTCGCAGGAGCGTATCGATGCCCTCGTCGAGCGCACGCGGAAGGGAGGAGGGGAGATCGTAGCCCACCTCAAGACAGGCAGCGCGTATTATGCGCCCGCGGCTGCGGCAGTTCAGATGGCCGAGGCGATCGTCAAGGACAAGCGCCGCATCCTTCCCTGTGCCGCGTGGCTCCAGGGCGAGTTCGGCATGAAGGATCTCTATTTGGGCGTGCCCTGCATGCTCGGAGAGAACGGTCTCGAGCGCATCATCGAAGTCGACCTCGACGACGAAGAGAAGGCCGCGCTGGAGACAAGCGCCGAGCACGTGCGCTCTACCGTGGCGGCGCTCAAGGCTTTGGAGTAGGCGCACCACGACTGGTTGACGATGCCGAGCGGCGGGGCGAGACTTTGCCGCTTCGCTGGAAAAAGATGGGGTGTAGCTCAACTGGCAGAGCGCCTGGCTGTTAACCAGGAGGTTGAAGGTTCGAGCCCTTCCGCCCCAGTGAAGGGAAACGATTGCCCAGCTTGACGTTACGGCGTTGAGCCGGGCTCTTGTTTGGGCGACCCTGATACGTGAGGCAGGCCCTGACAGGCTGGGCTTGTTGGCGACTCAGGGCGAAATCATTATCGCGGCTTTGGACAGGCTTGTTGCCGACTTGGCCTAGGCACAATCGCACTAGACCGTTCCCCTCCATTGCCTCCCCACCTCCCGCTCCCCAGCCTCCTGTAGCATCCACAAGGAGGACGTATGTCGGGCAGGGCCGTGCGGGAGACACTCGGGTTCTTAGCGGTGGCCGCGGCGTTGATGGGCCTGACTGGATCGGCGGCGGCCGGACAGACCGGCTGGTCGTCGGGTGTCTCGGTCGCCGGGAACCTAGTGGTCGGAGGTGGTGGGTCCGACTTCCTCGACTCGGGGTTCGGCCTGGACGGCACGGTCGCGCGCGCCATGGGAAGCCACTTCGCGATTCGCGCGGACGGGATCTTGATCCGGCTGGCTCCCAGCAGCACCGGCGCGAGTCCCGGCAGGAACACCATCATCGCGCTGGGCGTTGGCCCCGAGGCGAACCTGTCGCTCTCAGCCTTCAGCCTCTACGCGCGCCTTCTACTTGGCGTCGCGACAAACGTGCAGGGGGGAACAGGCTCGACCGGTGGTGAGGGCGGGACCTGGACGAGCATGCTGGGGGGTGGCGTGGGGGTGCGGATAGCAGTCAGTCGATCCGTCGCAGTCGACTTCGGCGGAGACATTCTGAAGCTGGGCGAGCTTGCGTTCGGCGGCTCCGCTGTGTCGAGTCTTCGGTTCACCTCGGACCCAGCGGTGCTACGACTGCGACTAGGACTCCGCTTCGGGGTCGGCTAGGAGAGCCGCACCTCGGCTGCCGTTGGTGTTGGTGTGTCGATTGGGCCGGTTTATGTGTCGATTCAGAGCGGCAGATGTGAGCATCGGCCAGGTGCGATAGTCGCAGATCGTGCGCCCTGCCAATGCTTCGTGCCGTGCGGGGCCTTCGGCGTGGACTGGTATGGGTTGCGGTCGGCTTGCTCGGCCGAGAGGATACGTTACGACACCGGATCCAGACGGAAAAGACAAGGGAGGCACCCATGCGGCTCAGTCGCTTTCGCCCGGCAGCGATGCTCGCGACCTGCCTGACAGTCGTTGGCTGTGAGGGCGCGGCGATCTCACCCGAGGTCGAAGTCACGCCCAACTTCGCGAGACCTGGGGCGGACGCGGTAATAGCGCCCGCGGCCTCGACGATCGCCGAGCTCGCCCGCCGGGTCGACGATTTCAACGCGACGCTCGAGGCCAATGGATCGTCAATCCGGCTCGATTACCCTTGGATGTTCGTCGTGGGTGGCGGTACCGATCCGTTTCAGCAGCTGCGAACCGGGTCGCGCTGGACGACCTCCGACCCAGAGTACATCCTGGACGCGTCGGACTTTACAACCGACCTCGCGCCCGCGGAGGTCGACGCGACGCTGATGTCGGCGTTCGATTCGTGGAACGCCGTGCCCCAGAGCCGCCTGACGGCGCATCGCGTGGCTGACTCCGGCGGCAACATCGACGTGCTCGACGGACTCTATGATCGGTCTGGCAACTGCGTCTCCCTGTACGACCTCGCGTCCCCGAACCTCGACTTCGGTGCTGGCCTGATCTTCCCGGAGGCGGATATCGTGGTCGGCGGATGGGTTCCGGCTGAGTACTTCAGCCAGTGCCTCGGCAGCGAGGACATCATCGGCGTGACGTGGACGTTCTCCGACGTGGACAGCGATGGGGACAACTATCGGGATCGTCTGTATGTCGAGCAGTTCTACAATCCGGCGTTCACCTGGGTCACGTCGGGGGCGACGTTCCTGAACTTCGGGTTGATGGACCTGGAGACGATCGCGGCGCATGAGAACGGGCACGCGCATGGGTTGGGTCACTTCGGTGGCCCGTTGGCGAGGCAGCCCTTCAAGCTCAAGCCGAACGGTCGGGTCTTCAATCCGGAAGCGGTGATGAACCCGTTCTATCTTGGAGGCGAGGACCGATCGCTGCACCCCACCGATGTGGCGGCTCTGCAAACCCTTTACGCGGGGAACACGCCTTAGATCGCCCGGCTTGGAACCCGCTAGTCCGGCGCGGAGCGTCGCTGTAGCTGGAGTGTTGCGTCACCCGTAATTCTGCCGAGGACCACCATGCCGGGCTCAGCGGCCTTCACGAGTCCGGGGGGGTCGGTCGAGACCGTTTCCAGTCCGACGGGGAGGCGCAGCGTGAGGCCCTCCAGCGGCTCGGGTGCGTACAAGACGACCTCAACCCCGTCGCCCGTGGCCCGCGTCTCGAGGTCGACCCGATCTCGGGCGCTCCAGAAGGTCCCGAAGTCCCGTAGCGTACCGAACCAGGCGTCTTCCCTCAACGCCTCTACGAGCCTCCTTTCGAACGCGAGCTTGGTCTCGACCTCGTCGGTGTGAATGAGGACGACGAATAGTCCGCCGTAGAGTCCGAGGCGCTCCGCCAGAGCCACGGCTTCGTCGAATCTCGAGGCTAGCGCCGGGGCTCTCTCATCCTCGACGGTAACTGGGAACTCGAAAACCGGGACCGCCGTTTCCGTTCCGCGGCCTTCAGTCAAGCGAAACGGGAGGTGTGTCAGCGCGTTTCCAGCGGTGACAGACGAGCTGAATCGATATCCGGTGCCCTCGAGCCCAGCCGGAAGCGAGTAGGGATTTCTGAGGTGACCGGGTCGAAAGCTCACGACCCTGAGCCCCGGAACGAGCGTCTCGAGAAGGAAGCGACTGACCCGAAGCTCGCCCAGGACCGTGGCGCCCTCGGTATGGCCTTCGTCTCGCACGAACGGCCGGTAGGTCGGGTACCTCTCTTCACCGGTGCCGACGGGCAGCTCGGCGAACTGCAGCGAGTGGGCCACGGAGTGACTGGCGATCTCCATGCCGAGGTCCGACAGCTCACGGAGCACCGTCGCACCCTCGGAGTCCAGGAACGCTTCGTCGTTCCAGTCCCGGACGTACTTGGTCTGGATGAAATAAGTGGCGCTCAATCCAGCCGACGCCTCGTAGCGGGCGAAGATCTTTGCGTTCGGCAGAGACTCTTCGTAGTCGACATCGTGCGTGATCACCGCAGCCAAGCGTTGGCCCTCCGGGACCGTATGCAGGGTTACCGCATCGCTCTGGCCGGCCTCGTAGATGCCGAGAAGGATTCGAAGGAGTACATCGAGGGCCGGCTCATACTCGTTGACGTAGGAGCGCGACAGACCCTCTTCGCGATTTCCATAGGCCCGAAGCATCAGGAAGCCCGGGTCGATGCCGAAGGCGAACGCCCTACCTCGACCGACACGACGAGCCGTAATCGCCGCAGTGCCGTCGTCGTAGGTCGCGAGGGGGTCCGCGGCTCCGGAGTACCCGAGGCTTCCCGCGGCCAGAGACCCGCGGTCAGGGTTCGAGAAGGGCACGCGCTGCTCGCGCTCGTGGGTGAAGGCCGCCGCAAGCGGATGATTGACGTCGAAGACCAACTCGCTCCGCTCGCGCGAGTGCACGACCTCACTGAATCCGAAGACGGCAGCGAGCCCCCCGCCTTCGACATTCACACCGATCAGTGTGCCACCTCGCTCTGGGAACTCCGCGAGTGCCTGAAGCGCGTCGGGGGACAGGACTCGCCCGGAAATGCGCGGATACACGAGCACTACGTCGTGGCGCAGCGCCGCCTCGTAGTCGCGGGTGATCCGGAAGGGCACGCCAATGGTCTTCAGCCCGTGGGCGATCCCCAGCCATGAGGAGGTCGTGTCCGTGAGCAACACTGCGAGGCGGCTGGTGCCGCCTGCCTCGAACGTGCGCCAATCGGCCGGCGGGCTCACAGCGAGAGGCGTGACGCCGGAGGGTCCTGCGACACCCTCGAACAGGATGATGGACGGCGACCGACCGACGGCCATAGCGACTGCCACCGCTCCGACCACGGCAATGAAGACGAGCGGGGCCGCATACTGCGAGACTCGACGGAACAAAGGGATCCTTGCTGGGGGACGGCCGTCGCCCGTGGGCGCGGCTCGTTGGAGGTAGGCTCAGGACTCGGCCCTCTGCAGGGTGCCATCTTTGAGAAGCTGGGTCCAGGCACTTGAGCTGGCGTCGCACACCGACGACCCGGCCCAGTGGCCTGCCCGAGGCGGTCATGAACCCGTTCCACGCGGTCGTCACTACGGGAATCACCGCCGCACGGGCGGTGAAAGCTCCCTACACGCGGGTCAAGCAAGTCCCTACTGCGCCTTCAGCCGTGCGCGCTGATCTTGTGAAGTGGACCTCCCTGCCCGGGGTTCAGCCGTTGCCGGTGGCATCGGCGCAGCACCAGCAAGGGAGGCGTTATGTTGGCGACCTACCGCAGTCTTCTCACCATCGCGCTCTTCTCTGCCCTCGCGGGCAGTTCCGTGGCCGCTCAGCAGGGCACGATCACCGGACAAGTACTGGACCGCGGCACGCGGAGTCCGGTTTTCGGCGCGCAGGTATCGGTTGATGCCGCAGCGACTCAGGCCGGTGATGAGGGCTTGTTCACGATCAGGGTCCCACCCGGTGCAGTCACCCTAACCGTGGTCGCAGTCGGCTACTACTCCACCGAGCGGGTCGTGTCGGTTTCGAGTGGCCAGACTGCGACGATTGAGGTGCTTCTGGACCCGGACCCGATCGCAATGGTCGGGGTCACCGTTACCGCTTCCCGTGACGCGACTCCCCAGAGCAGCGCGAGGGTCCCTGCGGCGGCGGCGAGTGTAACGGCCCGGGAAATCGAGGCCCTACCCGCGCGCACCGTCGGCGAGTACGTCGAAGCGATACCAGGCGTAGACGCCCCCCAGTCCGGAATCCAGACGCGTAACATCGTCACCCGAGGCTTCAACAACGTCTTCTCGGGGGCCCTACTGGTGTTGACGGACTACCGGTACGCGCGGGTCCCGTCTCTGCGGGTGAACGCCTACAACATGATTCCGGTGCCTTCGCTGGACATCGAACGCATCGAGATGGTGCTGGGACCTGCCTCGGCGCTGTACGGCCCGAACTCGGCGAACGGGATCATGCACATCATCACCCAGTCGCCGATCGATAACCCCGGAACGAGCGTGAGCATCGGCGGTGGCAATCAGAGCATCTTCACGGGCGCGCTCAGGCAGGCCTTCCGCTTCAACGACAAGGTGGGTTTCAAGGTCACGGGCCAGTACTTCAGAGGGAACGACTTCGAGTACTTGGATCCAGCCGAGGTGCCCAACGCGGCGAACCCGCTCATCGCCAATCGCGACTTCGGCCTGGAGCGTTGGGGGGGGGAGGCGCGCCTGGACGTGCGGCCCTGGGAAGACTCTCGAGATGGAGTCTCCTTCACCTACGGCTTGAATCAGCTCGCGAGCTCGATCGAACTGACCGGCATCGGGGCCGGGCAGGCCCGGGACTGGAGGTACCAGTACGGCCAGGTACAGTTCAGGCGCTCAGGCCTTTTCGCTCAGGCCTTCGTCAACGCCTCCGATGCGGGCGACACGTATCTGCTTCGTACCGGGGTGCCGATCGTGGATCGCTCGACGGTTGTGGCCGCTCAGGCACAATACGCGTTCGCTCCAGTCGAGCGTCTCGATCTCACCACCGGCGTGGACTACAGCCTGACCACGCCGAAGACCGAAGGAACGATCAACGGCTCGAACGAAGACTCCGACGAAACCACGGAAGTCGGCGCGTATCTGAGTGCGAGGTTCGAGTTGGCGGAGCCGCTCGACCTCGTCGCCGCACTTCGCATGGACGATCACCAGCACCTTGAGAATCAGGTGTGGTCGCCGCGTGTCGGCCTCGTCTACGAGCCGTTAGCGGGCCAGTCCTTCCGGGCGACGTACAACCGCGCGTTCAGCACACCCACGTCGAACAACCTGTTCCTCGATCTGAGTGCGGCAACGATTCCCATCATCCCCGGGGTCAGCTACGACATTCGCACCTTAGGCGTGCCGGAGTCTGGCCTCACGTGGACCAACCAGTGCGCCGGAGGTGTCAGCAATTACTGCATGTACTCCCCGTTCGCACCGGGCGTACAACTTCCAGCGACCGGGGCTGCGCTGTGGGACGGGGTCGTGGTCGAGGGACTCCTCGCCGACCCGGCAGTAGTGGCTGCATTAGGAGCGATGGGACTCGACTCGGCGGGCTTTCGCGCAGCGGTCGGGGGTCCGACCCCGGCCGACGTCGCCTCGGTGCTCCGCCGTTTCAATCACGAGAACGCCTCCTTCCCGCTGGATCCGGGAGTGACCGCCCTCGAGCGCATTCGGCCGACGATCACGACAACGTACGAAGTGGGCTATCAGGGTTTGGTGGCTGAACGTGTGAGGCTCTCAGTGTCGGTCTATCGGAGCGAGATCCGTGACTTCGTGGGACCCCTGCGTGTAGAGACGCCCAGCGTCTTCTTGGATGGACTGTCCGTCGCGAACTACGTGGCGACCAGTCTCATCACCGCGGGCGTCGCGCCCGCTGACGCCGCTTCCTTTGCGCAATTCGTAGCACCGGATGTCGCGATGATTCCACTCGGCACGGTAGCCCCGGACCAGCGCAACAACTCCGCGTTGATCCTCACCTATCGCAATTTCGGTGACGTCGAGTTCTGGGGCGCCGACCTCGGGTTCGAGGCCGCCGTCACTCAGAGGCTGAGTGCCCTGGGCTCGTACTCCTGGGTGAGCAAAGAGTGCTTCGACTTCAATAGCGACGGACTGTGCTCGAGCAGCGCCGACATCGGGCTCAACGCGCCCACGCACAAGGGCTCCTTCGGCCTCCGCTTCAGCGATCGGGGGGCAGGGGGCTCGGGAATCGAAGTGGGCGCGCGCGCCCGCTATAGCGGAGACTTCCCCATGAACTCCGGCGTCTACGTGGGAGACATCGACAGCTACACCGTCTTGGACGCCAACGCGGCGTACGAGGTGCCCGGGTGGGAAGGCCTCATCGTCTCGCTCGCCGTGAATAACGTCTTCGACGACAAGCACCGGGAAATCATCGGCGCGCCGGAGATGGGAATGGTCGCGCTGCTCCAACTCAAGTACGGCTTCGGGGGTTAGGGAACCCCGGAGCCATTGCGGGTATCGGTCTCTCCGACAGGGTTGCACACATCGAGAGGGACCCACGTGACAGCCACCGAGGCCGAGAGCGAGAGTCCGGTCACGATCCGCTGCGTCTTCTGCGCGAAGCTCAACCGCGTCGACTTGTCGCGGGCCGAGGATCGACCGGCCTGCGGTGAGTGCGGCAAGCCGATGCTCCTGGATCGCCCGGTGAAGGTCGGCCAGGACGACTTCGCCAGAACAGTCCTACAGGCGGCCGTTCCCGTCCTCGTCGACTTCTACGCAGACTGGTGTGCGCCGTGCAGGATGGTCGCGCCGTTCGTCGATGAGCTCGCGCAGGCCCACGTGGGGGGGCTTCTGGTGGCTAAGGTCGATACCGACCAGGCTCCTGAGGTCGCCACGAAGTACGGCATCCGCAGCATCCCCACCCTCATCATGTTTCGGGGAGGGGAAGAGGTGGAGCGGAGCGTCGGTTTCGAGCCCGATAGATTGCGCGGCCTCATCGACCGGGTGTTGGCATGAGTAAGCGAGAGCGACACGAACAGATCCTGGAGATTCTTCGGGAGAACACGGTCACGAGTCAGGAAGCACTGCGTGAGCTGCTTCAGGCGCGGGGCATGGAGGCCACCCAGGCCACGCTCTCGCGGGACATCCGCGAGCTCCGCTTGGTGAAAGTGCCGGCTGCGGACGGCTCCGGACACTACTCGCTTCCGGAGGAGTGGGAGAGCACGCCACCCCTCGAGTCGCTCTTGCCGACGCTGTTCCTGAGCGCCGACGGTGTGGATCACCTACTCATCATCCACACCATGAAAGGGGGCGCACAGACCGTGGCCGCCGGGATCGACTGGGAGGAGTGGCCCGAGGTCCTCGGCACGCTCGCGGGGGACGACACGATCTTGATCGTCCTCCGGGATCCCGCATCGTTGCCATCGCTGAAGGCTCATGTCGAGCGCCTGGCGGGGGTGGGACCGGAGCGGTAACGCGCGATCTAGAGAAATAATGCAGACCGGAACCGAGCTTCGGTTCCGGTCTTTCTCTTGCCGCCACTGCGATGCACGTAGATCTGTGGGGTTGACAGAATGCAGAAGCGCTGCATATTTATACTTCAATACCACCGGACCTGACTGGGGACCGGGGGCTGAGGTTTGGGGCACGGGCCCCCTGACAGCTTTGGCGGGAAGCGGTCGGACCTCTGTCCCCGGGCCCTTTTTTTCACAAGCGTATAGAACGCAAGACACGGGCAACAACATGAAGGTCGTTCTCGGGTACTCGGGCGGACTGGACACATCCGTCATCGTGCCGTGGCTGAAGGAGAACTACGACGCCGACGTCGTGTGCATGGCCGGTGACGTAGGCCAGCACGGCGGTCTCGTGGGCCTAGAAGACAAGGCGATCAAGACCGGGGCGTCGGCCTTCTTCGGCGAGGACCTCCAACAGGAGTTCGTCGAGGATTTCGCCTGGCCGACCCTGAAGATCGGGGCCGTGTACGGGCGGAAATACCTCCTCGGGACCGCGATCGCGCGGCCGTTGCTTGCGCGCCGCCAGGTGGAGATCGCACGCAAAGTCGGGGCCGATGCCTTGGCCCACGGCTGCACCGGCAAGGGCAACGACCAGGTGCGCTTCGAGCTCGCCTACGTCGCACTCGCTCCCGACCTCGACGTGATCGTTCCCTGGCGCGAGTGGGACATTCAATCTCGGGAAGACGCCCTCGAGTACGCGCGCGCCCGGAACATTCCGCTGGACGGGGTCGACCAGACGAAGTTGTACTCACGTGACGAGAACCTCTGGCACATCTCCCACGAGGGCGGCCCGCTGGAGGATCCGGCGTACGAGGCGGAGGAGTCGATGTACCGCTGGACCGTCGCGCCCGAGGACGCACCGAATAAGCCCGAGTATCTGGAGGTCGGCTTCGAGGCTGGCGTCCCCGTGTCGGTGGACGGCGAGGCGCTCGGCGGCGTCGCGTTGCTGCGGAGGCTCAACGAGGTCGGCTCGAGGCATGGCGTCGGACGGGCCGACATCGTCGAGAACCGACTCGTCGGTATGAAGTCGCGGGGCGTGTACGAGACGCCCGGAGGCACCATCCTGCACGCGGCACTGAAGGATCTCGAGTCGATTACGATCGACCGGCGCATCGAGGGGCTCAAGGACCAGATGGCCACGCGCTGGGCAGACATGCTCTACGAGGGTCGCTGGTGGACGCCGGAGCGAGAGGCGATTCAGGCGATGTCGGACGTGCTTTCCAAGAACGTCACGGGGTCGGTTCGGGTGAAGCTCTACAAGAGTTCCGTGCAGGTGGTCTCGCGGCAGAGTCCCGTTTCGCTCTACCGTCAGGATCTGGCGAGCTTCGGAGACGCGGCATCCTACGACCAGGCAGATGCGGCCGGCTTCATTCGGCTGTTCGGGCTTCCCATCCGGGCGGCGGTTTCGGCCGGAGGGGGCGAAGAGGTGGTCTCGGGGCTCATTCAAGAGGTCATCGAGGCCGGAGCGCTGTAGCTCGTGGGGGGCCGCAAGGGCGCACCCGGGAAGCCGGCTGGTGATGCCAAGGCGCTCTGGGGCGGGCGTTTCGAGGGGGGCATGGCTCCAGCGATGGTCCCGCTCAACCTGAGCCTGGGCATCGACCAACGGCTCTGGCGCGAGGACATCCGCGGGAGCTCGGCCTGGGCGCGAGCCCTCGGAGGCGCGGGCGTGCTCACGCCCGACGAGCGGGATGCGATCCTCGCCGGCTTGACCGCGGTCGCGGTCCGGATCGAATCGGAAGGGCTAGCGGACGCTCCCGAGGAGGACATTCACTCCGTCGTCGAGCGGATGCTCGGTGAAGCGGCCGGCGCGGTCGCTGGAAAGCTGCACACCGGCCGGTCCCGCAACGATCAGTCGGCCACGGGTGTTCGCATGTACGGCATGGAGTCGGCCGTGCGCATCCGGGACGAGCTGGCAGCCTTGGCCGAGGCGCTGCATGCCTTGGCGGCCCGCGGCGTGGACGTCATCATGCCGGGCTACACGCACCTTCAGCAGGCGCAGCCGATCCGAGCCGCACACTGGGCGCTCGCGCACCTCTTCCCCTTCTTACGCGACATCGAGCGGATCGAAGCTGCCGCTGACTCGGCGTCGGTATTGACGTTGGGGTCCGGCGCGATCGCCGGGTGCCCGTTCCCTGTGGACCGGGAGGTGCTCAGGGCCGAGTTGGGCTTCGCGCGGATCAGCGAGAACTCTATAGACGCGGTATCCGACCGCGATTGGATGTGCGACCTGACCTACGGCGGCGCGATGGTCGGGGTGCACCTGTCGCGACTCGCCGAGGACTTGATCCTCTTCTCGAGCATCGAGTTCGGCTTCGTGCGTCTCTCCGATGGATACTCCACCGGCTCGAGCCTCATGCCGCAGAAGCGCAACCCGGATGTCGCGGAGCTCGCCCGGGGTAAATCCGCACGACTCGTTGGCAATCTCACGCGGATGCTGACCCTTCTGAAGTCGCTTCCGACGGGATACAATCGCGATTTGCAGGAGGACAAGGAGGCCCTGTTCGATACTGTGGATACCCTGCTGCTGACGCTTCCGGCGGTCACTGGCGCCATCGAAACGCTAAGCCTTGTACCGGAGCGGATGCGAGATGCCATGGCTTCGGAACTGTTGGCGACCGATCTGGCGGATTACCTGGTGCATCGTGGCGTGCCGTTCAGGACGAGCCACGAGGTCGTGGGCCGGCTCGTCCGCAAGGCGGAGGAACGGGGTGTATCGCTGTCCGGCCTGACGACCGACGACTTCCGTGCCGAGCACGAGGTGTTCGAAGACGACGTGCATAAGGTCTTCGACTGGCAGGCTTCGGTGGACTCACGGAACAGTTCAGGCGGAACGTCGTTGCGCGCGGTTAAGCAGCAGCTCGCGGCCGCCTCGGTCCGGCTGGCCGCGATCGGCCGCGGTTAGCGCCTACTCGGCCAATACCCGTCCGGCCGCGGCAACGAAGGGCCGTAGGGTTTCCATCAGCGTCGCGAACTCCGGAAAGTCGAGGGACTGGTCGCCGTCAGAGGTCGCCGTCTCGGGCTGAGGGTGTACCTCGATCATCAGGCCGTCGGCTCCTGCTGCAATCGCGGCGTACGAGAGCGGCGCAACGAGGTCCCGGCGGCCGCCGGCGTGCGACGGATCCGCAATCACGGGGAGATGGGTTTCCTGCTTGAGAACCGGGATGGCCGCCAAGTCGAACGTGTTTCTCGTCGCCGTTCCGAACGTCCGGATGCCGCGCTCGCAGAGGACCACGTTCGGGTTTCCCTGACTCATGACGTATTCCGCCGCGAGCAAAAGGTCCTCTACCGTAGCCGACATGCCGCGCTTGAGGAGGACCGGCCTGCGCAGGCGCCCCACTTCGGTCAGTAGATTGTAGTTTTGCATGTTGCGCGCACCGACCTGCAGCATGTCCGCGTACGACGCCACCAGGTCGACCTGTCGCGTGTCCATGACCTCGGTCACGATCGGCATGCCCGTTTCCGCTCGGATCTCGGCGAGGATCTCGAGCCCCTCCTCGCCGAGCCCCCGGAACGAATATGGCGAGGTGCGCGGCTTGAACGCTCCACCCCGCAGGGCCTTGGCACCGTGCGACTTGATGGAGTTCGCCGTGGCCAGCAGCATTTCGCGGCTCTCCACCGAGCACGGGCCCGCGATGACCAGGACCTCCGGCCCCCCGATCTGGACGCCGCCCAGAGGGATCTGGGTCGGGTCGGCCGCGAAATCCCGAGAGGCCAGCTTGTAGGGCCTCATCACGGCGTGCACCGTGTCGACTCCGGGAATCGCGAGGAGAGACACGCCCTCTAGGCGGCTTTCGTCGCCGACGCATCCGATGACCGTGTGGTGCTCCCCTTGGGAGACATGGGTGCGCAGGCCGAGCGACTCCACCCGCTCGCGGATGTGATCCACCTCGTCCTGCGTAACCCCCCGCTTGGTCACGATGATCATGTCGACGTTCCTCCGGTGGGGCGCAGTCCCCAATTCACGAGCATGAAAAAGGCCCTCGACCGATGTCGAGAGCCCGAGTGCCGAATCCGTGCGTTCGCAGCGCTACGTACGCACGGAGTGGCGGGGGGCTCCCGCGTTGGTAAAGCCCCAATATCGATCACGATGTCTGTGAAGCCGTTGCCTGCCGGTAGGATGGCAGGGGCGGGGACGGGGTGTCAACCAAGCGGCGCGGACCGTGAGCATGCGTCTGGAATAGACCTCCGGGCTGGGGTACATTTGCGCGGCTCAAAGAGTCTCAGCCACGTCCACGCCCCGAAAACTTCCGCGCGTTGCGGAAATCCCCGTTCGACCGTGAGGAGTGAACCCTATCCGACGGTTCCAGCGTCCATGAGCTCGAACGCTGAAGGGTTGAAGCGCAGTGCCGCCGAGGCCGCCTTCGCTTATGTGAAGAGCGACATGGTGCTCGGCCTGGGGACAGGTAGCACCGTGGCGCATCTCCTCGATCTCCTTGGGGAGGCCGTCGGAACGGGCGTCCTGTCCGGCATCGTCGCGGTGCCGACATCGGTGCGGACCGAGACCAGGGCACGGGAGCTCGGCATCGAGCTGATCGACCTCGGTATGCATAAGAGGCTCGACCTCACGATCGACGGCGCGGACGAGATCTCGCCGACCCTCGAACTCATCAAAGGTGGGGGCGGCGCGCTTCTCCGCGAGAAGATGGTCGCCCAGGCATCGGAGCGACTCGTCATCATCGCGGATGCGGGCAAGGCCGTCGATCGCCTCGGAACGACGTTTCCGCTCCCCGTCGAGGTCGTCCGCTGGGGCTGGCGGGCTCATGTCCGATTCATGGAATCCTGGGGCGCCGAAGCCACGGTCCGCACCGCCACGGATGGCTCCTTCGTCGAGAGCGACAACGGGCAGCTCCTGTTGGACTGCCGCTTTCCGGGTGGCATCGACGATCCTGGCGCGCTCGAAGCCGCGCTGGCGGGGCGAGCGGGGGTCGTAGAGACCGGGCTCTTCCTCGGGCTGGCCGACGAGGCGTTCGTCGCCTCCGAAGGCGGCGTCGACCGCATCGTGAGGGCCACATGAAGATCGCGCCGTCCATTCTCTCCTGCGACTTCTCCCGGCTCGCCGAAGAAATCAGGGCAGCCGAGGCCGGCGGTGCGGATTGGATCCACGTCGATGTCATGGACGGTCACTTCGTGCCGAACATCACGATTGGCCCCGTCATCACTGAGGGGGCGCGACGCGCGACTGACCTCCCACTCGATGTTCACCTCATGATCGAGGCCCCGGATCGGTATCTCGAAGCCTTCGTCAAGGCGGGGGCGGACAGCCTAACCGTGCACCAGGAGGCCTGCCCGGACCTGCCCGGCACACTCGCGAAGATCCGCGCGCTCGGTGTGCGCACGGGGGTGGCCGTGAACCCGGACACGCCGCTGGACAGCGTTCGACACGTCGTCGCCGACATCGACGTTCTCGTCATCATGTCGGTTCATCCAGGCTTCGGCGGACAGAGGTATATCCCGGGCAGCACAGCGAAGCTGCGCCGGGCCAGGCTCATGCTCGAAGAGCTGCATTCGGTTGCGGAACTGGAGGTCGACGGAGGGATCGATGCCCTCAACGCACGGGAAGCCGTGGACGCGGGTGCGAGCGTGCTCGTCGCGGGGTCTGCAGTGTACGCTCACCCCGAGGGGGCGGCCGAGGGTGTCCGAGCCATCCGAAAAGCGCTCGGCGCATGACGTTCCGCCACTTCCTTGGCGCGAGAAAGTGTTGGCGACATGACCCCCCGGAAGCTAGACTCCTGAAAGCTCCCAGACCCCCCGGAATCCTTCAATCATGACCGATTCTCAGATCATTGACCCTCAGGCTCTGGATCGGCTCCGGGAGTGGGGAGGGGACAAGCTCGCGGGTCAGATGGTGCGGCTGTTCCTCAAGAACTCCGGCACCCGCATGGACCAGATCCGTGCGGGCGTGGGCGCGAGTGACCTAGAGGAGGCCGAGCGGGGGGCGCACTCACTGAAGTCGAGTGCGGCGAACATCGGCGCGGAGACGCTCCGTACTCTCGCGACCCGAATGGAGAGTGCGGCGTTAGAGGGCAATCCCGACGATGCTCGAGCGATACTCCCGGAGATCGAGTCCGCCTATGCGGACGCCATGCAGGAGCTCAAGAAGCTCCAAACGGAGATCAAGGAATGAGTCATAAGATCGCAGTGGTCGAAGACAACCCAGACAACCGTATGCTCGTTCAGGCCCTTCTCGAGGACCGCTACGAAATCTCGGAGTACGAGACGGGCCTGGAGGCAGTCGAGGGACTCGGCGGAAACATCCCGGATCTCGTGCTCCTCGACATCTCGTTGCCTGAGATGGATGGCACCGAGGTGCTCGCTTGGATTCGCGCGCAGGACGATCTCAAGAGCATCCCGGTCATTGCTCTAACGGCGCATGCCATGGCCGGAGACCGCGACAAGTACCTGGCGGCGGGTTTCAACGACTACGTGACGAAGCCCATCATCGACGAGGACGTCTTGTTCGAGGCAATCGAGCGTTGCCTGAGCCCGACGGCCTGACGCCGAGAGCTGCCTTTCCGGAGCATGCTTCTGCTCCGGCTGGCTCGTCCGCCCCTGCCGGGGTGATCGCCGACGGGCCGCCGCTTCCCAACAGGTCTCGGGAGCACGTGACCCTCTACCTCGTGATCTTCGCCGTCCTCGCGGGCGGTGCGGTTCTCCTGCGTCAGCCCTTCGTATTCCTGAATTGGGCCTCCGTGTCGGGCGTGCACACGCTGTTCGAAGCGATTGCAACCGTGCTGGGGTTCATCATCGGCGGCCTGGCGCTCGTCCGGTTCTACAGTCGAAAGCAGATCACATTCCTGTTCATCGGGTGTGGCTTTCTCGGCGCGGCGCTACTGAATCTCAACCACGCCTTGGCGACGAGCGAGTTCCTTCTCAACGCCGAGGTGGCACGAAATCCCAGCGTGCGGCCGGCCGACGTCTTCGCGTGGACGTGGACAGCGGAGCGTGTATTCCTGTCGATCTTCCTGTTCGGGAGTCTGCTTCTGTCGCGACAGGAAGTGCGTGCGGAGGAGGCGGAGGGCATCTCCGAGGGGTCGGTCTATGGCACCGCGCTCGGGCTCACGATCTTGAATTTGCTCTTCTTCCAGTACGTGCCGTTGGCACAGATGATCTTCCCGTTCCAGGCCATCAGCCGGCCCGCGGAGTTCATCCCAGCCACGTTCTTCCTGATAGCGTTCATCGGCTTCTACCGGAAGGGAACGTGGCGGCAGGACGTGTTCGAGCATTGGCTCCTCGTCTCGCTTCTCATTGCCGTGCTGACGCACGCGGCGTTCATGGCGTTCTCTGAGCAGCGCTTCGACTCGATGTTCGACGCCGCTCATCTCATGAAGATCACGAGCTATGTCGCGATCCTCACGGGGCTCCTGTCGAGCGTGTACGAGACGTTCAAGCGGGAGGCTCGGGCGCTCGACGCACTCACCGAGAGCAACGATGCGCTCGCGCATGAGATCGAAGTACGCGCCCACACCGAGCAGGCAGTGAAGGAGGGCAGTCAGCGCCTGCAGGGGTTCTTGGACAACGCCAACGACCTGATTCAGAGCGTCGCTCAGGATGGGCGTATCCTCTACGTGAACAGCTCATGGAAGCGAGTCCTGGGCTACACGGACGAGGAGCTGGAGCGCCTGACCCTCTTCGACATCGTGCACCCCGCGAGTCGCGAGCGCCTGAAGAGCGAATTCCAGAGAGTCCTCGACGGGGGCAATCCGGGCCGCTTCGATGTCGAGTATGTCGCATCGGACGGACGCGTCGTGATGCTATCGGGCGGCGTTCAGGCCCAGCAGTCCGCGGGCCGCACGGTCGCCTCGCAGAGCATTTTTCGGGACGTCACCGAGCAGCGTCTGGCGGAACGACAGCTGGACGAGTCGCAGCGCAACCTGGAAGTGCTCGTCGAAAACACCGGTGACTCGATCTGGTCGATCGATCGACGCCATCGGTTGATTACGCTGAACTCTGCGTTCGCCCTCGGCGTTGAGGCCCGAACGGGGTCGGAGCCTCAGGTGGGGCAGCTCCCGTCCGACGTCTTTCGGCCCGAGGACGTCGCCTGGTACGAAGAGCTCTACGACCGCACGCTCCGAGGGGAGCGTCACGTTGCGCTACGCACAGACGAGGCGGACGGTCAACTTACCTACCTTGAGTACTACGCCAACCCGATCCATGCACTGGAGGGTATCGCCGGGGCCGTGTTCTTCGGGAAGGACGTCACGGAACGCGTACGGGCGCAGGAAGCGCTGGCGGTGGCCAAGGAAGAGGCTGAGGCGGCGAACAAGGCGAAGAGCGACTTCCTCGCAAACATGAGCCATGAGCTGAGAACGCCGCTCAACTCGGTCATCGGCTTTACGAACATCCTGCTCAAGAACAAGGAGGAGCGCCTCACCGAGAAGGATGTTGGCTTCTTGCAACGAGTGCTCTCCAACGGGAAGCACCTGCTCGCTCTGATCAATGAGGTGCTCGACCTCGCCAAGGTCGAAGCAGGGCGCATGGAGTTGATCATCGAGGAGATCGACCTCGCGCACCTGTGCGTCGAGACCGTCCAGCAGCTCGAGGGCCAGGCAAAGACGAAGGAAGGCAAGGTCGCGCTCGTCGCCGATGTGCCGGAGGAAGTGAAGGTCGTCGAGACCGATTCGGCCAAACTCAAGCAGGTGATCATCAACCTGGTCGGCAACGCGCTGAAGTTCACGCACGCTGGGTCCGTGACGGTCCGTCTCGATCTTGCTCCGGACGGCATGACACCCGTGGCCATCGCGGTCGTGGACACCGGCATCGGGATTCCGGCCGACCGACTGGGAGCGATCTTCGAAGCCTTCCAGCAGGCAGAGGCGGGGACGTCCCGGAAGTACGGTGGGACCGGCCTCGGTCTCGCCCTTTCGAGGTCGATCTGTCTCCTTATGGGCTACGATCTCATCGTAGAGTCCGAGGAAGGGAAGGGCTCCACGTTCAAGATCGTGCTCGGTCAGCGTGCCGAGAAGCCCGTTCGCGAGCCGGAGGCCAAAGCGGAGCCTCGCCAGCCCGAGGCCCCGCAGGTTGCTGCAGCAGAAGGGGTCGGCCCTTCGGAAGAGGTAGAGGCAGGCGCGGCCCCTAGCCCAGCGTCAAGCGGACCGTCGCTGCGCGACTTCAAGGTCCTGGTGGTAGACGACGAGAAGGACTCGCGGGTCCTCATTGAGCACTATCTCGAGGAGTTCGGCTGTCAGGTCGTTTCGGCTTCGAGCGGCGAGGAGGGGCTGGAGCTGGCACGGAAGCACGCGCCGGACCTCATTACTCTCGATCTCCTCATGCCTGGGATGACTGGCTGGGAGGTCTTGAAGAAGGTCAAGGCCGATCCAGGCCTCCGGCACATTCCGGTGGTGGTCGTCAGCGTGCTCGCAGGAGAAGGCCGCGGCAGCTTGTTGGGCGCGGTAGACCTCATCACGAAGCCGTTCGAGCGGGAGGACCTCCTGAGGGTGTTGTGGCGACACCTCGGTCGGAGCCGCGGCGGGCGCATCTTACTGGTCAGCGATGCCTTGGATCTGACGGGCGAGCTCGAGGCGTTCATGACGCGTCGAGGTCTCGACGTCGTCTCGCGCCGAGGGAATACCAACATGTTCGATGCCCTCGCCGCCGAGATGCCCGATGCGGTACTGCTCGACCACGCTGCGACGGATCTGGACGTCCTAGCCGTTCTCGGCAAGCTCCGCATGAACCGGCTGTACGCAGGCCTTCCCGCGTTCGTGCTTGCGGGCGGGCACCTCACGCCAGCGGCCCGTGACAAGTTGGGCGAGCTCCACGCCGTGATCGTGCCCCGTGAAGAGCCGGTCGCCGCGCTGGGCGAGGTGCTGGGGGTGCTGTTCCCGATCGCAGATGTGGCGGAGCGCGGCGGGTGAAGGCTCCGGATCGGCAGCGGGTCCTGATCATCGAAGATGACCCCGAGATCCAGTACATCCTCTCCGTCATTCTGGCGGAGGACGACCGCGAGATCATCGGGGCCGTAACTGCCCAGCAGGCCCGAGCTGCGCTTGAGGGCGGGGACATCGATCTGGTCATCCTGGATCTGATTCTCCCCGACGCGGATGGGCGCTCCCTTCTCTCAGAGCTGCGCGGTGAGCCGGCAACGGCCGCGGTGCCCGTCGTGGTACTCACCGCGCGAGCCGCACCCGAGATTCGGCAGGACTGCTACGCGCTAGGCGCCGACGCGTTCGTAGAGAAGCCCTTCGACCCCGAAGAATTTGGCGCTGACATCGCCGTTCGTCTCGAGCGGGTGGCGCGGGCGGAACGGGAAGCCCTTGGCGACCCCCTGACGGGACTGCTGAATCGCGCCGGCCTCGAGGCGGTCTGCGCCGAGGCCAAAGACGAAGTCGTGCTCGGCTTGATTCAAGTGGACCGTTTCGGCGTGCGCTCGGAGGGTTGGGGATGGGACGCTTCGGAACGGATTGTTCGGGAGGTTGCCACAGCGTTACGCAAAGCGCTTCCGGAGAACGTGAGGTTGGGCAGAATCGGTGGTGGGGATTTCGCACTGGTAGCCCTAGATGAGGACCTCGATGCTGTAAGCGCATTAGCTGAGGCCGCCCTCGGGGCGTTGCGGCATCTCCGCCCTGACGACCTCGCTTCCGAGGAGGGCCCTCTCACCGCCACCATTGCCGTCCTTAGCATCCTGCCTGATACGTCTCTAGAGGAGTCGCTCGAGATCGGGAGGCAGAGGATCTTTCAGGCGCGCGCCACGGAGGGCGATCACGTCGTCGCCGAGGATGTCGGTGATGTGGCCCGCGACGGCCACGTGCTCGTGGCCGAGGATGACGAGATCTCCGCCACGATTCTTCTGCACCGACTCGAGAAGGAGGGGCTGGACGTCGTCCGCTTCGACAACGGCCAGGAGGCGTACGAGGATGCGCTGCGCGAGGCGCCCATTCTCGTGATTCTGGACGTGAAGATGCCCGGCCTGGATGGCTTCGAGGTGTTAGAACGGCTCCGGAAGGACCACAGGTTCTCCAGCATTCCGGTGATCATGCTGACCTCGATGGGCCAGGAGGCTGATGTAGTGCGGGCATTCCGGATGGGGGCCGACGACTACGTTCTGAAGCCGTTCTCCCCGACCGAGCTCTCCGCCCGAGTGCGTCGCCTGCTCACGCGTGGACGTTCACCTGCGTCGCTCTGACCGTGCCTGACTTTCTTCTTCGTGACCCCGAGAGCATCAGCGCGACGGGGCTGCTGGTCCTCATCGCGCTCATTCTCGTGCTCTTCGTCTGCACGCTCGTGCTGTCGGCCTACGCGGTCGTGATGCGCTCGTTCCATCGGGCGCGCGCCAAGCAGACGTCAGAGCTCACGGATCAGTGGCGTGACCCGGTTCTGAGCGCGGTCGCGGACCCGACACTCGTGCCCTCCGTCCAGTCTCTCGTATCCGATGACGACGGTGTGCAATTCGTGGACCTCGTCATCGAGTACGTGCGCCGAGTACGGGGGGAAGAACGCGTGATATTGCGCGACCTGGTAAAGCCGTTCCTGCCTCAAGTGGCTGAGAGGATTCACGCGCGCAGTACCGAGAGGCGGGCGTGGGCGGTCCAGACGCTAGGGACCCTAGGCTTGCCCGAGTACGCGGCTCAGGTTGTCGCCGCCCTGGACGACTCATCGCCACTGGTGGCTATGGTGGCGGCCCGGGCGCTCTCTCGGGAGGAGACTCCCGAGTACGCCGGGGAGGTGCTGGCGCGGCTCGATAGGTTCGAGGGTTGGAATCGACTCTTCCTGGCCGCCATGCTCGCCGCCATGGGCCCCGCCGTGTCGAAGCAGCTGCGAGACGCGCTCGCCGACGAGAACGGATCACCGTGGACCCGAGCAGTGATGGCCGATGCGCTTCGACTCCAAGGGGACTTCCTCGCGGGAGACATCGCGGCGGCCATCGTGGGGGTGGCCGAAGACCGCGACCTTCTCGCATCATCCCTGCGGCTCTTGTCCGCGGTCGGACGCCCCGAGCACGCCGCCGTGGTGCGACCGCACTGTGCATCCGCCGACGCGGTCGTGAAGGCACAGGCGCTCCGCGCACTGGGGCCGCTCGGCGGCGACCAGGACATCCCGCTCTTGGTCGAGGCCATGGGCGATCCCAGCCCGTGGCCGTCCCTTTACGCCGCCCGTTCCGCCCGCGACGCCGGTGGCAAGGACGTGCTCATGCGGCTTGTCGCTTCGGAGCATCCCAGCGCGGCCCTCGCCGAACAGGTGCTCGCCGAGGAGAACAGTCTGTGAGCGAGCTCCTTTGGGATGTCGTCGGAGTCTTCAACTGGGTCGTCCTCGTCTACTTCGTGCTCCTCAATGGTGTGTACTTGGCGACCAGCATCTTCGCATTCGGTGCTCTCAAGCGGTATTCGCTGCGGCTGAGGTCGCTAGACCTCACCGACCTCATTACCTCGGCTGGCGCCCCCCCGATCAGCCTGATCGCACCGGCCTACAACGAAGAGGTCACGTGTGTAGAGTCCGTGCGCTCGTTGTTGACGATCGAATATCCCGACTATGAGATCCTTGTCGTCAACGATGGCTCAACTGACCGGACGGTCGAGCGGCTCACCGAAGCCTTCGAGTTCGAGCCTGCCACCCGCATCCCCACAGCCGCCCTTGCCACGGCCGGGGTGAACCGTGTCCTGCGCTCTCGCACCCACCCGTCGCTGTGGCTCATCGACAAGGAGAACGGCGGTAAAGCGGACGCCCTGAACGCCGGGCTGAACTACTGTTACACACCGTTCTTCTGCGCGATGGACGCCGATTCGATTCTGGAACCGCAGGCCCTGATTCGAATCGTGCGGCCGTTCCTCGAAGACGCGTCGACGGTCGCCGCGGGTGGCATCCTCCGCATTGCCAATGGCTGTACAGTAGAGCGAGGACGGATCGTAGAGGTTGCGCTCCCGAATAACCTGCTGGCCCAGTTTCAGGTCCTGGAGTATCTGAGGGTGTTCCTCGCAGGCCGTATGGGATGGGCTGCATTAGATGCGACCCTCATCATCTCCGGAGCGTTTGGCATGTTTCGCCGATCGTCCGTTGTCGACGTGGGCGGGTATGCCACGGATACGGTCGGGGAGGACATGGAGCTGATCGTACGACTCCATCGGCACGGCTACGAAAACGGTACGCCCCACCGGATCCACTTCGTTCCGGATCCCGTGGCGTGGACCGAGTGTCCCGAGTCGCTCGGTGTGCTCGCGCGCCAACGAGATCGTTGGCAACGGGGCCTGTTCCAGTCGCTGACCCGCCATAAGAGGATGCTTCTCAATCCCAAGTACGGGAGGGTCGGCCTGCTCGCCTTCCCGTACTTCTTCTTCTTGGAGATGCTCGGCCCAGTGATCGAGCTCGGTGGTTACCTGTCGTTCACCGCCACGATTATCGCAGGGCGTGCGGACTGGGTCGTGGTGGCGGCTTTCTTGGCGGTTGCGATCATCTTTGGCGGCGTGCTGTCCCTCTCCGCGGTCGCGTTGGAGGAGTTGTCCTTCCGTCGCTATCCACGCCTCGCAGATCTGCTGAAGCTCTTTGTCCTCGCGGGGCTCGAGAACTTCGGTTTCCGCCAGATGAATGCCTGGTGGAGGGTGAAGGGGACGGTCTCGGCCGTCCGTGGCATCCAGGGATGGGGCAAGATGACCCGCAAGGGCTTCGAGGTGCAGACGGATGAGGAGGCTGCCTGACCGAGCTCGCGTATTGGGTGCCCTCACCGCTTGTAGCCGCGTGGGCCATGACCGCCGGGCTCGTGCTCGGTCTCTCGGCGGCCGGATTGGCCTCGTGGATGCGGAGACGCGGCGTCCGTGTTCCCTACACCCGCAAGGTCTTTCATTTCGCTGTGTTCACCGGGGCGGCCGTCGTGCACACGTACTGGGGGCTTCCTGGCACCAACGTGTACGGCGCGACCGTGGCGGCGATTGTGCTCGCCGCCGTGCTGGCCGGCGACGGTAACCCCCTCTACGAGGCCCTCGCGAGAGATACCGATCGTCCTAAACGTTCTCTGTTCATTGTGGTACCGTTGGTCATGACAGCGATCGGCGGCCTCACCAGTGCGCTCTTGGCCGGGCCGTACGCGGGAGTCGGGTATCTTGTGGCGGGCTGGGGAGATGCAGTTGGCGAGCCCGTCGGTAGTCGCTGGGGGCGGCATCGATACCGCGTGTCCTCCCTAGGCGGCGTACCGGCCGAGCGCTCCTTGGAGGGCTCGGCTGCGGTCTTCGGTGCGGCCTGGCTTGCCGCGATCGTCGCCCTCCTGGGCACCGGCATGGGAGCGGGGTCGGGGCTCGTGCTCGTGGCGCTCGCATGCGCGGCTACGGGGGCCGCCGCCGAGGCGGTCAGCAACCACGGCCTCGACAACCTTACCGTCCAAGTCGTTGCCTCCCTCACTGCACTCTGGCTGGTCACATAGATGCGCTTCACGCACAGCAGCGAATTGCCGGCACACTCCCCGACTGACGTGTTCGACTGGCACGAGCGTCCCGGGGCGTTGGAGCGCCTCACGCCTCCCTGGGGCAGGGTGGACGTTCTCGAGCGCGCGGGAGGCATCAAGGATGGGGGGGAGATCACGATTCGCGTCCACCGCGGACCTACGAGTTTCAAGTGGCGGCTCCGACACCGGGACTACGAGTACGCTCGGCAATTCTGCGACGAACAGGTCTCCGGCCCGCTGAAGAGCTGGCTCCACACGCACAGCTTTTCTGAGCTTCCGGGGGGTGGAACCCTCATGGAGGATTCCGTCGACCTCGAGCCGCCCCTGGGCGCAGCGGGCGCCGCGCTCGGTCCGACGTTCATGAACGCCGAGTTAGGCCGACTCTTCCGTTTTCGCCACCGTCTACTCTTCATGGATCTGGCGCGCCACGCAGAATACGCCGAGCGACCTCGGCTGACGGTCGCGATTACGGGCGCCTCCGGCCTCATCGGTCAGAACCTCCAGCACTTCCTGACGACCGGTGGCCACCAGGTAATCCGGCTGGTACGGAGGAGCAGCGAGGTCGCACCAGACTGTGTGTACTGGAATCCGGCGACTGGAGAAGTCGATAAGCATGGCCTGGGTCGTGCGGACGCCGTGGTTCATCTGGCGGGCACGCCTATCGCAGACGGAAGGTGGACCGACGACAGGAAGCGCTCGATCCTGCGAAGCCGCGTCGACGGCACCGAATTGATCTCCAAGACGATGGCGAGCATGAGTGGCGGGCCTCGGGTGCTCCTCTCCTCGTCAGCCGTCGGCTTCTACGGAGACCGCGGCCAGGAGCGACTCGACGAGAAAGCACAGTCCGGCAAGGGCTTTTTGGCCGAAGTCTGCCGTGCGTGGGAAGGAGCGACGGCTGCGGCGGACGCGGCCGGTATCCGCGTGGTCCACGTCAGGACCGGTGTGGTGCTTTCGCCGGCGGGCGGTGCGCTCGGCCAGATGCTGCTGCCCTTCAAGATGGGCGTGGGGGGTCGGCTCGGCTCGGGAAAGCAGTACCTCAGCTGGATCGACCTGGACGACCTCGTGGGGCTGATGCATCACGCGCTGCACACCGAGTCCCTGCGCGGACCGGTCAATGCAACCGCGCCGAACCCCGTCACGAACGCGACTTTTTCGGCGGCGTTGGGCCGCGCGCTGGGCCGCCCCACGGTGATCCCGGTCCCGGGATTCGCGGTGAAGGCCGCCTTCGGTCAGCTGGGGACAGAGGCGCTCTTGTGGGGCCAACGCGTCGTCCCGCAAAAGGCGGTCGAGTCGGGCTATTCGTTCTTCTATGAGGGCGTCGAGGACTCGTTGCGCTTCCAGCTCGGTAAGGAGCCGGAGTAGGCCGAAGGCTCCAGGTCAGTCAGGAAGGATTTCGCCGTCCGGTCCGAGTGGCGGGTAGGGTCTCCCCTCGTCGCGACGAGTGCGGGCAAGCGAAGGATAGGCCCACTCGAAGAGGCGCTCCGTGAACACGTCGGGAGGCAACCGAGTCGTCTCGTACATGCCCGCGGCCGAACGCTGTCGCGCCGCCTCAAACAGCAACAGCGAAGAGGCGACGGACACGTTGAGCGAGTGAACCATGCCCCTCATCGGAATCGAGACGAGGTCATCGGCGAGCTCGAGCCCCTCCGGCGAGACCCCGTGCAACTCTGCACCCATGGTGATGGCGGTCGGGCGCGTGTAGTCCACCTCTCTGTAGTCGAGC
>JAOTVA010000202.1 GCA_029863645.1 Gemmatimonadota bacterium
GTGGTCGGGCGCTGAGGCGAGCAGTCGTTGGAGGCTATTCCACTCCACGCGGCCGGCCTCTTCGGTCGACGTCCCGCCCACCTTCCCGACGAACAGCAGATCCCCCGTGAGCAGGATCTGGTGAGTGCGCTCGTGAAGCGCCAGGTGGTCGTCGGCGTGCCCTGGCGTATGCAGGCAGGTCAGGGACAACGCGCCCACGGCGAGCGACTGCCCGTCGGAGAGCTCCACGTCAGGCTCTGCCGCCGAGCCGGCAAAGGCCGCGACGGGCGCCCCCGTCACCTCGATCGCACGCGGGTTCCCTTCGATGTGGTCCGAATGCCCGTGCGTATTCACGATGTGGGTGATGCGCAGACCCTGAGCCTCGGCCCGCTCGATGAGTAGATCGGGCGAGTAAGCCGGGTCGACGATCACGGCGACCTTGGCGGTGCGGTCTCCGAGCAAGTAACCGAAGTTGCGGTCCCCACCCATCCGGATCTGTTCGAAAACGAGCTGCATCGTCCTCAGCCTCCTTTGCTTGCGGACGTGTGTTCGTCGCTACCCTCACCGAACATCCACTTCGACGCCAAGATGGCCAGGGCGGCAGTCGTCACCACAGCGGCGACGGCCAGCACGGGGTGGCCGGCTACGGCGTTGATGCGCTCGGCCCAGTACTCGCCTGCGAAGCCGAGGGCGATGGCCGCGGAGGCGGAGCCGAACAGGGTGGCGCTGCCGATGGAGACCCGGCTGAGTCCAAGCAGCCTGCCGACCAGCGCACCGACCAGCGCGCCGGTCCCGTGAAACGGGACGGCGACGAAGCCCGCCAAGCTCACCCAGGTGGCGTGGTACGTCCACGGGTGTCTCTGCAGCAAGCGCCAACCCGACTCGCGAGCAGCGGCGAGCCTGGGGCCCGCCCCCGGCAACCGGTAGAGCTGTTGCATTCCGCCCAGGACGACGAGGGCAGTTGAGACGTCGATGTAGACCACGAGGGCGGCTAGCGCCCAGTGCCCGACCGGGGCCTGCTCCACCGCGCCGGCCAGGATCACGAGCTTGCCGCCGCCGACGAACGTGGCCGCCGCCATACTGGCGAGAAAGCCCGCCGCTCCGGGGCCCACGATTGCCCACGTCACCCCGAGGATGAGCACGAAGCCACCCAAGGGGCCGGCCACCAGTGCGACCTGAGCGCGAGGGGTGAGCGGCTCCTGGCCCTCGCCGGCCGGAGGTTGCGGGTCGTCCGAGGTCACGAGCTCCTTGTGCGTACCACTAGCGGAGCTCCACGAACGCCAGCGCAAACCAGCTGTTCATCGGGACGATGAGCCGTTCCCGGGTGGGGTCGTAGCACATCGACGCCGCGCTCGGGATGCCGGAAGCGACCATCTCCGGTGGCTGGCCTGGGCGGAGCCGAGCCACCGTGCCTTGGCGGACGCTGCTCACATACTTGGTTCCGTCATCCAGGACGACGAGTCCGTCGTTGCCGGGATCCAAGGACTGCTCCGTCCGGAGCAGCTCCCCGGTCGGCGAGAAGGTCAGGACGTCAGCGGTGCCGACGTTGACGACCACGATGTTCCCGTCCGCGTCGAACGCGATGCCGTTCGGTCGCGTCAGTGGCGAGCCGTCGACGAATAGCGCGCTCGTGCCGTCCGGCATCATTCTGTAGATGCGTCCCGGCACGGATCCGTCCTCTGCGCCGGTCTGGGTCATGTAGACCGTGCCGTCTTCGGCGACCTCCAGGTCATTGAAGCTGGTGCCGCCCTCGATGACCTCGCTGCCGAGTGGCTGGCCCGACGCCATGTCGAACCAACGGACCACATTGCCGTCGACGACGTAGAGACGCCCGTTGATCACGTCGCTGCCTAGCGGGTTGTTCAGCGTCAGGCCGTCCCGGGTCTCGCCGATGAACTTGAGCGTGTGGACCGTGCCGTCGGGGTTGATGAGTGAGACGTACCCGTCGTTCTCGAAGTCCTCACCGCGGTTGCCAAGGCTCGGCGCCACATAGACGTCTCGGACGGGGTCGTAGGAGCAGCTTTCCGCGAAGTGGAAGCTCCCGTACACCTTGACGTTCGGAGTCGTCGCGAGCGGCTGGCCTGCGACGAACGGCTGTTGCGCTTGCGGGGCCTCGCCGCACGCGTATGAGCACACGACGCTGAGAACGAGAAGCATGAAACGGGTAAATCGCATCAAATCAATCTCCTTGTCGGTGCAGTGTCCTAAGCGGTCAAGCCGAGTCGACTTCAGCCACATGGACGAGGGCGTCGCCCATGCTAACGAGTGGATTCACGGTCTGACCCACGACGATACCCGAGGCACGGCTGAGCACCTCTACCTCATCCCGGTCGGTCGGATCCGCGATGACACCGACCGATGCCCCCTTTTCGATTCTGTCGCCCAACGTTGTCGCGAGTCGCACGATGCCGCCCCGTGGCGCACGCACCCACTTCGTGGAACGCGACAGGAGCGGACGGGCCTTCGGCGCAGCGGGAGCCGCGTCGATCATGCCCATGGCCTTCAAGGCGCGGAGCGTCCCGTCGACGCCGGCCTCCACGACCGTTGGATTGAACCGGCTCGGCTCGCCCCCCTCGAACAGGAGGACGCGCTTACCCCGTCGGAGCGCGGCGGCGCGCAGGCTGCCTTTGATGGGCCTCGCGTGAATCATGACGGGGGCCGCGAACGCTTTGGCCAGCCGTCGCGTCTCCTTGTCGTCCATGTTGCCGCGGAGCTGGGGAAGGTTCGCACGACCGTCCGACCCTGCGTGGAAGTCGATCCCGACCTCGCAACGCGACACGACCTCGTCCATGAACAGCCGGGCGAGGCGCGCTGCGAGCGACCCTCGCTTCGACCCCGGGAACGAGCGGTTGAGGTCGCGCCGATCGGGCAGGTACCGGGACTCGAAGACGAAGCCGAAGATGTTCACGACCGGCGCGGCGATAATGGTGCCGGAGAGCTCTGCGGGCTCGACGAGATCCAGAAGCCGCCGAATGATCTCCACCCCCACGATCTCGTCGCCGTGGATGGCTCCGCTGAGCCAGATCGTGGGTCCTGACCCCGAGCCATTCACGATCTCGATCGGGATCGACAGGTAGTCTCCCGACGGAAGGCGGCCAACCGGGACATCGAGCTGGAGCCGGGCCCCTGGGTCGACTTCGCGCCCCATCATCTCCACGGGAGCTCCGCCCTGGCGGGTCCTCTTCACTCCGAGTCTTCCCAGTGCGCCTGGCCCTCCGCGTATTCGATGATCTCGCTGGCCACGTCGATGCCGGTGGACTTCTCGATGCCCTCCAGGCCCGGCGAAGAGTTGACCTCCAAGACCAGTGGACCACGCGCCGAGCGAACCATGTCGACGCCCGCGATGCTCAAGCCCAACGCCCGTGCTGCGGCGAGAGCCGTTCTCCGCTCCTTCGTCGAGAGCTTCGTCGCCTCGGCGGTCCCGCCCCTGTGGAGGTTGGACCGGAACTCCCCCGCTGCGGCCTGGCGGATCATCGACGCAACCACGCGCTCCCCGACCACGAAGGCCCGCAGGTCGGCACCGCCGGCTTCCTTGATGAACTCCTGGACGAGGATGTTCGCATCGAGCTGACGGAACGCATCGATGACCGACTCGGCGGCCTTCGCGGTCTCCGCCAGCACCACGCCACGGCCCTGCGTGCCCTCCAGGAGCTTGATGATCAATGGGGCGCCTCCGACCAGGTCGATGACATGCTGCGTGTCCTTAATCGAGCGCGCGAAGGCTGTGGTCGGGAGCCCGATACCCTGACGGGAGAGCAGCTGCATGGACCGCAGCTTGTCTCGCGACCGCACGATCGCCTGCGACTCCGCGGTCGAGTACACGCCCATCATCTCGAACTGACGTACGATGGCCGTGCCATAGAAGGTGACCGAGGCCCCGATGCGTGGAATCACGGCGTCGAGCGAGAGGTCCGCGCCCTTGTAATAGACCGCGGGGTCCTTCGACTTGACCTCCATCGTGCACCGCAGGAAGTCGATCACACGCACCTCGTGTCCCCTCGCGGCGGCCGCCTCCTTGAGCCGGCTCGTGGAGTACAGCGACGCCCTACGGGACAAGATACCGATCTTCATTCTTCTTCCTGGCTGCGAGAGGGCCTGCGGACCTGCGAGCCGTTCGGCGCCACAGGATCATTCCACTTCACGTGCTTGGCGCGGAACGAGCCCCCCGAGTCGACGGCGACCCGGCCTCGCAGCGCTTGGCGTCCTAACAATAGCCGGAACCCCATCTCGTCACGTCTCGTGAGGGTCAATTCGATGGGCCACTGCCTGCCGGCCAACTCGAGCATCGTTTCGATCACAGGGCGCACTTCTACGCCTCCGCCCGAGTTTCGAACCGTACGTTCCTCGAGCACATGCGCCTCGACTTCGACGGACGATGCTCGCGACCGCTGTACAGGGTGGACTTCGAAACGGACCATTTCCTGCCCATCGCTGACGTAGCGATGCATGCGGAACGCGTGAAGCGACGAGGTGCGTGCTCCGGTATCCAGTTTCGCCTTGATGTTCCGTACACGCAGGTCGGGGAACGCCACCCACTCCCTCCAGCCGAGGAGAATGATGCCCGACTTCATCTTCGATGCTTTTCGCTTCACGCGTCTGCACCCACGCTGGCCCGGACGGCGCTCTCGATCTTGGACACGAAGGCCGGATCAATCGGGTACACGGTGACCTCGAACCGCATCACGCCTTCGCCGCGCTCGAGGAGTCGAACGCTCGGTGGAGGCTGTGCCGAAGACCAGGGGCTCAATAGAGCCTCTGTGGCCATTCGATCAGTGAGCGCAG
>JAOTVA010000058.1 GCA_029863645.1 Gemmatimonadota bacterium
GGTGGGCGGGGTCCTCTACGTGCGCACGTCCCTGAGTTTGGTCGCCGCGGTCGACGCCGCCACCGGAGAACAGCTTTGGGCGTTCGACCCCAGGAGCTACGACGCCGGCCGCCCGACCAACCTGGGGTTCAACACCCGCGGCGTGGCCTACTGGTCGGACGGCGCCGAGGCTCTCGTCTTCGTCGCGACCGGCGACGCGCACCTCTGGGCACTGGACGCCCAGACGGGAGAACCGGACCCGGGGTTCGGAGGCGGCGGACGCATCGACCTGCTCGAGGGGCTCCGCCGAGGCTTCGAGCGGAGGACCTATCAAGTGATGTCACCACCACTCGTCATCGACGACGTGGTCATCGTGGGCTCTTCGATCTCCGATGGGCCTCAGAACACGACGTCGCCCCCCGGCGACGTACGCGCCTTCGACGTCCGCACCGGGCGACAGCGTTGGATCTTCCACACCGTCCCGCAGCGGGGTGAGTTCGGGAACGACACCTGGGAGAACGGGTCGGCTGAGTACACCGGAAACACGAACGTGTGGACTGTCATGAGCGCCGACCCGGAGCTCGGGTACGTCTATTTACCCATTGGCACCCCCACGAACGATTGGTACGGGGGCCACCGTCCCGGCGACAACCTGTTCGGCGAGAGCTTGGTGGCCGTCGATGCCTCGACGGGGGAGCGCGTCTGGCATTTCCAGATGGTCCATCACGGCCTGTGGGACTACGACCTTCCGGCCGCGCCCACGCTCATGAATGCGGTCATCGGGGGCGTGGAGCGGCGCCTGGTCGTGCAGATCACCAAGCAGGGCTTCGCTTTTGTGTTCGACCGGGTCACCGGCGAGCCGATATGGCCGATCGTGGAGCTTCCGGTCCCGCAGTCGGATGTGCCCGGTGAGGTCACCTCGCCCACCCAGCCCTTCCCCACCCGCCCGGCGCCGTACGAGCGGCAGGGGATCGCCATGGACGACCTCATCGACTTCACGCCGGAGCTGCGGGCGGAGGCGGCCGAGATCCTCGCCGGTGTCGATCACTCGGGGCTCTACTCACCACCGACGCTGAGGGGTGTGTTTGCGCTGCCGGGGTGGTTCGGCGGAGCGAATTGGCACGGCGCCGCCGCCGACCCGGAGACGGGCTTCCTATACGTACCGTCCCACACGAGCCCGATCATGATCCAGCTGGTCGAGCCGAATCCCGAGCGCTCGAACTTCCGATATGTGCGGGGTGGCGGTCGCGCCGCTACGGGGCCGCAGAGACTGCCGCTGGTCAAGCCACCCTACGCGCGGCTCACGGCGATCGACCTCAAGACGGGCGAGCATGCGTGGCAAGTTCCGCTCGGTGACGGACCGCGTCGTCGTATCATCGAGATGGGGGTCCCGGATCCTGGCCCGTTGGGCGGTCAGCCCTACACGGGGCCGCTACTGACTGAAACGTTGCTCTTCATCGGCCACGCCGGACCGCGCAATGGGACCGAGGCCAGCCCGGCGCTCTTGGTGCTCGACAAGGCCACGGGTCGCACGATTCAGGAGATCGAATTGCCTGCCCCACCAACCGGGACTCCGATGACCTACATGGTAGGAGGACGCCAGTACATCGCGGTGGCCGTGAACGGTGAACAGGGGGCCGGCTTAGTCGCAGTGGCGCTTGACTAACGCCGACGCGTCTCGATGATGACTCCCGGGGGACGTGTCGCCGCTACCGCGGCCGTCCTGGGATGGTGGCTCTCCGCCGCGTCCGCGGAGGCGCAAACCGTACCTGTCGGAGAGTGGCGCTATTGGGGCGCGACGGCGGCAAGCACGCGGTATGCGCCTCTAGACCAAATCGATGCCACCAACTTCGAGACGTTGCAGGTCGCGTGGCTGTGGAATGCGGACAACTACGGGCCAACCGTCGAGACGGTCTACCGAGCCACGCCCATCTACGCGGGCGGCAGGCTCTTTACCGTGGCTGGACGCCGCCGCGCCGTAGTCGCCATCGACCCAGCCACGGGCGAGACGCTATGGACTTTCAGGGAGCCTCACACGACGCGTTGGGAGCGCTCGTGGAGGCAGAACCACGGCAAGGGCGTGGCATACGCGGAGGTGGACGGCCGTGGTGTCGTGTACCTCGTGAGCCCGGGGTTCTTTCTGCACGCTCTGGACGCGGAGACCGGGCTCCCGCTCGAGGGCTTCGGCGCTGGGGTGCCATTGCCCGGGTTCGGTGACCACGGCGTCGTGGACCTACTCGAAGGCCTTGGCCATCCGTTCGACCCCGACCTAGGCATCGACCCCCGCGTCGGGAGCATCACCAATTCGTCACCGCCGATCGTGGTGAACGGTGTCGTCGTCATCGGCAACTCGAACCTGACGGGACGGTTCGAGACCCGGACTGAAAACGTACCGGGTGACATCCTCGGGTACGACGCGCGCACGGGCGAGCACCTGTGGACGTTCAACGTGATTCCGGGTCCCGGCGAAGTTGGGCACGAGACCTGGGAGAACGATGCGTGGTCGTTCAGCGGAAATGCGAACGCCTGGCCTCCTCTGTCGGCCGACCTCGAGCGCGGCATCGTCTATATCCCGACGGACGCCCCGACGAACGACTACTTCGGAGGCTTCCGTCCGGGGGACAACCTCTTCGCGAACAGCATTGTCGCGCTGGACGCGCGGTCAGGGGAGCGGGTCTGGCACTTCCAGACCGTACACCACGACATCTGGGACTACGACAATCCGCTCCCCCCGACCCTTCTCGACGTCGTCGTGGACGGCGAGCCGGTGCCCGCGCTCGTACAGACGACCAAGCAAGGATTCGCATACGCCCTGAACCGCGAGACGGGCGAGCCCATCTGGCCCATCGAGGAACGGCCCGTAGCTGCCGGGAACGTGCCGACCGAGTCGTATTCGCCGACGCAGCCGTTCCCGACCCGACCGGCCGCCTTCGAAATGCAGGGCCTTACGGCAGACGACCTGATCGACTTCACGCCCGAGCTTCGCCAGATGGCACTGGAGATCGTCACGGACTTCGAGATCGGCCCGCTCTACACGCCTCTACTCCACTCTGAGAACAGTCAGGGTAAGTCGGGCTCGGTGATGTGCCCGGGCGCGGGCGGCGGCGCCAACATCCCGGGCGGACCGGCGGCCGATCCGGAGAGCGGAATCCTTTATGTGGCCTCGGTAAAGTCGTGCATGGGCCGCATCCTCATCCCCGGAGCGGAGGCCGACGACGGCACGGACCTGGACCGCTCTGGCGTCACGACGGTGGAGTGGCACTATGGCGGTACGGCCGGCTTCGCGGGCCCACGCGGACTGCCGATCTTCAAACCGCCGTATGGGCGCATTACCGCCATCGACATGAACACCGGTGAGACGCTCTGGTGGATCCCGAATGGAGACACACCTGAACGCATCGCGAACCACCCGTTGCTCGCCGGCGTGGAGCTTCCGAACACGGGTCAGCCCGCGCACGCGACCGCGTTGGTTACACGCAGCTTGCTCATGTACGGAGAGGGGCGCGAAGGTGAGCCGCGGTTCCACGCTGTGGACAAGCGAACCGGGGAGCAGCTGGGCGTCGTCGAGGTACCGGCGCCCACGCAGACCGCGCCGATGACCTTCATGCACGAGGGTTGGCAGTACATCGTCATGGCCGTGGGCGGCGACGGCCTCTCGGCCTCGCTCGCGGCGCTCCGACTGCCCGATTAGGTCAGCAGAGCACGCCGAGCTGCGCGTCCTTCACACCAGCTCCTTCACGCGCTCCCGCAGCACGAACTTCTGGATCTTCCCGGTCGACGTCTTGGGCAACTCACAGAAGACCACCGTCTTGGGCGTCTTGAAGCCGGCCAAGTTCTCGCGGCAGAACTCGATGATCTCGGCCTCGGTGACGCCCACTCCCTCGCGGAGCTCGACGAAGGCGCACGGGGTCTCGCCCCAATGATCGTCGTGCTTGGCTACGACGGCGGCCGCGGACACCGCGGGGTGTCGATACAGCACGCCCTCGACCTCGATGGACGAGATGTTCTCACCACCGGAGATGATGATGTCCTTTGAGCGGTCTCGGATCTCGATGTAGCCGTCCGGGTGCATGACAGCCAGATCGCCCGTGTGGAAGTAGCCGCCCTCGAACGCGGCTTCAGTCGCCGTGGGGTTCTTCAGGTAGCCTTTCATGAGCACGTTGCCCCGCATCATGACCTCCCCGATGGTCTCTCCGTCGGGCGGCACGGGCTCCATCGTTTCGGGATCGAGCACCGTCAGCTCTTCCTGAACGACGTACGACACACCCTGGCGGGCCTTGAGCGCCGCCTGCTCTTCCACCGGCAGATCGCTCCACTCGGGGTGCCAAGCACAGACCGTGTTGGGGCCGTAGCATTCGGTGAGGCCGTAGGTGTGCGTGACGTCGAAGCCGATACGACCCGAGCGCTCTAGGACAGCCGCGGGCGGCGCAGCCCCGGCGGTCATGAGCCGAACGGTCCGACCGAGCTGCTCTCCCCGTCGCTCGGCCTCCGTGGTCACCATGTTGAGCACGATCGGCGCGCCACACATGTGAGTCACGCCCTCCCCCTGGATCGCCGCGAGGATCTCACTGGCGTCGACTCCGCGAAGACAGACGTTGGTTCCCGCCACCGCCGCGATGGTCCAGGGAAAACACCACCCGTTGCAGTGAAAGAGCGGGAGCGTCCACAGATAAACGGGATGGTGCGTCAGATCCCACGCCATCGCGTTTCCGAGGGCGTTCAGATACGCCCCGCGGTGATGGTACACGACGCCCTTGGGGTTGCCTGTCGTCCCGGATGTGTAGTTGAGCGCGATTGCATCCCACTCGTCGCCCGGGAGTGACCAGGCGGCCCCCTGGTCGCCCTCGGCCACGAGCTCCTCGTAGGTGAGTGCGCCGAACGACTCCGCCGGGCCTAGCGCCTCGTCCTCGAGCGCGATCAGAAGAGGCGCCGCTTCCGCCCTGCCCATCGCGTCTAGCCCCACGGCGCTGAGACCCTGATCGACCATGAAGACATCGGCCTCGCCATGATCGAGCATGAAGGCCAGAGCGGCCGGGTCGAGGCGGGTATTCATCATGTTGAGGACCGCCCCCGTCATCGCCACGCCGAAGGACAGCTCGACGGCCGGCGGCGTGTTTGGGCAGAGCACAGCGACCGTGTCCCCGTGACCAACGCCGCGTTTCCGGAGCGCGTCGGCGAGCCGCACGCACCGCTCGTAGGTGGCCGCCCAGCTCTGCTCGTCTCCCCGATACCGGATCGCGGCCCGATCCGGAAAGACCTCCGCCGCCCGGCGGAGGAAGCTCAAGGGGGAGAGCGCCACGTAGTTCGATTCCCGCTTTCCGAGACCCGCGTCGTACCGGTGCGTCATGCGTCGTGTGAGATGCGCAGCCACATGTCGGAGAGCTGACCCGATACCTCGTCCATGGCCTCCATGGCCATGTGATCGAGGCGCTGCGAGATCTGTCCGCCGATGAGCCGCTGGAGGAAGCGAATCGGGTAGTCTAGGTCCCAGTCGAGAAACTTGTGCGGGCCGCGCTCTAGGTTCTGCAGCATTCGGATGACGAGATAGGAATCGTCGAGCAGGCCCGCGAGTCCCTGGGTCATCTCGGGAATCAGGTCGACCGGCTGCAGGTAGTATTTCTCGGCGTGCTCGAGCAGCGGCACCACGACCGAATTCAGTCCCCGCTCGTCGGCTTCTTGGCGGGCCCGTGCGAGAAAGATCGGGACCGACTCGATGACCTCGGTCGCTACCTCGGCCGCCTCGCGCACCTCGTCAGGGGTCGCCCCGGGTAGCGCCTTGGTGATATGTCGCACGAGCGCCTCCTGACCCCCGCGGGCCTTGGCGCTCGCGATGATGGCCACAATGTCGGCCAGCGTACCGGTATTCGGGACGTCGAAGGTCTCGTGTTGCTCAGTCGTCATGCACGGTAGGATGAGCGTCGCGCCCGCCTGGGACCAGGGGCGCCTGAGGATCGGAGATGGCTCCTTGCCGCCCGCCGCGCTGGGGCTGACCTTCCCGCCCGGAACCACGCCGACCGAAGATCGAGCGAGACCTTGCCGAAAGCCGAAGCGTCGCCGTGTCACTGAGCGGACGGGTCTCGCAGGCCCTGAACCTTCGTGCGGGGGAAGGACGGACGCTGGCTGTCATGGGCGGGTTCCTGCTGCTCAACACGGCGAACACTACAGTGCTATCCGCCGCGAAGAACGGCCTCTTCCTGTCTGTTTATCCAGGCGACCGCATCCCCCATGCGGTGATCGGGGCATCCCTCCTTACCGCTCTGGTCGCAATCGTCTTCACCGGGTATGTGGCCGGATCCGCCCGCCGTAGCCTGGCAGTGGGCCTGACAGTGGTGCTCGTACTTTCGGTCCTGGCCTGCAGGATTCTCTTCGCCATCGAGGCCAGCAGCGCATTCGCGATCTACCTGTGGCTGTCCGCCGTCCAGGTCCTCATGCTCACCCATGCTTGGGACTACGCCGGAGATCTTCTGACCGGACGACAGGCGAAGCGCCTGCTTCCGCTGATCGGGGTGGGCGCCTCGTTCGGAGCGATCGTCGGAGGCACGAGTGTGGCGCCGGCGGCGTTTTGGCTCGGCACCGACGATCTCCTGTGGATATCCATGGCGCTCTTGGCCATCGCGCTGCCGCTCCTGTGGGCGTTACCCGAACCTGTGCGCGACCCCGAAGAACACGCCGTGCACATGAGCGCAACCAAGGCATTCATTCAGCGCGCCAGCCGAGGGGTTCGTTCCGTGGGAACGAACAAGCTCCTCCGCCTGCTCGCGCTTGGTCTCATCGCCCTCACGCTGACCGGGACGCTCATTGACCTACAGCTGAAGTTCTTGCTGCAAGAGACGTATCCGCGGGACCGCATCACAGCGATCTACGGCCTACTGTCTGCAACCGTCGGCGTCGGCACGTTGGTGCTTCAACTATGGGCCTCGCGCGTGCTGTTCCCTCGATTCGGCGTGTCGGTCGCGGCGATGCTCCACGGCAGCGTCCTTGTGTTCGCGGCCGCTGGAACTGCGGTGATCGGCGGTCTCTACATGCTCGTGGCAGCACAGGCCCTGGACGACATCCTCCAGTTCAGTCTCCAGAAGCCGGTGGAGCAAGTCTCACTTCTGCCCTTCCCGAACAGGGTGAAGAGCGTGGCGTTGGCTACCCTAGGCGGTGTCCTACGACCGCTGTCCAAGGCATCGGCGGGGGGCGTCGCGCTCACTTTGTCGGCGCGTCCGGAGTTGCTGCCCTTTGCGACCGTGGCCACCGCCCTCACTGCGGCCTTCACGTACTCGCGGCATAGGCGCCGCTACATGACGGCCTTGGACAGCGCCCTGGCTAGGCACGCGGTGGACTTCTCGAGTCTCGAACACGTTCCCCTGGTCGCCGACGCAGGGGCTCTCTCCATCATCGACAAAGCCCTGGCGGACTCCGACGCCACCGTCGTCGTTTTTGCGACGGCCCTACTGGAGCAGCTCCCGGACGAGGACGCCGTGCCCCGCGTAAAGGCACTGCTCAGCCACCCAATCTCGGAAGTGCGGGCGGAGGCGGCGCGCGTCCTCCGAGCGATCGACGCCGCTCCTGACTTCTCGACCGGTGTGGCCCTCGCGGCACAGCTCGCCGTCGAGGAGAGTCCGTTCGTGCTGGCGGAACTTCTGGAAACGATCGGCTCGATGGGTGGAGTAGAGAAGGCCGTCATCGAACGCTTCCTGGCCCACGACGACCAGCTCGTCCGGCGCGCGGCCATCGTAGCCCTGGGCCGACTCGACTGGGAGGGCACCGAGGACCGACTTCGTGTCATGCTGGCTTCGGACGACTCACTGGACCGCGCCATCGCCGCCGGCGCGGTGGGCGATTTGGGCGCAGTGGAGCTCATCGATCCACTCGCGAGCGTGTTGTCCGACGTTCACGCCCGCTCCGCGGCCCTCGAGTCACTCTCGGCACTCGGTCCCGCCGCCGTACCGGTGATGTCCAATCTTCTCGATCGACGGGAGCTGCCTCTGCCCCTGCGTAGAAGCGTCGTCACCGCGCTCGAGAGAGTGACAGGCTCCGAGGCGCGCAACGCGCTCGTCAAACTCCTCGAGGAGCCCGCACTCGGCCCTGCTGCCCTCACGTCGTTGAACCGCATGCGGGTGGCGCGCTCCATTGATGCGGTCGAAGCTCGAAAGCTTCGCCCCGTACTCCGGGCTGAGATTCAACGAGGACTCAAGTACGCGGCGGCGTCGACGTCTATCAGGCGAGCAGCAGACAGCCCGCAAGGATCGTTCGTCGCGAACGAGCTCCAGGGGCTGTACCAGCGTTCGGTCGGGCGCGTCTTGAAGCTGCTCGTGCTGTCCCATGACATCGGCCGCATGAGCGCGATCTCGATAGCGCTGGAAAGTGACCATGTGGGCCATCGAAGCAACGCACTCGAGCTGCTCGAAGGCACGATTTCGCGGCCCACCGCCATGGCGGTGATGCCGTTCCTCGAGGCGGTCGCGGACGACCTCCCGGCTACCCGCATCAACGAGTTGCTGGACGACTCGAGTGACGTGATGCGGTCACCATCCGAGGCTCTGGCCGAAGAGTCGGACTGGTGGCCACGCGCGCTCGGCCTGCACATGCTCGGCCGGGACGATGAGATCACGACGCCCGGACAATCCCAAACTGATGAATCAAGCGAAGCAAAAGAGGACGGTCCCATGATCCCACTCATTGAAAAAGTCATGATCCTAAAGGGCTCGGAGTTCTTCCGGAACTTCCCGGGCTCCGACCTTGCGGGTATCGCCTCGCTCGCGGACGTCGTCTACACGGAGGCCGGAGAGGTGGTCTTCCAACAAGGGGACGAAGGCGACGCGTTCTTCGTCGTGGTGCGCGGATCCATCAAGATCACCCGAGGACAGATCGACCTGGCGACGCTCGGTGCGCGCGAGGGATTCGGGGAGATGGCCATTCTCGATCGGGAAACGCGGTCCGCCACCGCCACCGCTCACGAGGAGACCACGCTGCTCCGACTGGACCGGGACTCCTTCGATCGCGCGATCGAGGCGAATCCGGTCGTCGCACGAGGAATCTACCGCGTGCTGACTGAGCGCCTCCGAAACACGCTGGCGCAGGTGGCGGCGGGGTGAGGCGAGGAGTGGGGCCCGCTAGATCTTATCCACGATCCAGCTGAGCACGAGCTTCACGACCCGCCGCAGTATGGTAAGCATGTCCCGTTCTACGAGCCGGGGACCGAAGAGGTTTCCCCGAGCCACCCCAGACTAGAGCCGCGCGCCTCTGAGTCGAAGGCTATTTCCCACCACGGTGACGGAGCTCAACGCCATCGCGAGCGCCGCCAGAATGGGGTGGAGTGCACGAAGCATCATGGGCAGGAAGGTCAGCGCGTAGAACGCACCGGCCGCCACGGGAATGAGCGCCACGTTATAGAAGAAGGCCCAGAAGAGGTTCTGCTCGATGGAGCGCATGGTGGCGCGGCTGAGGGCGAAGGCCTGCGGTACCGCGCGGAGGTCACCACGCATGAGCGTCACGTCGGCGGCCTCCATGGCGACGTCCGTCCCGGTCCCCAGTGCGATACCGACGTCGGCCTGCGCGAGCGCCGGCGCGTCGTTGATGCCGTCCCCGACCATGGCGACGACTCTCTTTCCGTTCTCCTGTAGCTCCCGGATGACATCGGCCTTTTGGCTCGGCAGCACCTCCGCCCGTACGTGGTCGATGCCGACCTCCGCCGCGATCGCCCGCGCGACGCGTTCGTTGTCGCCCGTGAGCATGACGACCTCGAGGCCGGACCGTCGAAGCTGGGCGACGGCCTCGGCCGAGCCCTCCTTCACGGCGTCCGCCACGCCGATGAGCCCAACCGCCCGACCGTCCACTGCGACCCAGAGGGGCGTGCGCGCGGCCTCTTCGATGCGCCCGGCGCGCTCCATGAGCTCGTCGACCGGGACGCCCCACTCCCGCATTAGGGCACTCGTGCCCACGATGACCGGCACCTCGTCCACCACGGCCACGACGCCGCGGCCCGGCACGGCGTCGAAGTTGGTCGGCTCGGCGAGGTCGAGCCCTCGTCTCGACGCCTCGGCAACCACAGCAGCCGCGAGCGGATGCTCGCTTCGCCGCTCCGCCGAGGCCGCCAGCCGCAGCAGCCGGCTCTCGTCGCCGTCGACACTGACAACCTCGAGCACCGCCGGCTCGCCGCGCGTGATCGTTCCCGTCTTGTCCAGCACGATGACCCGGACGGCCTTGGCACGCTCGAGGGCCTCGGAGGTGCGGAACAGCACCCCCATGCTCGCGCCGCGGCCTGTACCGACCATCACCGCCGTCGGGGTCGCGAGCCCGAGTGCGCACGGGCAAGCGATGACGAGCACAGCAACGAGCCGAATGAGCGCCGCAGTGAATCCGGCGCCGACCCAGAACCACCAGACGAGCATGGTGGCCACCGCGATAAGGATCACCGCGGGGACGAAGACAGAGGCCACCCGGTCGGCCAGGCGTTGTATGGGCGCCTTGCTGCCCTGCGCCTCACGCACCATGCGGACCACTTGAGCAAGCGCCGTGTCCGACCCGACCTTCGTCGCCCGGAAACGAAAGGTCCCCGTCCGGTTGATTGTGGCCCCGACGACTTCGTCCCCCAGGGCTTTCTCAACGGGCATGCTCTCCCCGGTGAGCATGCTCTCATCGATCGTCGAGTACCCATCGATCAGTGTGCCATCGACTGGAACGCGCTCGCCTGGTCGCACGATGATCTCGTCCCCGACGACGACCTCGTCCACCGCCACATCGGATTCGACGCCATTTCGGACGACGGTGGCCCGGGGCGGCCGGAGCGCCATCAGCTCGCGGATCGCCTGTCCCGTTTCGCCCTTCGCACGGACCTCGAGGAGCTTACCGAGCTTGATGAGCGTAATGATGAGCGCCGCGGTCTCGAAGTACACGTGCTCACCCATGGCCACGCTGCCAAAGGTGAGCGCGAGCGCCACCACCACCGAAAACCCGTAGGCGACCGAGGAGCCCAGGGCGACGAGCACGTCCATGTTGGCCGCGCCGTTGCGGACGGACTTCCACCCACCCACGTAGTAGTCCCAACCGACATAGAACTGGACGGGAGTGGCCAATAGAAACATCAACCAATTGACCCACGGGTCGTGCGCCCACATGCCGATGAGACCGAAGTCCCGAGCCATGCTGAGCACGAACAGTGGCCCCGCGAATGCGACGCCCGTCCAGAATTTCCTACTCTGGTCGCGTAGCTCCTCGGCCCGAGCCCTGGCCTCCGCGTCCTCGAGCTCGCCCTCCTCGGCGAAGATCACGCCGTAGCCGGCGCGCTCTACGGCTTCGCCCAGCTGCGGAAGCGTGACCACGTCCGGGTCGAAATGCACCGTGGCGCGCTCGGACGCATAGTTGACGCTCGCGTCGGCCACGCCCGCAGTCTTGCGCAACGTGCGCTCTATCGTCGAGGCGCAGTTGGCACACGTCATTCCCGTGATGGGAAGCGTGGCCTCTCGTGCTCGTGTCGCCGTGTCCGGCATAGTATGTCCTAGGGGTTACTCGGAGCAGCTACTCGGCGGGCGCGTAGTTGATCTCCTTCATGAGGCTCTCGATCGCGTCCCATTGGGTCGCATCGGGATCCCATGAGACCGTCACCTTCTTGGTCGCGTGCTCGGCCTTCACTGACGACACGCCTTGCAGCTCCGCGACCTCTCGCTCGATCGTCATCACGCAATGCCCGCAGGTGATGTTGGGAACGCTCACCGTCTTGCTCGTCATTTCTCCCGTCTCCTGTTTGGTTCGACTTCGCTACGCCTTCCCCGTGGCCTCGAAGACCGCGAGCAGCTCCCCCAGCACCTGCTCCCTGGCGGCCACGTCTGTACCCCGCATCGCGCTGGTGACGCAGGAGTGAAGGTGCTGGTCCAGCACCAGCCCACTCACCTTCTTGAGTGCCCGTTGTACGGCGACGATCTGGTTCACGACGTCGATACAGTACGCACCCTCTTCGACCATCCGCTGCACGCCGCGCACGTGGCCCTCGACGCTCTTGAGCCTCCGGAGTACGTCGGTCGTGCGGTCGTCTGGCATTGTTCGCCCTCGCTGCTTGAATACCCTACCCCCCTGGGGGGGGACAACCTAGATTTTCGCGACTCTAGTGCGCGCCGTCAATGGCGACGGCCGACCCCGCACTTGTGACCGCCCCGCCTCGCCTCCACCTTGCCTCCCCGTTGCCTGTCGGATTCGGAGGCGCACTCGCGCATGTCGCTGAAGTCGTCCATCAAGACGGTGCTTACCCTAGGCCAGGGGGTCGCAGGTGGCCTCCCGGATGCCGCCGACGACGCGGACCCCATCGAGCTGTTCGGGCTCTGGTTCGACGCCGCAAAGGAATCGGGGATCTTGCTGCCGGAGGCCATGACGCTGGCTACGGCCACGCCCGGAGGCATCCCATCGGCTCGCATGGTGCTGCTCAAGCAGGCCGACCAGGCGGGCTTCGTGTTCTTCACGAACTACGGGAGCCAGAAGGCGCAGGAGCTCGATGCCAACCCCCACGCCGCCCTCTGCTTCCACTGGGCGGTACTCCAGCGCCAGGTCCGGGTGAGTGGGCCGGTCCAGCGGATCGAGGAGGACGAGAGCGCCGCGTATTTCGCGACAAGAGGTCGCGGCAGCCAAGTCGGCGCCTGGGCGTCACGGCAGAGCGCGCCGCTACCGAACCGCCCCCAGCTGGAGGATCGTGTGCGCCAGATCGAGGAGGAGTTCGCCGGCGACGAGATCCCGCTACCAGACTTCTGGGGCGGCTACCGGCTCAAGCCCGAGCGTATCGAATTCTGGCAGGGCCGCTCCGACCGGCTGCACGACCGCCTCCGCTTCCATCGCGACGGTCCCGGTTGGGCGACCCAGCGACTGTATCCGTAGAGGAGACCATGGCCACCGCATGCTTCACCGAGGACACCTACCGCTTCCTGAAGGACCTGAAGAAGAACAATGATCGCGATTGGTTCGATGCGAACAAGAAGCGATACGAAGAGCACCTGAAGGACCCGGCGTTGAGGATCATTGCGGCGTTCGCCCCAGAGCTCAAGAAGATCAGCCCGCACTTCATGGCCACGCCGCGCTCTCTGTTCCGGATCTACCGGGACGTGCGCTTCGCGAAGGACAAGAGCCCCTACAAAACGCACATCGGGCTTCACTTCCGTCACGACCGCTCCAAAGACGCGCACGCACCAGGGTTTTACCTCCACGTCGAGCCGAAACAGGCGTTCATAGGGGTCGGAATTTGGCACCCCGATGGGCCCGCCCTGCGCTCGATTCGGGAACACATCGTGGAGGAGCCGGCGGCGTGGAAGAAGGCATCGCGGACGAAGAGCTTCACCGGAGCGTTCAACCTATCGGGCGACCGACTCAAGCGGCCGCCGAAAGACTTCGACCCCGAGCATCCGCTCATCGAAGACTTGAAGTGGAAGGACTACATCGGCATCGCGGAAGTGCCGGACTCGTTCGTGTTGGATCCTGCGCTTCCTAAAGCCCTCGCTAAGACATTCAAGGCCGGCACGCCCTTCATGCGCTTCCTCTGCGAAGCGCTCGACGTGCCTTTTTGATGTTGGGGCCGCAGTTTCCCCTCCCCCTCATGCCCCACCGGAGGTAGCTCGATGAGTCTCGGACTCCAAGCGGCACTGGCCCTCTTCCCCATCGCTTTGGGGGGTGTCCTCCTCATCGGCTTCCGCATCGCGGCGAAGCACGCGATGCCGGCAGCCTATCTGGCGGCGGTGGTCGTCGGCTTCGCAGCCTGGCAGATGGCCCCAACGAGAATCGCAGCCGCAACGATCGAGGGCATGTTCATCACATTCGATCTGCTCTTCATCATCTTCGGCGCGATCCTCCTGCTCCATACGCTCGAGCGTTCCGGCGGCGTCGCCGCGATCAAGCGCTCGTTCCACGGAGTGAGCGACGATCGCCGCGTGCAGATCGTGATCGTCGCGTGGCTCTTCGGCTCGTTCATCGAGGGTGCCGCAGGCTTCGGCACGCCAGCAGCCGTCGCCGCGCCGCTGCTCGTCGCACTCGGCTTCCCGGCCGCCGCGGCTGTCATGCTCGGAATGATGATCCAAAGCATGGCGGTCACCTTCGGGGCCGTCGGTACACCAGTCGTCGTGGGTATCCAGAACGGGCTGGGCGGTCAGGAATTCTTGGCCGACCTGACCGCCGCCGGCCTCTCGATGGACGACTTCCTGCGCCTGGTCACGGCGAAGGTGGTCATCCTCCACGCGATCGCGGGTGTGATGATTCCCACGTTCATGGTCATCATGACGACGCGCTTCTACGGTGCGAACAAGTCGTGGACCGAGGGGCTCTCGATCCTGCCATTCACACTCTTCGGCGGACTCGCCTTCGCGGTTCCGTACATCCTGTTCGGGACCTTCCTCGGGCCGGAGTTCCCGTCGCTCCTGGGGGCGCCGGTCGGGCTGGTCATCGTGGTACTCGTCGCCCGTCAGGGATGGCTCCTGCCGGACGACATGTGGGATTTCCCAGCGCGCGAGTCCTGGGACGAGTCGTGGGTCAGCGGCCTCGAGGAGGAACTTGCCGACGTGCCCGAAGGTCGGGGGGTTTCCGCAGTGATGGCCTGGACTCCGTACGCGTTGCTAGGCGTCTTCCTCGTGATCACACGCCTCGATCAGTTGCCCGTGAAAGGGTGGCTCCAATCAATCGATATCACGTGGCCTGACATTCTCGGGTCGGGGATCGCCGGGACGACGACCCCGCTCTACCTACCGGGTACCGTGCTCATGGTCGTCGTGGGAATCACGGCGCTCCTTCACCGCATGGACCTGTCCGACGTCGGGCATGCGATTAAGTCCTCGACCAATGTCCTCGTCGGCGCGGGAATCGTCCTCGTCTTCACCGTCCCGATGGTGCGCGTCTATATCAACTCGGACTTGAATGGCGCGGGCATCGCATCGATGCCGCTCTCTATGGCCGAGTGGGTCGCACAGAATGTGGGCCAGGTGTGGCCGTTCTTCGCCGGAGTGACCGGCGCGCTCGGTGCCTTCATTGCCGGCTCGAATACGGTGAGCAATCTGACGTTCGCGGCCTTCCAGTACGGTGTCGCCGAGCGGCTCGCGATGTCGACCGTCTTCATCGTATCACTCCAGGCGGTCGGCGCCGCGGCCGGCAACATGGTCGCCATCCACAACGTAGTGGCCGCCTCGGCCACCGTCGGCCTCTTGGGCCGGGAAGGCGACACCCTGCGCAAGACGATCTTACCGACGATCTACTACTTAGTCGTGATCGGCATTGTCGGGCTCATTGCCGTCCACATGATCGGGGTGACGGATCCGCTGATGGGCGGCCCCTGACGAGCGGGGCCGCTGCTTGCCCGCGGGCGAGCGCCACGTCAATCTTGGCGCCTCCCCGGGGCGGCCCCCGGGGTGCCTTCCCTCAACTCAAGACGCTTCGGAAGCCCATGCGTACCCCCGCTCGTCGTGCCCGGCTCGCACCGCGTTTCCTCTCCCTCATGGTCGTTTCCCTGGTCCTAAGCAGCTGCGGGACCAGCGCGACGGACATCGCCAACGACCTCTTCATGCGATACCGAGCGAACGGCTCGCTGATCGAGTACTCGCTCCCCGCCGGCCTACTGACCGCGGTGACCAACACGACGGGACAGTCCAACGCAGCCATCACGGGCAACGACGGCGGCGCGACCTACATCGCGATGACGGTCTGGGACGTCGTGCCGATCACCACCGGGACGTACGCGGGCTTCACCGGCACGACCGGGGCGGTCGGCGCCATCATCGGCTATCAGGACGCCGCGGGGATCAACTTCGCATCAGGCGTCACCGCGCCTGAAGCCACGATCGTAATCACGGAGTTCAGCGCAACGCACGTCGCCGGCACCTTCTTCGGGGTGCTTCAAGAGTCCGGGGAGCCCGACGTCGTCATCACCGAGGGGTCGTTCCGGACCGCCCGAATCAACTAGTCGGAGCGGACCCACTCACATACCAGCCGGGAGGCTCGATGCGCGGACGCATGATGCAGATGCCCCTTCTCGTCTCGTCGCTCATCGAGCATGCCTATCGGGTACACGGCGATCGCGAGGTGGTCAGCCGCACCATGGACGGTTCGGTGCACCGCAGCAGTTGGGGAGAGGTTCGCACGCGCTCGAAATGCCTCGCCGGAGCGCTTCAAGCGCGCGGGATCGTGACGGCCGACCGCTTGGCTACGCTCGGGTGGAATACGCACCGCCACCTCGAGATCTACCTGGGCACCTCGAGCATGGGTGCCGTCTGCCACACCGTGAATCCGCGCCTCCATCCGTCGCAGCTGGTCTACATCCTGAACCACGCGGCCGACAGGGTGCTCTTCGTAGACCCACCATTCCTGCCTCTCGTCGAAGCGGTCGTCGACAAGCTCGATTCCATCGAAACGCATGTGATCCTGTGCGGCGCCGACGAGCTCCCGGATACATCGCTGCCTGGTGCCATCTCGTACGAGGAGGTCCTCGCCGAGCACGACGGGGAGTATTCCTGGCCCGTGCTGGACGAGAATGCGGCTTCGGCCCTTTGCTATACGTCCGGGACCACCGGCAACCCCAAGGGTGCCCTGTACAGTCACCGTTCGACGGTGTTGCACGCGTACGGAATTCTGCAGCCTGATGTGTTTGGGCTCGGGCGATCGTCGGTCGTCCTGCCGATCGTGCCGATGTTCCACGCGTCGGCCTGGGGCATGCCCTACGCGACGGCCGCCGCGGGCTCGAAGCTCGTCTTCCCGGGCCCGCGGTTGGATCCGGAGGGGCTGACGGAGCAACTCTGGGACGAGGCCGTGACGCACTGCGCTGGCGTGCCCTCCGTGTTCATCCCGCTGCTGCAACACTGGCGTACGACGGGAGCGGAGAGGCCGCCGAGCCTCGAGATGATGGTCATTGGCGGATCCGCGCCTCCGCGGGCGCTCATCGAAGCCATCGAAGGCGAGTTCGATATCGTCTTCCGCCACGCGTGGGGCATGACCGAGATGAGCCCGCTGGGGTCCAGCAATGTACTCACCCCCGAACAGCGCGCGGAGCCCGCCAAGCAGCGATCCGCGTATCACACGAAGCAGGGAAGACCCCCGTTTGGCGTCGAGCTGCGTATCGTGGGCGAGGATGGCGACATCCTGCCAAATGACGGCGTAGCATTCGGCGAACTGCAGGTTCGCGGGCCCTGGGTCGTGGATGGCTATTTCGCGAGCGACGAACACAAGCTCACGCCGGACGGCTGGTTCCCTACCGGCGACGTGGCGACGCTCGACCCGACATGCAACATCCACATCACCGACCGGACGAAAGACCTGATCAAGTCCGGCGGCGAATGGATCAGCTCGATCGACGTGGAAAACACGGCGATGGGCCATCCGGGCATCACGATGGCGGCCGTCATCGGTGTAGAGGACGAAAAGTGGGGTGAGCGCCCCATTCTGATCGCGGTTGCCGCGACTGACCCGCCTCCCTCATTCGATAGCGTGATCGAGTATCTCGAGGGTACTCTGGCCAAGTGGCAGCTCCCCGACGAGGTCATCTTCGTCGACGCACTCCCCATGGGCGCGACCGGGAAGGTGCAGAAGACGCAGCTGCGCGAGAAGTACGGAAAGAGTTAGGAGTCTGTTGGGATGTCGATGGATTTGCTACCATCTGACCGACCCACGCCGGAGCGGAAAGGCCTTGAGCCAAGACTGTCCCATCGATCACGACGCAGCAGAGCGAGCCGTCGACAAGCTGCCCGACCCCCTACGTCGAGGCATCTACTTCAGCGTCGGCGCCGTCAGCGTCGTGCTTGGCGTCATCGGCATCGTCGTGCCGCTGTGGCCGACTACGTGCTTCTTGTTGCTGGCGGGTTGGTGCTTCGCTAGGAGCTCGCCACGGGCCGAGCGCTGGCTGCACGAGAACAGGCTGTTCGGGAAGTACCTACGGGACTACCGCGAGAGCGGCATCATCTCTCCCCGGGTGCGCCACACGTCGTTGACCGTGCTATGGCTCTTCATTGGCATCTCCGCCTACCTGCTCGCGAGCCGGCTCTGGGCGGTGGCCCTGTTGCTGCTGGTCGCAGTGGCGGTGACCGCACACCTGTACTCGCTTCCGACGCAGGTACCCGCGGAGGAGTAGGCTAGGCCGCGTCGGGCTCCATAGCGCCTCTGACGGCCGCTGTGCCTTTACCGACCGCTTCCTCGAGCACGGCCATCAGTTCAGCCGCCTGCTCAAGCTCGCCCCTGCTGCTGAGCACGGCGATGCGGTGCGCGACGTCACGCAGTCGCGGCATGGCAAGCCGAACGGCTGCGCCCTCCAGCGTGTGCGCCGTCTGTTCCATACCAAGGGCGTCGCCGGCATCCAGCGCCCGGTGAATCGCGGCCAGACGCTCGGGCGTCTGTTCGAGGAAGAGCTCGACGATGGACTCCAACACGGACTCGTCCCCTTCGGCGAGGTCAAGCGCTCGCGCGGGCACGAAGTCCGCGGGGTCGCCGGTCCAACGCGCGATCGCAGCTTCCAGCTCGTCGGGGTCGATCGGCTTGCTCACGTAGTCGTCCATGCCGGCGTCGAGGCAACGCTGGCGATCTCCTTCCATGGCGTGCGCAGTGACGGCGATGATCGGGAGCCTTTTCCCTGCATCGGCCTCCCATTCGCGGATGACTCCGGTAGCCTCGAAGCCGTCCATCTTGGGCATCTGCACATCCATCAGCACGAGGTCGAAGTCACCGCGCTTCACGAGCTCGACCGCTTGCTGCCCGTTGTCGGCCACGCTGACGTCGTATCCCCGCTTGCGTAGCAGCGCGACCGCGAGCATCTGATTGACCTTGTTGTCCTCGGCCAGAAGTAGCTTGAGCGACCACGGCTGACGCTTCCGTTCCGGAGCGGCGGGCTCGGACGCGGCGGCACCGGCCCCACGGCCCTCGCGATACTCGTGCGCCGCGATCAGTTCAGCGGGGAAGACCGGTTTGGAGAGGTATCCGACGGACCCACGACGGCCCGCTCGTTCACTCACCAACCCCATCAAGATTACTTCGGGTGTCCCGTGCTCCTCTCCCTCTGCGAGGCGCTCGGCAAGCTGGGCGCCATCCAGCGGGCGGAGGCCGGTATCTGCGAGCACGAGATCGAACGGCTTCCCCGCGGCGGTGGCTCGGTGTGCTTCATCCAAGGCGGCCTTGGCCGAATCGACCGCCACCGACGTCCCTCCCAACCGCCGCACGTACTCGGCGAGTACGCGCCGGCGCGTCGCGTTCTCGTCGACGACGAGAACCGAGCGGTCGGCGAAGGCGCCCGCATCGACCCCGGCATCGCGTTTCGCTTCAGCGACCTGAAAATCGGCGGAGAAGCTGAACGTGCTCCCCTCCCCCGGCACGCTCTCGACGGCTAGTGAGCCGCCCATCATTTCGACGAGCTGAGCGGAGATCGCGAGGCCCAACCCGGTACCTCCGAATTGACGCGTCGACGAAGTGTCGGCCTGCGAGAACGCGGCGAAGATCCCGTCCTTGAGGTCGTCGTCGATGCCGATGCCCGTGTCGTGCACCGAGAACCGCACGGTCACCGCGTCGCCGTCCCGGTCATCGACCGCCACACGCACCACGACCTCGCCCTCGTCGGTGAACTTGATTGCGTTCCCAACGAGGTTGACCAGCACCTGCCTCAACCTGCCGGCATCGCCCACCAACCTAGGGGGGACATCGTCCGCCTCATCGTACACCAACGCGACGCCCTTGTCCGCAGCCCGCGATGCCAGCGTCTTGAGTGAGTCCGACAGACTCTTGTGGAGCTTGAACGGAG
>JAOTVA010000203.1 GCA_029863645.1 Gemmatimonadota bacterium
CTCGGTGGTCCCGCCAGCAGAATCGCGAGACGTTAGAGTGCCTCATGACTAGTGGAGACGGTCCTGACCGGAGAACAAAGACGGGCGGCGATCGTCCTCATGCTTCTCGCCTCCTGCACGGCCATCGCTCTGGCACCCCTCGCACTCCCGGCCTCTTACTCGTGGGTACGGCACACAACCAGCGAGTCCGCCGCTCAGGGACTTGAAGGGGCGTGGATCGCGAGAACGGGCTTCTTGTTGTTTGGTCTCGCGGTGATCTGGCTAGCGTCCGATGCTCGGCCACGTTGGGGCCGCCTGGGATCGACTCTGCTCGGGACGTTCGGTGTCATGATGTTGGGCACCGCCGCCTACTCACATCGTCCATGGCTACCAAACGTTCCCTTCGACCCTTTTGAAGACCTCCTGCACTCGGCCACAGCTACGATCATGGGCTTCGCGTTCGCAGCTGGCGTGATCGTGGTCGGCCTCCGGCGCCGTGCTGCGTCCACGGCAGACCGTGCGATTGACAGCGTAGCGGTAGGGGCTTCGGTACTTATTCCGCTCGTGATGATGCAGGGCACCGGGTACACAGGCCTGTTTCAGCGTTCAATGTTCCTGATCGCCTACCTCTGGTACGGACGGGAGACGCTAAGCGCGGCACTCTAACAGGCGATTGCTGCTGCGGGCTTTGTCTAGTTGGAATCGTGCCGACCTAGCAGGTCGGTGAACAGCGCTCGACGGGGCTCGCTGTTGTACCAGGTGGGACTGTTGTGGTAAGTGACCTAGCAGCACCTGGACTTGCGACCAAACAGGTCCCGCCAGCAGAATCGCGAGTCCGTTAGAACGCGTCCCATCCGTCGACGGCCTCTGCCACTCACGCCTGGAGCCTGTTCCGACTCGCTCTGCGGATCAGCCTCCGTACGGCGCCTTATCCGCGTCGTTCTACGTAGTTTGGATGGGCTCGTACGTCGTCGCGCGTATTCGGTAGGCTCGTTGCTGCAGGTACAGTCCGATGACCACGATACTCAAACCAAGGGAGCCCACGGTGATTCCCTCACGAGGCACCGCCCCTTCCACACCCGTCACCGCAAAATCAAAGAAGGTCGGCTGGTCCCTGCACCCCCTGGGCCTCCCGATGGCGGTGCTCATATCGGCCGCATTGACGGGCTGCGTACGGTGGGAGCCCTCGACCGTCACTCCAGAAGTGCTCGTTGAGTCCGAGCGTCCCTCGGCCATACGAGTCACCGTGGGCGATGGTGGACGCCATGAGATCGAGCAGCCCGTCGTGCTGGGCGACTCCATCTTCAGTGAGCAGGGTTGTGACCGGATCTTCCCCGTGGCGGGTGGCAGTGGCGTATGTGCACCCGGAACCACACCCGTCGCTCTCGCAGGGATCGAGGAGCTTGAGGTGCGCCGAGTCGACGTTGTTGGGGGCTCGTTCCTGGGCGTCCTAGGCGTCCTTCTCCTTGTTGTGGTCGCGGGAGACGCAATGACTCCCTTCTAGGGAGTCCAATGCGGGTTGGTAGCCGAGCGAGTGCCGGCTTGGTTGACTAGGTCCTTGGCCGAGCCAAGCCAAACCCCGCAGGAGACACGAGATCCCTGAATGTCGACGCGTTCTAACAAGCGATTGCTGCTGTCGCCGATGAGCTAGTCGAAGCGCTACGCGCTTGTGTGCGGGCGGGCGGCGCAGCAGAATCGCGAGACGTTAGGAAGAGTTCGATCCCCGGGTGTGGCCGCCGCCGCCAAGACGAGGACTGTCTAGTCTCGGGCTCCGTCCGCCGCCGATAGGTTGGCAATCAGGCCGCGGATGACCGTGGGTATCGCAACTGTTTCGATGCTCTCGATGCGGGACAGCAGATCCTCAATCTGCGAGTCCTCTCGGAACTCACTCTGTGCCTGAGCGCGGTCTTGCAGGATGTAGCGAAGCTCCGACGACTGTGCCGCGCTCGGAATCGCCTCGAGCTCCTCAAGCGAAACGTTGCCGCTGTTCAGCTCTTCCAGGACTGCCTCCAGACGCGCCCCGTCCTCGGCGTTTCCCGCTGGCAGGTCGGCGATCAGGCCCTGGACGACTCGGGGTATCGCAACCGTTTCGATGCTCGCGATGCGGAACTGTAGATCCTGAATCTCTCGGACCTCACTCTGCGCCTGCGCTCGGTCTTGCAGGATGTAGCGAAGCTCCGACGACTGTGCCGCGCTCGGAATCGCTTCGAGCTCCTCAAGCGAAACGTTGCCGCTGTTCAGCTCTTCCAGGACTGCCTCCAGACGCGCCCGCTCACGGCCGCTGTCTTGAGCCTGAACCGCACTCGCGTTCACCGCACTCATTGCGGCAGCCGCCGCTACAAGGGCGACGCCCAGAACGAAGCGATCCGACTGATTTCGACCCAGCGCCATGTTCGTGCCCTCCTCCCGAGAATCTTTCACGGTACCGCAGTAGACCCGCTCCCGTCAATTTCAGAGGGACGACTCTCAGCGAGAACTCTCCCTAACAAGCGATTGCTACTGTCGCCGAAGAGCTAGTCGAAGCGCTACGCGCTTGTGTACGGGCGGGCGGCGCAGCAGAATCGCGAGACGTTAGGCAGCCACGTTTCCCGAGCGCACTCAACTGCAGTCGGGAACGGCCAAGCCCGTTTGCGGTCTAGGGTTCCCCCTCCCCTCCCCTAAGCCGCGCTCCGCACGGCAATAGGGGCCCGGGCTGCGCCCGGCGAGTGCCCTCGGGACATGCAGGTCCGCGTCGCGCGCTCCTCCGCTGGGTCGCGGCTCGTAGCACCAGCCATCCATCTCGCCGTGCCCGGCCCATTCTTACTTCCGGTGCGCGCGTCGCGGCTTCGACGGCCGGGGTGGCATGCCTAACAAGCGTCTGGTACAGCGCGGAACACCGGCCAGGCCCACAGCGCTCAGCTTGCACCTCCCGCTGTGCGTCGGCATTCTGGCCGCGCAGCACAAACGCAAAGAGTTAGAGAGCAACTCCAGGTGCGTGGAAGGAACCGCTAGCTAGTGGCCTTCTTCCTCTTGGCACGAGCCGCTGGCTTCCGCCTCGCGACGGCGGTGATCGCTGTTTCGACCCAGGCATTGAGGCTCATTCCCTCCGCCTCCGCTGCCGTTGCCACCGCCCGGTGGACCTCGGGTGTGGTCCTAACCAAGAACTCGCCGCGGTAGGGCCGCTCCGGATCCTTCCCCACCTCCTCGCAGAGCTCCAGGTAGTCCTCGACGGACTCCTCCATCTCACGCCGCAGCTCATCGACCGAGCGACCTTCGAACGTCACCACATCCTGAAGCCCCACCACCCTCCCGTGGAATGCTCCAACCGACGGGTCGTATTCGAAGACCCCCGTGTAGCCCTTGTACTCGATCATGGCTTCACTCCTGCATTCTCCAAGAACCGCCGAACATCTTCTAGCGTTGCCTTGCCGGCGACGCGCTTGGGGTGCGGCCCGTGAAACGTGGCTACCCGCTCTCCGAGCTGAAACCGTACGCGCGAACCTCGGCCCTGCGTGACCTTACCACCCAAGCCCCTGATCAGCCCTTCGACGCTCGACCACCGTACGTCGGCGCGGGTGGGTCGCTCGAAGATCTTCTGCAGAGTCTTTCGTTGGGCAGCATTCACCCTACATGATATCTTACTATGATATCTACGGCAAGTTGCTCTCTAACAGGGAATTGCTGCTGCAGCGTAAGCGGAATTGTTAGGTCTCCGACCTTCTCAGGCTCACAAACGACGCTCGACAGAGCTCGCTTCCGTACCCGATTAGACTCCGTGCTAGGTGAGCTGGGTGGACACAGGCTTGTGAACTACAAGGTGCTGCCAGCAGAATTCCGAGTCCGTTAGCGTGCACCTGCTTCGTGGCCCAGAGATGACCACATGCGGCTACTCTCGCCGGTTGGCCCCAGCCCTGCTGGGCGCCGCCACGCTCCTCATGGGAGCGGCGTGCGACAGACCCGCGCCGCCTGATGCCACGCCGGATTTCGAGGAGGCCGTAGCTCGGGGGCTACAGCACGCCCTTTCCGATCTAGCTACGCTCGCCCCGGAGGACTATACGCCTTACTTGGCCACCGACTGGCTGGTAGCGCAATCCTCTCTGCCGGAGCCAATCCCCCCCGCCCTACTACGCGAACTCCAGGCTGCCTCGGGGCTTCCCGCAAGGTCAGTCGGCTCCTTCATGTCAAACGACTCTACCTCCGTCCTGCTCTACCTCACGCCGCCGCGAGCCTACCGCTCAGATTCTGTAAGTGTCTGGGGAGGCTGGATGGGCTTCGTCGGCGGCGACGGTGGAGGGTCATGGGGAATCGACTATGACTATCTCCTCGACTGCTCTAGTGAGTGTCTGCCGCTAGCTCCGCGGGGCACAGCATTCTGGAACTGAGGGCCAACTTCACCGACGATGGGCTAAGGGTGCACGCTAACAGGGAATTGCTGCTGCGCGGGTAGCCTGGAAGGTTAGGTCTCCGACCTTCTAAGGCTCACTATCAGCGCTCGACGCAGCTCGCTTCAGCACGAGTTGGGCGCCGTAGGTAGGTGAGCTGGAGGTCGGTGCCTTGTGAACTGGGGGCCCGCGCCAGCAGAATTCCGAGTCCGTTAGAAAGCCACGCCAAAGGAGGCAGATGCCCGCAAGTCGGAGTATTGCCTGGTCTC
>JAOTVA010000204.1 GCA_029863645.1 Gemmatimonadota bacterium
GAGCGGCCCTTCATCACGGTCGGGTTCACGGCATTCCTGATTCTCGTCCCGCTAGCGCTCACGTCGACGAAGGGGTGGATCCGCCGACTGGGCAAACGCTGGACCACGCTGCACAAAGGGATCTATCTCGCGGCGATCCTGGGCGTGGTTCACTTCTACTGGTTCGTGAAGGCGGACACCCGGCTGCCGATCCTGTTCGGTGCAGGCCTGGTGGTGCTACTCGGGCTGCGCAGCCAGTCATTCAAACGGATTCGAAAGAGGCCCGCGTCGGCCGAGAGGGTACCCGTACCGGGGCCGCTGGCCTAAGCCTCCGCTGGCGCGGGTGGGCCTCAGTGGCTCATTACGTAGAGCAGGATGTTGATGCCGAGCGCATAGGACTTCGGCGAGAACGTGTAGAAGAAGTCCAAGTCCTCGCCTTCCCGCTCCCACCCATCCCCGATGTCCGTGTTGTGTGTCGCGAGTACCAACGGGCGTCCGTCCTCGCCGAAGATCCCGCGGAGGTGTGGGGTTCCACTCTCGCTCCCCATCTCCGACGTCGAAAAGCGGGTCATGCGCCAGAACTGAATCGATGGCACCTGCGGGACGGCGTCGACTTCGTACAGAGCGTGCATGATCGCGTGGTCCGGACCGATGTCCACCATCGAATACTCGGGCAGCACACGCGACATCTCGTTGGTAAAGCGCCGCCAGGCTCGGTCCCCCCAAAAGTCATCTGCCCAAATCAGTCCCCCTTTGAGCAGGTAGTCCCTCAGGGCCGCGACTTCCGTGTCGCTCAGGCCGACCGTCCCCGCGTCGGACATGAAGAGGAACGGGCACTCGAAGAGCTCGCTTTGCAGCGGTCGCACCACCGCGTAGCCGGGCTCTCCATCGGCCCACCACGCGGGTTGGACTGTGGTGAGCTCCTCGAAGCGAACGGTGAAGTTGTGGTCGGAGTCCGGATAGTCGGTATTCCACCCGTGGCCGCGCTGTTCGCTGGTCACGCTCTGGTAGAGCAGACGGCAGAAGGTGAAGCCGCGGTCCACTACGCCGTTCTTCGCTGTCGGCAGTCCCTCGCGGTATGGATCGGGCATCCAGCCCGTGCGGTTACCGTAGCGTATGCGGCGTTGCGCCTCGACCGGAGCTACCTCGAGCGCCGAAAACAGACCGGCGACCAGCAGCAGCGTGAGGAGCCGGCTAGAGGCGCGAGGCGACCACGTCATCGAGTTGCGGCCAACGCCACGTCGAGAAAGCGTGTAAGGATACCGACCGTATGGGGCGTCTCGGGCGTAATCGCCTCGAGCTCTTTCACAGTCGCCGCGCCGGCGAGCGGGAGGTAGGACGGATAAGACTGCAGGCGGTCGATCAGCCCTCTGCGGTCAATCTCGGGATGAAACTGGGTGGCATAGATGGGCGCACCCTCCAAGCGGAACGCCTCATTCTCTACGCGGTCGCTGGACGCCAGGAGCGTGGCCTGCGCCGGAAGGGCCGTGACGATGTCCTCATGGCCGATCTGAACCTGGAATCGTCTTCCCAACGGACCGAACACCGGGTCGGATACTCCTTCCGGGGTGAGCTCTAACCAGATCGTACCCACCTCCGCGAGAGCGTGATCCGTCACGACCTCACCACCGAGCGCCCGCGCGAGCGCTTGGAAGCCCCAGCAGGAAGCGAACGTCGGCTTCTTCGTCTCGTACAGCGCGATCATGGCGTCGAGGGCGGCCGGCAGCCACGGACCCCCACGCGCCACGGAGTAGTCCCCGCTACCGCCGAGTAGGACGACATCGGCCCGCGCCAGCTCGGCCGATGATGGGGCTCCGCTCAGGAGGTCGAAGACCTCGATGCGGTCCGGCATGCAGCCGAAACAACGGGAGAAGGACTGCACCTCGTGGTGGCGCATTGGGTCGTCAGGATTGCGCACCTGGAGCAGCAAGAAGCGAAGCGGTTCGTCCACGAGAGCGTGCCTTGCGAAAAGTTACGGTGCCGGGGGTGAGACTCGAACTCACAAGGGCCGAAGCCCGGGGGGTTTTAAGTCCTGCCTACGGCGACTCTCAACTTAGTACGGATGAGTAGTAGCCCCCACGGTTGAGCCATTCCGCGGTACAATTACTTCGTACGATCCCTCACCGTCGAGAGGCCGATGCCGTACTTTCCTGCGACTTTGCGCCGGGCGTTCGTGAGCGATTCTCCATCGTCGACGAGCGCTCGCACCTCGGAGCGTAGGACATCGTCCGGCGGTGCTGGGATCTCCGCGCCGGTCTTCGGGTTCCTGCCTGGCTTTCGTCGGCCCTTCCCCCCTGGATTCGCGCCGCCAGCCACGCCTTGGCGTCGACCCACGTCGCCGTCTGCCTTCACCGCCCGCCTCTCGCTCTCTATTCCACTGGAGGCCATCGGTTCGATGTCACGTTCCTTACCGACGAGGCCCAGATCGCCTATGTGCACTCGATAGTCTTTCGCGACCGGCTGGTTCTCTTCTTCCGCGATCCGCTTGAAGGGGGCCTCCGCCTCTGCGCTCCCCGGGTCTGCGGGCTCGTCCTGGGGGTCCGGCGGCTCGACCTCGGCTATGTCCAGGTCCTCGGGTCCACCCGCTTCATCGCCTGTCGATTCACCCTCGGATCGGGGGAAGATATCCCTCGGTCGGGAGTGCCCGCGACGGCTCTCACTCCAAGGTCGCGGCGACGCTTGCCAAGCGATGATCGCGAGCGTGCACAGCAGCAAAAGCGCGGCCAGGTACTTCATGAAGACCACGAAGGACGTCTCGCCGAAATCGAACGCCTCTTGCGGGGTGAGCAAGGGACGTACGTCCCAGAGGTCCAACGCCCTCATCAGCAAGCTCGCCATGAGCAACATAGCCAACGCGCCGCAAACGACTGCAAGCACCCGCAGCGTTCGCTTGTGACGCGACAGGAGCGCGACCGCGAAGATTGCGAAGAGCCCAAGAAGGATGGATGGAAGGCCATCTCCCAGCCGGACGGTCGCGCGCCACCGCCAAAGCGGGTCCAGCACCGCAGAGGGCAACACCTGAGCCATGAAATCCAAGAGCGGAAAACCGATTAGCACGCCAGCCAGAATGTAGGCGGCGATCGCCGGTCTGACGGGGCCTCGAATGGTTTCTCGGAGGGGTTAGGGGACGGAGCGGGTAGGAGTTATGCGGTCAACATGCAGCACAAGTCAGCAAACCGCGACCGGATCCGCTACACCGACAGCATCGGCAGCCCCAGCGCGAACACCACGCTAACGACGATCACGGAGACGAAGCCCACCTGAGCGGAATGGCCGGCGCTCAACGTCGGTGACGCGGAGCAGGACGCTAGTCATTCGTGTCGGAGGTTCGGGTCGGGACAACCCTCAGAATTCAACATCGTCGGGGTCCCATAATAGGTGGCAGGAGTCCCAAGATCATGGACTCCCCGCGATTCTCGTAACTCCTTGTCCTACAACAGTGCCGGGGGTGAGACTCGAACTCACAAGGGCCGAAGCCCGGGGGATTTTAAGTCCCCTGCGTTTACCATTTCGCCACCCCGGCGGAGCACCGCCCCAACGTAAGCCCCCTTTGCCCGGCGCCGGAAGGCGCATTCCCGAACCAAAGACGCGCCCCATATCGCCTCGAGAGAGGCACTGAGGTAGTCTCACCACCATGAGACCCGAACGTTTCCGGCGCCTGCGTGCCGTGTTGACCCGTCGTCAACCGGACCTCACCGTGCTCATGGACCGCGTACACAAATCGCACAATTTCTCGGCCATTCTCCGCAACTGTGACTCGGTGGGCGTTCTCGAAACCCATGTGGTCGTGCCCGACGGTGCCCTGGACCTTCACCACGGCACCTCCGCCGGAACCAAAAAGTGGGTCAATGTCGTGTATCACCGTGGCGTGAAGACAGCCATCGAGCATCTTAAAGGCAGGGGCTTCACGGTCCTGGCGGCGCACCCCTCGGAGGACGCGCTCGACTACAGAGAGGTGGACTACACGCGCCCGACCGCCATCACCATGGGTGCAGAGTTGCACGGGGTCTCGCCGGAGGGGCTCGAGCTCGCCGATGAACTCGTCTCCATCCCCATGAGGGGCATGGTTCACTCGCTCAATGTGTCCGTCGCCTCTTCGCTCTTGCTGTTTGAGGCGGCGCGACAGCGATCGGCCGCGGGCATGTACGAGACGAGTCGGTTGCCTCCCGCCGTGTTCAGTGAGCGCCTCTTCGAGTGGGCCTATCCTTCGCTGGCCCGCACCCGTCGCGCGGAGGGAAGACCCTACCCGCAACTCGGACCGGACGGCGACATCCTTCCGGACTGACCGGAAGGCTCCCGGCCTACTCCTGCTCCTTGCCGAGCTGGAAGCGCAACGAGTCCTCGACGCCCTCGTAGAAGAACGAATAGCCCGACTCGACCGCCCTTTTCGGGACGACGCGCTGGCTCCACAAGAGCGCCTCTGTCCCTAGCTGACCGAAGGCGGCCTTCACCGCAACTCCCGGAACCGGGATCACCGTGGGGCGTCCCAGCGCACGCCCCAACGCCGCCGAAAAGGTCGCGTTCGTGACAGGGTTCGGCGCGGTCGCATTGACCGGCCCGCGCAGGGACTCGGTGTGCAGCGC
>JAOTVA010000205.1 GCA_029863645.1 Gemmatimonadota bacterium
CCCCGTGATGTAGAGCCGACCGTCGGTGCCCCATGTGCCGCCCGAATTGCTCATCGCTTCGAAGCGCTCGACGACGTCGGGCGGGAACAAGAAGCCCGCCACCCGACGCCAGCTTTCGTCGAATTGGAGCACGGTCGTCCACTCGGGACCCCGCCCCGGCACGCCTCCCGCGCCGGCGTAGTTTCCCAGGGCGACCCACCAGTGCCCGTCCCACCGGTCTACCCAGGTCGCCGACCCCTCGAGAATACCCAGACTTCGAGAGCCGACGTGCCGCATGGTCTCGGGATCGAAGATCTCGATCGAGCTGGCCATGGGTATGCCGGGATAGTTGGAATGGGCGCTATAGAGAAGTCCATCGATCACCACCCCGCCGTCGAGATGAATGATGGGCCCGTCTGCCGGTCCCTCCCATCCGCCGACCCTCCGGCCCGTGTCTTTTTCGTATTTCCCGATGCGGCGGTTCGAGATGGCGTAGAAATACTGCTCATCGACGGCCACGCCTTGTGTCGCCTCCTCGGTAGCGAAGCGACGTACTTCCTCGAAACGTGTGGGTGCCTGCTGGGCGGATGCCCCCGGGGCGAGGAGTAGACCGGTGAGGCTCAAGGTCCACCAAGAAGGACGAGCGCACACGTACATCTCTCGGGTACTCATCCCGCTGCCGCGAGCGCCTGGTCGAGGTCCGCGATGATGTCCTCGATGTCTTCGATCCCAACGCACAGCCGAATCATGTCGGGCGTCACGCCGGCCGACTTCAATTCGGCGTCCGAAAGCTGCCGGTGCGTCGTGGAAGCAGGATGTGCCGCGAGCGACTTCACGTCACCGATGTTGACTAGTCGCAGAAACAGATCAAGCGCGTCATAGAACTTCACGCCCGCATCGAATCCGCCCTTGATTCCGAACGTGAGCAACGCCGACGGACGGCCATTCGTGTACTTCTTGGCGAGTTCGTAGTAGGGAGAATCCGGAAGGCCCGCAAAACTCACCCAGGCCACGCGCTTGTGGTCCTTCAGGTACTTGGCAACAGCCAGTGCATTGTCGCAGTGGCGCTCCATGCGCAGCGGCAGAGTCTCCATGCCCTGGAGGATCATGAAGGCATTCATGGGACTGAGGGCCGAGCCGGTGTTTCTCAGCGGCACTGTGCGCGCTCGGCCGATGTAGGCCGCCGGGCCCAGAGCCTCCGTGTAGACCACGCCGTGGTAGGACTCTTCGGGCTCATTCAGCATATGAAACTTTTTGGGATAGTCGGCCCACGGGAACTTGCCCCCATCGACGATGACGCCGCCAAGTGAGTTGCCGTGGCCTCCCATGTATTTGGTTAGCGAGTTGATGACGATGTCCGCACCCCAAGCGATGGGCTTGATCAGCGCCGGCGTTGCGACGGTGTTGTCGACAATCAGCGGCACGCCCAGCTCGTGGGCCATCGCAGCGAGCGCCTCGATATCGACGATATTTCCTGCCGGGTTACCGATGGATTCACAGAACACGGCGGTCGTCTTGTCGTCGATGAGCTTCCGCATCGCCTCGACGCTGTCGTCCTTCGCGAAGCGCACATCGATACCGAGCTTCGGCAGCATGTGCTTGAACAGCGTGTAGGTGCCCCCGTACAGCTGCGGCACCGAGACGATGTTGTTCCCCTGCTCGGCGATGTTGAGGATGGAGTAGTTGACCGCGGCGCTCCCGGCGCTAAGGCCTAGGCCGGCAATCCCCTGCTCGAGCTCTGCACAGCGCTGCTCGAGGACCGCCGTCGTGGGATTCATGATGCGCGTGTAGATGTTCCCCTCGACAGCGAGGTTGAACAGGTCTGCGCCGTGCTGCGCGCTATCGAACTCGTAGGCGACGGTCTGATAGATCGGAACAGTGGTCGCTTTCGTTGCGGGGTCGAACTTGAACCCTGCGTGAATGGACAGAGTCTGATCTTTCATGTCGTCTCCTTAGGTGGGCTTATTGTCGCAGGGAGTCTAACGTGTCGAGGGACTCACCGAACGCCCATATGTTGGAGATCCGTGTCGTCCACCGACGTCGCCCGCTACTACGACAGTAATACGCGTCGCTTCCTGCTCATGGGAGGCGGCCGCGGCGCTTATGCGATGCACCGCGAGCTGTGGGGGCCTGGAATCGGATCTGCGCGAGAGGCATCCAGCTACATCGACCGCGTGCTAGGGGATGAGATCGCAACCCTCGCCCCGAGCCCGAATCCCGTGGTCGTCGACTTCGGGTGCGGGGTAGGCGGGACGCTCTTCCACCTGGCAGAGCGGTTCCCGGGGGCTCGGCTGAGGGGGATCACGGTGAGTCCGCGCCAAGTCGAGATCGCCCAGCGCTTCGCCCGGGAGTTGGGATACGCCGACCGATGCTCATTCTTCCTCGGCGACTTCCAGTCCGCTGACCTGGAGCTTCGTGCGGATGCAGTAGTCGCGGTCGAGTCGTTCGCGCACAGTACCGACCCCGACGCGTTCCTCTCCAACGTGGCGAAGCATCTGCGTCCCGGAGGATGCCTCCTCGTCGCTGACGACTTCTTAGCGTTGGACGAGGGCGCCCTGGACGCTCGGCAACGGCATCGAGTGGCGCAGTTCCAAGCTGGCTGGCGCGTGCCTGCCGCGTGCGTGGATCGAGAGCTGATGGATCGCGCGAGGACATACGGCCTGGAGGTACAGAAGAACGTGGACCTCACGGCGCTCACTCGCCCCGGGAGTCGGGTACGCGACCGGCTTACGGCCGCTGCCTGCGCTGTGTTGGCCCCTCTCGGCCTGAGCGGCATCCCCTTCTTCGGCAACCTGATCGGCGGCAACGCCCTCCAGGTGGGGTTGAGGGATGGGTTCCTGCAGTATCGACTGCTTCTCTTCCGTAAGCGGCCCCAATAGTGTCGCGGCGACCGGCGGGAGCTTACGATGCGCAGCGCATACTCTCCTGAAAGGTGATCTGTTCTTGACCCTGCTACGCGTCTTCCTCCTGGCCGCCCTGCTGGTGGCGCCGACGGCCCGGGCGGCGGCTCAAAGCCAGGGCTCGCCCCCGGCCGACCCGATCGAGCTCGACGTGATGACGTTCAACATCCGCACGTCGTCCGGACGGGATGGCAACAATTCGTGGCCGTTCCGAAAGGAGCTGGTCGCGGAAACGATCGGGCGCTCGAACCCTCACCTGGTCGGCCTCCAGGAGGTGCTCGGAGAGCAGATCGAGTTTCTCGAGGCCGCTCTGCCCGAGTATCGCTGGCTGGGGGTCGACCGCGGACTGAACGGCGGCACCGGGTTGAGCGAGGCTACGCCCATCTTCTACCGCTATCGGGAGCTCATCCCCATCGAGTCCGGGACGTTCTGGCTGGGGGACCCGCCACGCGATCGGTTTCGCGGAAGCAGTCGCGGCCGCGGTGGCTCGCGGATCGTGACTTGGGCCCGATTCCATCACTTAGAGTCCGGCCAACAGATCTACGCGTACAGCACGCACTTCACGCTTCGCGAGGGTCCGAGGCAGTTGGACTCCGCCACACGGATAAATGAGCATATCTCGGCCCTTCCCCCGGGCAGCACCGTAATCGTGATGGGTGACTTCAACGCTGCCGCGGAGTCCAGCGAAACCTGGCGGGTGGCGACGAGCGAGGGGCTCCGGGATGCATGGTCCATCGCGACCGAGCGGCACGGGCCGGCTGTGACGTCGAACGGCTTCGAGCCTCCCCCGATGGATTGGGAGCAACGGATCGACTGGATCCTCGTAGGCGGCCCGATCGACGTGCCGACCATCTCGACGATCGTGCATAGCGTCGAAGGCCGATATCCGTCCGATCACTATCCGGTTCTGGCTACGATCAGGGTCCGTCCGAGCTGAGCTCGTCGTACCGGGACGGCCCATGAAGCAATCGGTGTCGGAGTGGATCGGCCTCATACGTTCCCTCGTCGTGTACCGACGACCGGGCCGGCAGCGCGGCCTCCGGCGCCTGTATGCTCCCTTCGTGCGCGAAGGAGACTTGGTATTCGATGTGGGCGCGCACCTTGGCGACCGATCGGTGGCCTTCGCGGCACTAGGGGCACGCGTAATTGCGTTCGAACCTCAGCCGCACATAGCGCGTTTACTACGCCTTCTCGTCGGAAGCAGCGAGCGAATCACCGTGCGGGAAGAGGCGGTTGGCGCGCGGCCTGGAACGGAGCACCTCGCCATCAGCAGGCGGACGCCCACGGTTTCGACGCTCTCCGGGCCTTGGCGGAAGCAGTTGGCGCAGACCAACGCGGGCTTCCGTTCCGTCCAGTGGGAGGAGTCGGTGCCGGTATCCGTGGTGACGCTGGACGGACTAATCGAGTGCTACGGCATGCCCAGCTTCTGCAAGATCGACGTCGAGGGGTACGAAGCCGAGGTCCTCGCCGGGCTCAGCCGACCCGTCGCCGGCGTGTCGGTGGAGTTCGTCGCCGGCCAGTTGGATGTCGCTGGCGCTTGTGTGACCCGGCTGCAGGAGCTCGGCTCGTATCGCTTCAACGTCGTACCGGGAGAGCGCAGGAGCTTTGCGTTCAAAACATGGATAGACGCCAACGCCGCGGTCGCCTGGATCGAATCAGGCGCG
>JAOTVA010000206.1 GCA_029863645.1 Gemmatimonadota bacterium
TTGGGGGGCCGCTGGAGGTTTTTTGCTGTCCGTCATCTTTGTCTCGGCGGTGGCCTTGCTGGAGGACCCATCTTTCTGGGGGAATCTGGTGGTCTTGGGTCCCGTCTTCGCCGTGGCCGGCGCGGGTACTGCGGCCGGTTCTCTGGCCCTCGCCAGAAGCGCGGAGGACCAAGAGTTGCTCGAGGCCGGTGAGGACGTGGCCGAGGGTTAGCGTTACTCGATGCACAGCTAGCGTACGCGGATACAAAGCAGATCAGTCGCGACATCCAGCGGGCCGGTAAAGGCAGCTTCCACCAGCGCCACACTCTCTTCCAGGCGGCTGCCACTGAACCGATCTGGCTCCGGCAAGCCTTCGGGAGGCTCAATCAAGTGACTGAGGACCAACCGGCGAACGTTGGCATCTTGTGCGATCCGCCCCACGACGCTCGGACGAGCGTGGACCTCACCTACGTTCCGCTCTGACACGGCCATGTGCATGACGAGCACGTCTGCGTCAGCCGCGAACGAAACGAACCGCTCGTCCGAGCCGTTCTGGTCGCTGCTGAAGACCACGCTGCGGTCCCCAAGCCTTAGACGGTAGGCGACCGAGGGGGTCGTGGCGTTTGCAACGCCGATGCTGGCATGTGGCACACCGATGGCCCACAGCTCAAGACCGGATTCAAGGTCGATCACAGTCGACGTGGACCTCGTCACGTCGATCTCGCGAACGTCCAGCAGCACACCTCGCCCGGGTCCGCCCACACTACCGCTCAGAATCGGGAAGGCACCGTCCGTCCCGTCGAACAGGCGACGAGCGAACGTGGCGATGTCAGGGAACACGCCTCCAGCCGATGGACCTACGAGCACGAGGGGGCGCTCACGGACGGAGTCGCTGAGCCAGAGCAACCCGGGGAGATCCGAGACATGGTCGGGGTGAAGGTGGCTGATGGCGACGACGGACAGATCGTCGAGACTCGCCCCTGCCTCCCCGAAACGAAGGAAGCTTCCTCCGCCGACATCGATCAGGGCGATCGCTCGCCCCTCAGCCCACACCAGATAACTCGAAGAGGCGCGTCGCGAGCCCGCGAACGGCCCACCTGAGCCCAGAACCTGGACCGCGAGCGGCGCGTCAGAACAGATGGCCTGCGCAGCACCCCACGCAGGGAGCGCGAGAAGCACGAGCAATGCCTGACAAGCGTAGCGCACTGCTGTCACGCCAGCCTTCCAGCGAGTGCCGTCGTCGACCATAGCCATCCTCCAAGCAATGCGGCGAACGCCAAGGTGGTAAGTAGTGCTCGAGCCACGGTCGCCAACAGGCGCCGCTCGTACACGACGTGCATCGCCACTCCCAGGTACGACAGGGCAATCAGTGTACTGAGAGCTGACGCGACACCGCCCCAATTCCCCACCGCTTGAAGCGGGCGGCGGAGGACCTCCAAGGCGAAATAGAAGGCACACCAATGGAGTGCGAAGACTGCGTGCTTGATGGCCGGCTCTCTCCAGAACTGGACTGCCAGAAGGAGCGCAGCCGCTACCACGAGCGCCAGCAAGAGAATCGGGAAGTATGCCGTGGCTGCCGCGTCGAAGCGCTCCGCGAAGACGGGGAGGGGTGTGCCCTGAGCAGCGAGACGAGCCAGGGTCTCGGTAGATAAGCCGGTTCCGATCGATACTGAGGAGAGGCTCGAGACTACTCGCCCCGTTTCTGGATCCAATCGGACGACAGGGAAGAATGATTGGGTGAGGAAGAAGGCAGCGGTGCACCACAAGTAGAGCTGAACCGGACTCGAGTACCGAACGCGCTGGCCCTGGACATAGGCGCGAGTGAGCCGTCCGGGCCGGAACAGGAGCGTGAGGAAGCTCCGAAAGGCCCGCGACTCCATCCCGACCACGCTTGCAGCCAAGACCCCGAAGAGGCTCGGCGCATCGCCAGGTGGGTCAGTGGAGTCCTGGCCGCAGCGGTGGCAGTAACGGTCGATCAGTTCCGCGCCGCAGTTGCGGCAAGTCGACTCGGTCGAGACGCTAAACCCCCTTCCGCCCTGGTCTTCGGCACACTCCTGCGGAGTGCGATTCTGCTGGCGGGACCCGTCGGGTCGCAAGTCTGCGTCCTCGTCCTAACGTTCGGGGCGGCCACGTCGTCGACATTTTAGGGTCGCCGTACGAATTCGTCGGAGCCGAGGAGGGACGGTCTTGAAGATCTGGCTAGCACCCGTGGTCCTGATTGCGATCACGGGCCATGTGGTCCCTGGCGCGGCCCAACTCCCCGATATCGAGGCCTCGTCTGATTCGCAGGTTGAGCTTGGGCGCCTCCTCTTTTGGGATCCCATACTGTCTGGCGAGCAGGACGTCGCTTGCGTGACATGCCACCACCCGGCCTTCGCTTATGCGGACGGTCGTGCCTTGTCGCTTGGCCCCCAAGCAGTCGGATTGGGTCCCGATCGAGTCGACGTGTCGGGCGGTGCGATACCGGTGGTAAAAAGGAATGCTCCGACCGTTCTCAACACTGCCTACAACGGCCTGACTCGCCGGCGCCAACGGCGCGGGCAGCAGATCCCAGCACAACTTGATCGAGCCTCGGCGCCTATGTTCTGGGATAGTCGGGTCAGGAGCCTCGAGGACCAGGCCCTCGAGCCGCTCAAGGCGTTCGAGGAGATGCGCGGCGCTGCCTACCCCGAAGACGTCGCAGTCGATAGCGTAGTGGTCCGGCTCCAGGCTATCCCCGAGTACGTTCGCCTATTCGAGAAAGCGTTCGGCTCGCCCCGGATCGACTCGGAAGCGCTCGCGGTGGCTCTTGCTTCGTTCCAGCGAAGCCTCATCGCGGTGGACAGCCGGGTGGATCGCTTCCGGCGAGGGGAGAACTCCGCGTTAACGGCACAGGAGGTCCGTGGGATGGACAGCTTCGATGCCGTCGGCTGCGATCGATGCCACGGCGGCCCAATGTTCTCAGACTATCGCCTCCACGCTGAGGGGGTGATGGAGAACCCACTCTTGGCGGAACCTGACACGAGCCGCGGCCGGTTCCGGTTCAGAACGCCAACCCTGCGAAACGTGGCGCTAACATCCCCCTACATGCACAACGGGATGATCGCCACGCTCGAGGATGTGCTCGAGTTCTATGACAACGGACGCTCCGAGAATCCGAACGTAGCATCCGGGGGCCAGCGCCGTGGGCGGGAGGCCGCGCCCTCAGTCGACCGAAACTTTCGACGGGTTGCGGACATGGGCCCGCAGCAGATTGCAGACATCGTAGCGTTTCTCCGCGCGCTCACCGACGAAAGGTTTGACCGCACCGAGCCGGCGACCGTCCCCAGCGGCCTCCCCCCAGGCGGCCGAATTCGGCCCGACTGAGGGATGCGCCTCGTCCACACCGCATCGATCCCTGGCGAGGGTGGAGAGCTCGGGCTTTATCAACGCGGGGCGGACTACTTCATCAAGATCGTTGGAGGCCAGGATCTGATGAACACTCGGGCGCATGCCTCTGAGGACGCGTTGGGGGTCATCGCGTGTAAGGGTCTCCAGGAGATGCCGGAGGTGCGCGTACTCATCGGCGGCCTTGGGATGGGTTTCACTCTGTCGGCCACCCTGCAGACACTGGGTGCAGATGCAGCGGTCGTGGTCGCCGAGATCGTGCCTGGAATCGTCGAGTGGAACCGTGGTGTTCTAGGATCGTTCGCAGGGCGACCGCTGGAGGACACTCGCACACAGATCCAAACGGTCGATGTGACGGTGCTCCTCAAGAAGGAGCGCGAAGGGTTTGACGCGATCGTCCTAGACGTGGACAACGGGCCGGACGGGCTGACGCGAGCCTCGAATCAGTGGCTGTACTCGAAGCAGGGGCTGTCTGTGGCGTACAGGGCTCTTCGGCCGGCCGGCAGATTGGCGATCTGGTCCGCGGGGCCGGACAAGGCGTTCACCAAACGGTTGCGCGCGGCGGGCTTTGCGGTCGAAGAGGTTAAGGTGCGGGCGCATGCGGGTAAGGGCGCACGGCACGTAATTTGGGTGGCGCGGCGGGGCAGGGATCCTCTGCTCTCTGCAAGCGGGTCGTCATAACCTCCGTGTGACTGAACTGCGCTTGCTAGGATGCGGCCAACGCCTCGCAGAACTCGCGGATCGCGCTCCCGGGGTTCTGCTTCACCCTGCGGTCCTTTTGATCCAACCTCGAATGGAATTGGCGCGAGCCTGGCTGTTGCCGACATCCGGGAGCCTGACCCAGGAGCCGTTGGTCAGTCGGATCGCCACACCGGTACCACCCTCCCAGCTGACGCTCTCGATCTGAGCGCGGGGAACGAAACGGCTGCGAAAATTGGCGACCCGAATGAGCCCCTCGTCGTTGAGTTCGACGCGCGTTGTCAGTGCGTCCGTGAGGCCGACCGCCAAGAGGAGGTCGAGGAGAGCCAACCCGATCGAGTAGGCAGTGACCCCTTCCCTCAAGAAGAGCACTGCGGTGCCTACTCCACTCACGAGACCTGCGAGGCCCAGGAGCCACCACAGCCACGTTGGCGAGCGGAAGATCACAGGCGTACCGGGAGCCTTAGGCACGCAAGCGCTTCGGTA
>JAOTVA010000207.1 GCA_029863645.1 Gemmatimonadota bacterium
CACGCGCGGAATCGCCTGCGTCTCGATCGATTCGACCTGCCGGAGCAGCTCTTGTACCGGCAGATAGTCATCCGCGTACCGATCCCTAAATACCCGTAGCTCCGACCTCGCGTCTACGAGGTCGTCCAGAATGCGGCGCAGTTCGGACGACTCTCGAGCCGAAGGGATGACCTCGAGCGCCTCGATGCGAACCTCCCCGTCCTCCTCGAAGGACTCCAGTGCGGCCTCGAGTCTATCCCGTTCTCTGCGAACATCTTCGAGCTCCATGCTCATCTCGAAGTAACGGTCGAACACGGGGGCTCGTGTTTCCTGGAGTCCCGCGACAATCGCGATCCGGTCGGTGGGATAGGTGATGGTGGTCACCCGGAACTCCTCGAGCCGTCTCTCCGCCTGCGCGAGGTCGTTCTCCGTGATGATAAGCTGCTCTTCGAGGATCTCGAGCGTCTGGTCGATCTTCGCCCGCTTGAGCTCGGCCGCAAGCACGACGTGTCGGCTCATCAGCGAGTTCAATACATTCGCGATGAGAACGGGATTCGTGCCGTCCAGTGATATGCGCAGGAAGTTGGCTTCCCGATCCGTACTCGTGACCAACCGATCGGATAGCTCCCTGGCCGCGTCGCGAGGAGCCATCACGGTGAAGGGCACAGTGGCCCCAGCTGGGAATGACCCAGCCGGCGGCCTCCACCTGAAGCCTACCGCCTCGCCAATCAGTTCGCCGAGCCGACCTTGCTCCACGACCGCGCCCGCCTGGGTGGCCAGGACGTAGTCGCGGCCCTCCGGTCCAACGCGCAATTCAAACGCTCCGGGGGCAAACTGCTCGCCGAGGCTAAACGAGGTGAACGATTCGGCGAATTCCTCCGGCGAGCGTACATATAGGCCCTGTGCAACCACGACGGAATCCAACACTTGGTACGATCGGAGGAGCTCGATCCACGACGCACCCGACTGCAGGAGACTACTCGTCCGAAGGGGGGTGACATCACCGGAACCCTGGCGGCTCTCGACCTCTATCCACAGGCTTCCCTCGGCCGTGTAGCGCACCTCAGCCGCGTTCCACGCCACGAAGGAACCGGCCGACCCCACGACCACCGCAGCAACGAGCAGCCACTTGTACCTGAGAATGGCGAACGCATAGCGCCGCCAATCGACACCAGCCTCCTCCGGCTCAAAGGGCGAGTAGTAAGGCTCCCCTCCGTAGGACGGGGGCGCGCCGGAGTCGTGGCGTTCGGCCGGGACCCGTGCATGCCCGGCGCCGGAGGAGATCAACTTGTCGTCGGTCATGGGTGCTGGCAGGGAAGCGAGGGTGGGAACGTGAAGACAAAGTTACAACGTTCGAGCAGCACGCCACCAGTCAAAACTTGATACTCGCCATATTTCTTTGGCGGGCCGTCGTCAGACCGTTGCGCCAGTCACACAGCAATGTGGCGGAAACGACACTCGCTAGAACCAAGACCCTTGTACGGATGCAACAGACCGCGGAACTTTGTACCATCGATATCTACTTCGTACGGCATGAACTCACCGTAGTTACAGCGTTTCCGGGCCGTGCGGCACCCGCACCACAGTCCGTTTCCCTAGGGATCTGAATGCATCGAGCCACCCACACCAGCGTCGATGGTCCACAGGAATCGAGCCCCGGCCTGGAGCTCATTTCAGTCGATGCCGATGTGCGCAAGTCGATCGAGGTACTCGTGGTCGACGATGAACACTCGTTGCGTGAGAGCTGCGCTTCGCTCCTTCGCACTGAGGGGTTCGCAGTAACCGTCTGCGGTCGTGGCGACGACGCCCTGCGGCTGTTGAAGAATCGGCGCTTCGACATCGTGCTTCTCGACCTCTACATGTCCGAGGTCTCTGGGTTGGAGCTGATGGGCGAGGCAGCCAACGCGAACGCGGATGCGCTCATTATCGTCATGACGGGCAACCCCAGCGTCGAGTCCAGTGTCACCGCCCTTCGGGCCGGCGCCTGGGACTACTTGCCGAAACCATTCTCGGCGACGCATTTCGAGATCCTCATGGGTCGGGCCGCACACGCGGCGATGGTGGCACGAGAGAGTCGGAGGGCCGAATCGTCTGCAGCTTCCCCGTCACAGAGCCACAGTGATCACGTGCGGCTCTACGGCCAGAGCGCCGCGCTTAGGAAGGTCATCGACTTGGCGACCAAAGTCGCGCCCACGGATGCTTCGGTGTTCATCACGGGCGAGAGCGGAACCGGTAAGGAGGTGATCGCCCAGTACATTCACCTGCACAGCCGGCGCAGTAGCCGGGAGCTCGTCTCGGTCAACTGCGCTGCGATTCCGGAGGCACTGGTCGAGTCCGAGATGTTTGGGCACGTGGAGGGAGCCTTCACCGGCGCGGTTCGCGAGAAGGAGGGGCTCCTCGAAGTGGCCAACGGCGGGACTCTCTTCCTCGACGAGGTCACTGAGTTGCCGTTACAGACTCAGGCGAAGCTGCTCCGGGTGCTTCAGGACGGTGTCGTCCGTCGAGTCGGCTCCACAAAGACGGACGCAGTGGTGAACGTGCGAGTCATCGCCGCGACCAATCGCGACCCCGCTGAGGCCATCGAAGACGGCTCACTTCGGAAGGACCTGCATTACCGGCTTCGGGTCGTCCCGATCAACGTTCCGCCCCTGCGCGAGCGACCGGAGGATATCCCAGTTCTGTCCGAGCGGTTCCTGATGGAGTTCTGGGGTCAGCACCGTGAGCCGGGGTCTCCGCCTCCGACGCTGTCTGCGGCAGCGATGAGCGCCCTGCGGCACGCTCCGTGGGCCGGCAATGTGCGTGAGCTACGGAACGTGATCGAGCACCTCGTCGTGATGGTGGCACCTGGCTCCGAGGTCGGCCCTGAAGACATCGTGTTCATCGACGAGGACGCGTCGCGACCGACTGGAGGCGCAGCCTTCTTCGGCCCGGCGTTGATGGGCCTCGCGTACCATGCTGCGCGAGATCAGGTTCTCACGAAGTTTGAGGTCGACTACCTAACCCACGTGGTTCGATCGTCCGGAGGAAACATATCCGACGCCGCTCGAATCGCAGGAGTCGATCGCACGACCCTCTATCGGCTCATGGAGAAGCACGACATCGGCCGAGACAGCTTGGTGAAAGCGTCACAAACCACTGATCGCTCGAGCTAATGGACGCCGAGCGGCCGGGTGGCGTGGCGCTGGCCCAATCCACGCAGAACGTGCTCGCTTCTGCGACTCAGGGGGTCCTGGTTCGCCTCGATGAGCTCTACCCGCTTCTTGCGCCGGGTGGCCATGGGCGAGCCGAGGGGTACCTCACTACTCTGCGGGCCAAGGTGGAGGAGGTGATCCAGGGTCGTGACCCTGGCCCGATTCGCGAGTGGCTGTCCCGTAGCGCCTTATATGAGCCGCTCATGGACGCGCTGGGCCGCGAGCTGATCGAGGCCGTCCCCGACTCAGAAGCTACTGCAGCGTCGACCCTCGTCGTGTTGCGGGCCTGGTCATCGTTGCGGACACTCCGGTCAGTCGAGAAGCCGGTGTCAGACAACCGATCAGATGATCTGAGGTCCCGGATGAAGGGACCGGACGCGTTTGAGCTTCTTGTCGAGGTGGCCCACGACTTTCGGTCCCCTCTCACGTCCATCCTTTTTCTGGCCGAGGCGCTGAGGGACGGACACAGCGGTCCGGTGACCGACGTTCAGAGGAGCCAACTGGGACTGGTCTACAGCGCTGCGTTCGGGTTGGCCTCGATCGCTTCGGATGTCATGGATCTGGCCCGCGAAGAGAAGGATCTCACGGCCGAAGAGGCCGAGCCATTCTCGCTGGTCGAGCTATTCCAGAGCGTGGAGCGCATGGTTCGCCCCATCGTGGAGGAGAAGAAGCTGGAACTGCGCGTGGTCGTCCCCGAGCGTTGGCAATCTCGGGGGCACCCTCACGCCCTCCGCCGCGTATTGCTCAACCTGACCACGAACGCGCTCAAGTTCACGGATGAGGGTTCCGTCGAGGTGGGTGTTCGTCCCATGCCACATGGTCGCCTCGAGTACTATGTGCAGGACACCGGCCGCGGCATTACGGCCGAGCAGCGGCGTCACCTCTTCCAGCCTTTCAAGCGCCGATCGGCCAGGCCGGAGGAGGGCCACTTCTTTTCCGGTAGTGGGATCGGCTTGTCCATCGCCCGGCGACTGTTACGGGCCATGGGGTCGGATCTCAGCCTCGACTCGTCTGATGCGACGGGCACTCGATTCTCGTTCGTCCTGGCAGCTTCCCCGAATCGGTAGCCGCCCCATGAGACGCGCTCGATGCGGCTCCGTCGGCCCGTCTGGCCTCCACCCACGGTGTTGCACGCCTCCCACAGATCGTCGTGTCATGCCCACACAATGCCGCTGGACCGAGGCCCGCGAGGACGTGGACCGGAGGCCCTAAGTCATAGCGCGGCCACGTCATAGGGGCCCGTGAGCGGATCGGGCGCAAAAGTGAACGGCACTTGCATGGGAGGTTCGTGGCATTCGGCTCTTCCCCCCGTCGGAGCACCCCAAGGCGTGAGAAC
>JAOTVA010000208.1 GCA_029863645.1 Gemmatimonadota bacterium
GTCCGCGCCGCCTCAGGAATAGGCCCTGCCGTCAGGGACCAGGCAATTTTCTTTTCGTTCGCGGTGGAGCGCTCTCTCGGGTCGAGCCTCGCAGGCATCTTCCAGTATCAGGTCACCTCACCCGCCCTGCAGGGGTTCGACGACCGCGAGCTCGACTGGCCGCTGAGCAACATCATTTTCGGGCTCGCTGGCAGCTGGAACGACGAATGGCGTTGGGACGTGAGTTTCCAGGAGGACTTGCCGGCCGACGCGCCGGCCATCGACTTCACGCTCGGGGTTCGAATCACTCATCGTTGGCGCTAGCCCCAGACACGCGGAGGCAGTCCATGCCCGAATCAAGAGGGATCCGTCCCGAGGACCACGCGGTCTTCAGCCCCGAGAAGATGGGCAAGAGCACCATCTTTCGATCCGATCGCGTCCTCGTGGGACTCAACTGCTTCGAGCCAGGTCAGGAACATCGGCTTCACACACACGCTGGACAGGACAAGGTCTACCATGTCTTGGCGGGCTCAGGGCAGTTCATGCTGGACTCCGAAGAAATCGACATGGAGGCCGGCATGATGCTCATCGCGCCGGAGGGCGTCGCTCACGGCATCCGCAACACTGGCATGGCGCGATTGATCGTGCTCGCGATCCTCGCGCCCGCCCCCTGAGGCGACCGCGGGCTCGACTCGCTAGTATATAGAGCGGATGGATGGACGGGTGGGCCTAGAGCGGCCCCCCAGCGAGGAGAAAGACCATGAAGACATTGCGTACCGGGCTGATCGCATCAGCACTTTTCGCCATCGGGATCGCGCCTGTTGCGGCCCAGTTCGAAAACGTGGGCTCGATCAACTTTCCGACGTCGGCCACGAACGAAGCCCAGAGCCATTTCCTACGGGGTGTGGCCATCCTGCATAGCTTCGGCTGGAAGCAGGCTCGAGAGCAGTTCCACGCGGCGCAGGCGATCGACCCGGACTTCGCGATGGCCTACTGGGCGGAGTCGCTGTCGTACAACCATCCGCTCATCTCGCAGATGGATGCGACCGAACCGCGGCTGGCTCTAGCGCGGCTGGCCCCCACCCCCGAGGAGCGCCAGGCCAAGGCGCCGACTGCTCGCGAGCAGGGATTCCTGGCCGCCGTCGAGGTTCTGTGGGGCGAAGGTGACCACGCATCGCGTCGCATCGACTACATGATGGAGATGGAGGGCCTTTATCGACTGTATCCCAACGACCCGGAGGTCGCCGCGTTCTATTCCCTGTCGATGTTGAGCGCTGCTGCTGCGGTCCGGTCGGGGGACCTTCCCGTGCCGATGCCCATGTCGATGCCCATGCCGATGCCCGCCAATGCCGAGGACGGGGTCGCGCAGGGGGGTCACGACATGTCCACCATGACCGCGGAGGCGCCCAGGCGCCGGCCACTGGGCTCCGGTGAGCAACTCGCGGAGCGCCTGAGCATCCGCGCGGGCGCCATCGCGCAGCGCCTGGCGATCGAGAATCCGAGCCATCCCGGTGCGCCGCACTACATGATTCATGCGTTCGACGATCCGCTGCATGCGCCTTTGGCGCTCCAAGCCGCATATCGCTTCTCAGAGATCGCACCCGCGGTTTCGCACGCCCGTCACATGCCGACGCACATCTTCATTCAGGTCGGCATGTGGGACCTCGTATCCCTGAACAACCAGTCGGCGTACGACGCCGCCCGCGACCTTTGGGAGCCGGGCGACGACATGGGTGACGCCATCCACGCGCTCGACTGGGGTCAGTATGGCGACCTGCAGCTCGGCGACTACGACAAGGCCCAGCGTTGGATCGATCGCCTCGAGGTCATGGCCAATCAGGGCGGCTTCCTGGGCCGCCGGGAGCGCGGACCGACAGGAGCTGCGCGCGCGGTCAACACGCTCGAACTGGCCAAGGCACGCCTCATCGTCGAGTCGGAGCGATGGGTGGTCCAACCGGTGACCCCCGAGGCGTCGTCGAATCAACTGTTCGCGACAGCCATGAGTGCCTACCACCTCGGTGACGCCGAGGCGCTCGCACAGGCGGTGGCCGCGCTCGACGGCCGGCCCGGGAGCGGCAACGAGATCATGCATCTCGAGGCCAGTGCGCTGCTTCACGCTTCCATGGGGCATGCCGACGTCGCGACGGGATTCATGGACCGGGCCCAAGCGGTGGATGAAGCGCTTCCGCCGCCGAGGGGCGCCGCCTCTCCCATCAAGCCGGTGCACGAGCTATATGGTGAGCTCTTGATGGACTTGGGTCGCCCCGCCGAGGCAGTGGGCAAATTCGAGGCCTCGCTCCTGCGGATGCCGAACAGGCCCAGGTCGCTTCTCGGCATTGGCCGGACGTATGTCGCGCTCGGGACGCCTATGATGGCGGGCGACGCCTACGAGCAGATCGCGGAGCTGTGGGCTGGCCGTGAGGATATCCCGGGAATGATCGAGGCGCGTCAGTTCTGGAGAATGCACCTGACGGGACGGGCGCACGGCGGCATGAGCGTGATGGACTACGGCCGCCTGGGAATGTAGACCTACTCTAGGTAGGTGTAGCCCTGCAAGCTGTCGTCGAGGAAGCGCCTCAGGCTCGCCCCTTCGGTGAGCGTGAGGCGCTTTTCCTCGAGGGCGACCTCGATGTCCTGCCGCAGGGCCGCGCGCATTTCGTCCGCGTCGAACTGGACGTAGCCGAGCACTTCTCTAACCGTATCGCCCTCGACAACCGTGTCGATGCGCCAGCGGTCGTCGTCTCCGAGGACCACGTGCACCGCGTGCGTGTCTCCGAGAAGGTTGTGCAGGTCTCCCAGCGTCTCTTGGTACGCGCCGGTGAGAAAGAAGGCGAGATAGTAGGGCGCCGAACTTCCGGCCCCCGGCTCCGCCCCGGGGCTCGGCGCGTGGAGTTCGAGGGTCGACTTGGGGCCCCATTCCCCTGGGAAGCGATCCACGCGTCCGTCCGAATCGCATGTGATGTCGGCGAGCACGCCTCTGCGCGTGGGCTCTTCGTCCAGGCGCTGGATGGGCATGACCGGGAAGAGCTGCTCGATGCCCCACGAGTCCAGTAGCGACTGGAAGATGCTGAGGTTCAGGAAGTAGAGATCCGCGAGCTGATTCGGCAGATCGTGGAGGCTTTCGGGAAGTTCGTCACGGTGGGCGTCGAGCACGGCCCAAGCCATCGCCCAATAGATCTCCTCACACGCGGCTCGGGCTTGGAGGTCTATGTACCCGAGGCTGAAGAGCGCCGTCGCCTCGGCCAGCGCGTGCTCTGCGTCTGCGTACGCCTCGAGCAGATCCGGGCCGCTTCGATTCTGGTATGCGTCGTGCGCGTCGAGGAGCGGTTGGGGCGGGTCTTCCTTTGCCAACGCGACCTTGAGCAACTCCATGTCCGGTTGACTGGGGAATTCTCGGCTGCCGATGACCTCACAGATCAGCACGCTCGAATGTGCGACGAGCGCACGCCCCGATTCCGTCATCACCTTGGGGTGCGGTACGCCGGCCTCGTCACACGTAGCCTTTACCCTGTAGATGACGTCGGCGGCATACTGCTCGAGCGTGTAGTTCACCGAGGAGCCCGACGCCGACCCCGTGCCGTCGTAATCGACGCCGAGGCCACCACCGATATCGAGCGCGTCGATCGGAGCCCCGGCCTTCACGAGCTCCACGTACAGGTGCGTCAGCTCGCTGACCATCGTCTTCACGGCCCGAATGTCGAAGATCTGCGACCCCATGTGGCAGTGCAGCATCCTGAAGCCAGACAGCATGTCTGCGGCTTTCAGGTAGTCGACGGCGTGCAGGATTTCGCCGACCGTCAGGCCGAACTTGCCACGATAACCCGACGAGCCAGCCCACCGCCCGACACCACTGGCGGCGAGCTTGGCGCGGACGCCGAACTGAGGCACGATCTGGTGCGCCCTGGCCGAGGCCTCGATGAGGCGGAGCTCGTGGGCCTGCTCGACGACCGGCAGGACGTTGCGCCCCATCTTCGCCGCGAGCGTGGCGATTTCCACGTACTCGGCGTCCTTGAATCCGTTGCAGACCAAAGGCATGCCGTTCATGCCCTTCGTTAATGAAAGCCCGGCCAGTAACTCAGGCTTGGACCCGACCTCCAGCCCGAAGCCCAGCGCCTGGCCGTACTGGGCGATCGCCTCGCAGAGGTGACGCTCCTGATTCACCTTGATCGGGTAGAGGCACGAATAGGCGCCCGTGTATCCTTGATCGGCGATCGCATCGTCGAAGGCCTTGCGCAGCGAGGCCATACGATGCTCGAGAATGCCGGGGAACCGCACGATGACCGGGGGCGTCAGGTCGCGCGCAGCTAGTCCGCAGGCGACCTCGTGGAGGTCGATCCACCGAGACGGGTCCCCCGACGGGTACACGGCGACGGTGCCTTTCGCCGTGACGCCGAAGTAGCCGCCTCCCCAATCCTTGACTCGGTAGAGAGCCGAGGAGTCCTCAGGGCTCCACGAAGACGAGCCCCCTGAAATTGGGGGCGGGCTCGTCACCTCC
>JAOTVA010000209.1 GCA_029863645.1 Gemmatimonadota bacterium
AACAGACGTCACCAACGACGACTTCGTGGTCACAGGCAAGATCGCCCTGGCGCACCTCAATGAGTTCCCGGATTACTACACACGGCTAGCGAAGATGGAGGCCGAAGCCGAGGACTACTGGTCCAAGCGCGCCTAGGCAAGCCTAAGCGGAAGCGTGCGCAGGCGCTGCCCAGTCAGCGCGAATACGGCGTTCGCCACGGCGGGAGCCACAGGAGGCACACCCGGCTCGCCGAGTCCGCCGATCGCGGCATCCGACGCGATGAACTCGACGTTCACCCGCGGGGCGTTGCTTAGCTGGATCATCGGGTAGTCGGGGAAGCTGCGTTGCTCGACCGCACCGTTACGGACGGTGATCTCATGGTACAGAGCCGCCGAGAGACCGAACGTGATGCCGCCCTGAATCTGAGCCAACGCCTGCTGCGGATTCACAACCAGACCGCAGTCGACCGCCGCGTCGAAGCGGTGAACGCGAATGGAGTTGTCCGCCTCGACGCTGACCTCGGCTACCTCGGCCACGATGGTGCCGAACGCCTCGACGATGGCGATGCCCCGCCCTCGACCCTCGGCAAGCGGACCACCCCAATCCGCCATATCGGCAGCACGCTGCAACGCGGCGAGATGTCTCGGCTCATGGCTCAGCAGCGCCGCACGGTACTCGACTGGATCACGGCCCGCCTCATGCGCGAGCTCATCGATGAAAGACTCCACGAAGAAGCCGTGTTGCGAGTACTGCACGGAGCGCCACGATCCCGTCCGCAGGTGGACCGGCGGAGCCGCGGCACTGACGTCGATGTCGTCGATCTCATACGGAGGCCTGGCCGCGCCCCCATCAGCGAGTCTCGACCCGGTGAAGCGACTCGCCCACGAGAGCGGACGACCTTCGGCATCGAGATCCGTACGCAGCCGCGCCACCACGAAGGGCCGGTAGTAGTCGTGCTGCATGTCCTCTTCGCGGCTCCAGATGAGCTTCACGGGTCGCGGCGATACGGACTTGGCTACGTGCACCGCCTGTTCGATGTAGTCGAACGTGAACGGCAGCCGCCGCCCGAAACCGCCGCCGAGCTGCTGGTTGTGCATCACCACGTCAGAGACGTCGAGGTCGGCAGCCCGCGCCGCGGTGCGCCGCGCATTGAGCGGATCCTGCGTGCCCGCCCAGACTTCACAGCGACCGTTCGCTATGCGGGCCGTCGCACTCATCGGCTCCATCGTCGCATGCGCCAGGTACGGGACGCGGTATTCCACGGAGACCGTCTTGGCCGCATCTCGTGAGGGCTGGCCGGGGCCTTTCTCATCGAGGGCGGCGACGTGAGCCGCGTAGATGCTTTCCGTGTTGGCCGTGCCGCGCCCATCGTCGGTGAAGCGCGGCGTCAGCGCGGCGAGCGCCTGGGACGCCTGCCAGTACCCGTCGGCCACCACCGCGACAGCTTCGGTAAGGCGCACGACCTCATGGACTCCGGCCATCGACGTGGCGGGTGCCTCGTCGACTTCGCTCAGTTGTCCACCGGGCACCGGTGAAGCCGCGATTGCGGCGTACAGCATGTCCGGCAAGGTCACGTCGATCCCGTACTGTGCGGCGCCCGCGACTTTGCTCGGGATGTCGTGGCGGTTCTGCGACGTGCCGACAAGTCGATACTGGTCCCGAGGCTTCATCACCGGATCGTTCGGCACCTTCATGGTCGCCGCGAGAGTCGCCAGTTCGCCAAACGTGGCGCTCCGCCCCGAGGGTCCGTGCGTGATGCGCGAGTCACGTGCGGTCAGCTCGCTCAGCGGAGCGTCGAAGGTCGCGGCCGCTGCCTGGAGCAACATTTCCTTGGCCGCGGCACCAGCCACGCGCAGACCATACTGACCCGTGCCCCGCGTGCTCGTGCTCCCACCGGTCACCTGCATTCCCGCGACGTCCATAGCCTTGTACGACGCGTAGTCGAAGGCGCGCTGGAACCAGCCTGGCACGGAGAAGCCGGTCTCGTCGACGAACGCCCGCACGATGTACCCGTTCGCGAAGTGGTCCTCAGGCGGCGACTCCTCGATACGCACCAAACTCCAGTCCGCCTCCAACTCTTCGGCCATCATCATGGCGATGCCCGTGAGCGCCCCCTGCCCCATCTCGCAGTGCGGAATCGAAACGATGACGTCGTTGTCGGGCGTAATCTTGATCCAGGTCGTGAGCTGTCCGGTGCCGCCTTCGCTCTCGGGCCCGATGCGCATGCGGTTCGGAGCGAACACGACCCCGCCCACACCCAGCACCAACCCACCGCCCGCCAACGCGCCCGTTCCGATGAAGGCGCGACGGGTCCACTTGCCCAGGGGACCCCGCTTTCCTTCAGTCTCGGCGCCGTCGTCGTCGCCCGCGGGTCGACCGGTCTCTTCTACGCTGCGATCGTCGTCTGCCATGCTATGGCTCCGTCGTCTCAGCGAGGGAGCGGATGGCCCCTCGGATGCGCTCGTACGTCCCACAACGGCAGATATTCGTGATCGTCGCTTCCAGAACCTCGTCGCTCGGAGCCGGATCCTGCTCCAGGAGCGCGGCGACCGCCATGATCACGCCGGACTGGCAATACCCACACTGCGGCACCTGATCCTCGATCCACGCTTCCTGCACCGGATGCAGTCCGCCTGCCGGAGCCAGGCCCTCGATGGTCGTCACCGAGCGGCCGGCGACACTCTCGACCGGGGTGACACACGACCGCACCGCGACGCCGTCGAGATGAACTGTGCAGGCCCCGCAAGCACCGATCCCGCAGCCGAACTTGGTGCCGGTGAGGGCTGCTTGCTCGCGGATGGCCCAGAGCAGCGGCGTCCCGTCCGCGACGTCGAGCCGCGTGGGGATTCCGTTCAGAGTGAAGTCGATCAATCGCCGTTGTGCTGAATGAGCGCCTAACTGATTGTTAGGATAGCTAACAATATCGTAGCGTTTGCGAAGAGCAAGCTTTCATGACCCCCACCAGGACCGATATCGCCGAGCTGTTTCTTCGGGTCGTCCGGCAGGTGACGCGGGCCATCGCCGCCGACGTGCGCAGGTCGGAAGTCGGGATCGAGCCGATCTACTACGGCCTTCAGATCTTGGGGGACGTGGTCGCCCGGCTTCCCACCCCCCAGGAGCCCGTGGCGACGCCATGAGCGGGACGACGGACATCCTCCGCCAGGTGCGATCCTGGCGCAGTGACGGCCACGAAGTTGCGCTCGCATCAGTCGTGAGCACGTGGGGCTCCGCGCCACGGCCAGTCGGCGGATACATGGCCATCTGTGACACCGGAGCCTTTGTCGGATCGGTGTCCGGCGGCTGCGTCGAGGCCGCCGTGGTGGACGAGGCACAGGGCGTGATGGCCGAGGCGACGCCCCGCACGGTCCAGTACGGCATCTCCGACGAGGAAGCGTGGGTGGTCGGGCTCGCCTGCGGGGGCAAGGTGCGCATCTCGATCGTTCCCGTGGGGCCTGCAGGCCTGGAGGACGACGTGCTCGAAGAGCTCATCGCTGCTCGGGAAGCGCACCAGGGCGTCGTGCTGGCAACATGGCTCGATTCTGCGGTCCACCGGATCCTGCACGAGGGCGACGACGTGCTCGCGACGGAGGCCCGCGCCGCCTTGCTCGACGACCGGGCCTCGCTCGTCGAAACCGACATGGGTGAGGCGTTCCTGCGTCCTCACAACCCCCCCGCTCGTGTGATCATCGTCGGGGCCGCCCACGTCACTCAGTCACTGGTGCCGCTCGCATCAGCCGCGGGATTCGCGGTCGTGGTCGTGGATCCGAGGACCGCTTTCGCCTCTGCCGAGCGCTTCCCCGGCGTACGGCTGGTGACCTCCTGGCCACGCGAGGCGTTCGCGGAGCTCGGCCTCGACCACCGGACGGCGGTCGTCACGGTCACACACGACCCAAAGCTCGACGACCCCGCGCTCCTCGCCGCTCTCGAGGCTAGTCCGTTCTACATCGGCGCTTTGGGAAGCCGTCGCACGCACGCCAGCAGGCTCGAGCGACTCAGGGCCGAAGGCGCCGATCCCGCAGCACTCGAGCGCATCCACGCGCCCGTCGGCCTCGACATCGGTGCCCGCACCACGCAGGAGATCTCCGTATCGATCATCGCAGAGATCGTGAAGACACTCCGCAAGCGCGACTCCTGACCGACCGAGTAGCTGGCGTCGTGCTCGGGGCCGGTCTGTCCCGACGCATGGGGGGCGCGAACAAGCTCCTGCTAGAGCTCGACGGCAAGACGCTCGTGCGGAGGGTCGCGGAGACCGCGCTTGCAGCAGGTCTCGACCCGGTCGTCGTCGTCGTGGGACACGCGGCCGCAGAGGTCCGGAAGGAACTTGGCGGGCTAACGCTCTCGTTCGCGGAGAACCGCCAGCCCGAGGACGGGTTGAGCTCATCGCTCCGGATCGGGATCGACACGCTCAGCCGGGAGGCGCCAGGGGCATCAGGCGCCGTCGTCATGCTGGGCGACATGC
>JAOTVA010000210.1 GCA_029863645.1 Gemmatimonadota bacterium
GGGTACCCCGTGGCCAGAAAGCCGCCGGACCGCGCCACCAGGTCGCTCACGCGGTCACTCTTCGTCAGAAGCGTGTACCGGCCTGGGATGGAGACCTCACCAGCGATGCTCACGGCCTGCGGCATTTCGAAGTCCGGCTGCTGCTTGATCAGGATTTGGTCGAAGGGCTCCAGCTCGAACTCCGGGTTCGCGCCCGGGGGTGGGAACGGAAGCCCGGGGGGACCCCGAAACCTTCCTTGCGGGTCCCTCTGACTCAGGTAACTCGAGTCGAGGGGGACCAGCAGGCTCTGCGCCAACTGCCCAGCCCGTCGATCCGCGGGCAGCCGGGAGACCTCTGCATCGCGGAGATCGGCCCCGACGATGGGGCCACGAGCCAGCTCGACCAGATCCCGGATCGTCATCCCTTCCTGCCAAGGAAACTGACCCGGCGCCCTGACCAAGCCTGCGATCGTGACGTAATAGCCGTCGAGGAGCGCAGGGACCGTGCCGACCACGATCGAGTCGCCGTCCTGAAGGCCGATCGGTGGGATCACCACACCGCCGAGATAGTTCGGGGCCGTCGAATCGTTCTCGGCGCGGAGCTCCAGGTCGACGGCCTGGCGGCCTGCCAAGCCGGGACCGCGATTCTCCGGGAGGAGCACCCGGTGGATTGTCAGGCGGCGGCGCAGCGCCTCGGGGGCGAACCCGCCGCCAGCGCGAAGAGCATCGATCAGATCCCCCGTCGCTGAGAGTTCGTAGAGCGCGGGTCGTGCCACTGCGCCAAGAAGCTGCACACGCCTCCCCTTGAGCGGCACATGGACGTTGTCACCCTGCTCGAGGATGACGTCGTCCGAGATGTCGCCGTTCAGGAGGTAGGGGTAGAGGTCCAGGTAGCGTCGCTCGCCGGTGCGTCGGTTGACCTCGATGCGGCGCATACTCCCCAGGGTGGTAGGCCCGCCAGCGGCGTAGAGGGCGTTCAGCACGGTGGCGACCGACGACAGCTGGTAGGCGCCGGGCTGCGTGACCTCGCCTGTCACGTAGATCTGGTTGGTCCGCAACTGGGAGATCGTCACGTTGAAGGCGACCGTGCCGCGGTCGATGCCGGAGTAGGACCGGGCCAGACGACTGCGAAGCAGCGCGCGCAGGTCACTCATCGTGAGATTCGCGACGGCTACTTGTCCCACGTTCTCGATGACGACGAACCCTTCCCGCGTGACCTCGAGCTCGTGCACCAGCTCCACTTCGCCCGTAAGAACCACCACCATTTGATCCCCAGGCCCGATCCGATAGTTGTCAGGGACGGGTCCGGCCAAGAGGGGTTGGAACTGGGACGTGGCGCGGGTGAAGACGTCGAGGCCGAAGATGACCGGACCCTCTGGGGAGTCCCCCCCGCTTTCACGCCGCTGCATCCCCGTCTGGAACGGGACCAGCTCGAGGCCATCGGGTGTCTGGCTTGCTACCCCCAGGGCCTGTAAGGCGCTCAGGGACTCGGGCGTGAAGGCAGCCTCACTACCGGATAGGAACGCGTCCAGCTGGTCGCCGGGGTACCCTAGAGCCCTCAGGCGGGAGCGGATTTCGGCTTGGGTGAGGCCGGATTGCTGAAGGAGCTGGCGGACCGCTTCCGGGTCCTGCGTCACCAGCCGTTCGGCTTCGGCGCGGCTGGTGGGGATCTGGGCCTGGAGGGCCGCCGGAGCGGCGTGCAGAGCAAGGATGATTGCGAGGACCGCCGATAGCCCAACGGGGTTGAATCTCAATCTAGCCGCCACCTCGAGAGAGCGATCGATCCGACCGGCCAAGATCAGGACGTGGGTAGGGTAAGTCAATCCTCCCACTGAGTTTACGGGCGCAGACGGACTCAGTAGGCTCCGGTGCGCCTGAGCACTGCCGGAATCGTGGACAGGAGAATCGAGAGGTCGAGGCCAAAAGACCAGTCTTCGATGTATTGGCGGTCCAGCTTGACCACCTCTTCGAAATCCACGATTGAACTTCGCCCCTTCACTTGCCAAAGGCCGGTGACCCCGGGCTTCACGGCGAGGCGCAGGAAGTGGTGATCGTCGTAGGCCGCCAGGTCAGATTCGAAAAAGGGTCGTGGGCCGACGAGAGACATGTCTCCCCGGATGATGTTGAGGAGCTGCGGCAGTTCGTCGAGGCTCCACCGGCGAAGGAAGGCTCCGAGGCGCGTGACGCGCGGGTCGTCCGGGATCTTGAACAGCCGCGAGTCCCCGGACGTGTTCATGTGGGCCAACAGGGGCTTTTCCGAGTCGGCACCATCCCGCATGGTTCTGAACTTCATCATCGTGAAGACACGGCCGGCCTGGCCAACCCGGTCTTGCACAAAAAGGATCGGGCCTTTGGAGTCGAGCTTGATGAAGAGGCTCAGCGCCAACATCAACGGCGACAGGACGACCAGTAGGATCGCCGAGACGACGATGTCGAAGGCCCGCTTCAGGCCATCCTGTCCTGCCCGAGCTGCTGGGAATGTGAGTTCTAGCATCTTGAGGGTACCGCCGTTGAGCACGCGCGGGCGACTGGCAGTGAGCGTCTCTCGGTCGCGCACAGACAGGACCCGACAGCCGGCCACGGCGGCGGCCTCAGCAACGGCCTCGAAAAGGCCCGGAGCTAGGTGATCTCCACACAGCACCACGGTGTCGGTCCCGGTATCGCACAGCACCTCCCAGACCGCTGATGGATGGCCCAGGTAGTCCTTGGCGCCCCCACGCTCCGAGAGCCACCCCACGGACGCTATTCCCGGCCTGTTCAACAGCTCGCTCGCAGCTCGCTGTCCAATGCGGCTCGCCGGATCACCCACGAGGATCACTTGGTCCCTCGGTTCAGCCGCCAGCTTGAAACGCATCACCGCGAGGAAGAGGACGCCCCGCTCTGCCCCGATTACAGCACCAAGCACCCCAGTTACAAGGAGCCAATGCGTGATCGTCCACGGGATGCCGAAAATGTCGAGGGCCTGCCACATCGCGAGCCCTGCACCCAACGCGACGCCTCGGAGCACCGTATCGAATGCAGCCCATCGCTCTTCAGAGGCATACGCACCCGAAGCCACGAGTCCGACAAGGAGTGCCGCGACGGAGCCCCACCCGCCCATGAGTCCCTCTGGGAAGAGGAGCGTGGTCACGGCTGAAGACCATGCGGCCTCGCGAAGAACCTGCAGCAACGCCCGCGCCGCGAGGAGCACGGTCGCGTCGACTGCAGCGAGCACGCCAAATCTGCGCACAGCTCTGAGAAAGTGGCGTCGCTTGGTGCGCGCCGCCGCTCGCTGTACGCGTAGTCGCGGATGCGATTGAGCGTGGAAGGGGGGGGCTTCCCGGGGTCCGGGAACGGCAGCCACGCTCGGGGCTGCAGTATGCGCCATCAGGAGCGACCTAGGATCATCGTGTCGGCGAGCAAGGTATGGGCAATACGCACGTAGAGAGCGGACAGTACGTAGATAACGAACCGTCCCTTATCCTTGAGACAGGCCAAGACCCCTCTTGGGAGGAGGGCCTTCGGGTTCCCCCCGACCTTTTCGCCCGTCACGGGGTTCCAAGGCACCGATTGGTCTATAGCTTCGTCTACTATATGACGACTATATGACGACCAATACCATAGTAACGTCACACAGATCGCACCGAGAGTCCCCCGCCGCGCCTTTTTGAGGTCCGTCTTTGTTCAAGACCGCCGTAAAAGCCATCCTCGGATCCCGCCACAAGCGGGAGGCCAAGAAGCTCAAGCCCCTCATCGACGAGATCAACGAGATCTCCGAGGGCCTTTCGACACTCACCGACGACCAGCTCAGGGACAAGACCGAGGAGTTCCGAGGTCATATCGAGGCCGAGACGGCCGACCTCAAGGGCCGGATCGCGGAGCTGAAGGAGCAGAAACGCAAGTCCGAGGATCCATCGGAGCGTGAGCGGCTCTCGGTCGAGATCAATGGTCTCGACAAGCAGCTACTCCAGGTGCTCGAGGAGGTCCTGGAGGACCTGCTGCCGGAAGCGTTCGCCGTGGTGAAGGACACCTGTCGGCGCCTGGTGGGCCGCGAGGTCACCGTCACGGGGCAGCCGCTCACCTGGGACATGGTGCCCTACGATGTGCAGCTCATCGGTGCGATCGCGCTGCATCGGGGAACCGTCGCGGAAATGGCAACGGGGGAGGGAAAGACCCTCGTCGCGACGATGCCCCTTTATTTGAACGCGCTCACGGGACGCGGGTCCCACCTCATCACGGTGAACACCTACCTGGCCCAGCGCGACGCCGAGTGGATGGGGACGGTTTTCGACTTCCTCGGCCTCACGGTCGGTGTGATCGATCTGCATGATCCTGGCACGCCCGAGCGTCGCCAGGCTTATGCTGCCGACATCACGTACGGGACGAACAACGAGTTCGGGTTCGACTATCTCCGCGACAACATGGTCCACGAGCTCCTGCAGCGCGTCCAGCGGGAGCACTCAT
>JAOTVA010000009.1 GCA_029863645.1 Gemmatimonadota bacterium
AGGAGGGCGGCCTGACCCGTGCTCACGCCTGAGGCTTCTACAGCGGCCTGGATCTGCCCGGTCACGTCGACGATGTGATCGTTTCCGCGCGTGGCGCACTCCAGGACGTAATGCTCTGCAATCATGGCGACTCCGGCGTCAGCGGCTCAGGTGAGATATGTGTCCGTCATGCTGGAGCGGCACCAGAGGCGCCGCTAGACTTGGACCTTCAATGACCAAAACCCCGCCCGGACCCCTCGAGGCTCCCGTAACGGATCGCGACCGCACGGTCATCTATCTCGCGATCCTGATCGCGCTGTTCCTGGCGGCCCTCGACCAGACCATCGTCGCGACCGCCTTGCCGCAGATGGTGGAGGACCTTCAGGGCATCGACAGGTACGCGTGGGTCGCAACGGCCTACCTACTGGCCTCGACTGGCGTGGCCCTGATCTACGGCAAGCTCGCCGACACCTACTCACGCAAGTACATCACGCTAGGTGCGATTGCTCTCTTCCTGGTCGGCTCCGTGCTGTGCGGGCTCTCAGGGGAGCTGGGCAACCTGCCGCTCCTCGGCGACGGGATGACTCAGCTGGTCATTTTTCGGGGTATTCAGGGCGCGGGAGGAGGTGGGCTCTTCGCGATGACGTTCATCGTGATCGCGGACCTCTTCACGCCGGCCGAGCGTGGCAAATACCAAGGGTACGTGGGCGCCGTGTTCGGGCTCGCATCCGTCCTCGGCCCACTCATCGGGGGCCTCCTCACGGACAACGCGGGCGGCCTCATCCCTGGGGTCGAGGGATGGCGATGGGTCTTCTACGTGAACATCCCTGTCGGGGCGGTGGCGCTGTGGTTCATCGGGCGGCGCATGCCGAAGCTCGAGCCGCCTGGGGAGCGCCAGATGCCCGATCTCGCAGGGGGCGCCCTCCTCCTCGGTGGGCTGATTCCGCTCGTCATGTCGCTGCAGTTGGACAAGCGCGCGTACCCGTGGACGTCGCTCGTGACCGTGGGCCTCTTCGCGTTCGGTGCGGCGTTGCTCACGGCCTTCGTGCTCCGCTCGCGTAAGGTAAAGAGCCCCATCCTCGACATGCGGCTCTTTTCCGATCCGGTGTTCCGGGCGGCGAACGCGTCGACGTTCTTCTTCGGCGCCTCGTTCATGTCGGTGACGATCTTCTTGCCGCTCTTTCTGGTGAACGTGTTGGGTGTGTCGGCAACGCGAGCCGGCGCGGCGCTCATCCCATTCTCCATGGGCATTGTGTTCAGCGCCACGCTCGCTGGGCAGATTGTTCATAGAATCGGATACCGCGGCCAGATCTTCGGCGGCGGGCTCGTCTTTCTCATGACGGTCGTGCTCCTCGCCCGCATGGGTCCCGACGTGCCGTACTCGCTTGTCATGCTCTATATGATCCTGGCGGGGCTCGGCGTGGGCCCTGGTATGCCGCTGTTCACCCTAGCTATCCAGAACGCAGTCGACGTTCGCCTGGTGGGTCAGGCCACGTCGGCGGCCCAGTTCTTCCGCCAGACCGGCGCGACTGTGGGTGCGGCGTTGATGGGGACCGTGTTGGCGTCGACGCTCGCGCTTTCGTTCTCGGCAATCGACATGCCGGACGCCTGGAGCGTGCGGTCCGATGCCACGCTCGAAGAGCTCGTGTCCACCGGCGGAGCCGACCTTCCGGCACGCATCGGCTCGATCTATGCGGAGCTCGCGGCCGAGACCGACACCCCCGAAGAGGCCCAAGCGGTACTGGCACAGGGAACCGTGCTGTCCGAACGCGTCGCGACGGAGGTGCGGCAAGCCTTCGCGTTGGCGACGAGCCGCATCTACTGGTTCACCGTGATCCTCGTGTTGGTCGCAACCGCGCTCGTGCTCCTTATTCCTGAGCTTCCGTTGCGAACGACCCACGACCGGGCCGTGCTCGAGCCGACCCCGGTGCCCGAGCGGTCGTGAGAATTTCCTGGCAGAATGAGGGCGGTTCGGACAGGTTGTAGGGCATGATCAAGAAGCTCTTCCTAGTGGCCTTGGCCGCCTTCGCTGTGGGGATGGCCGTTCCCAGCACCCGGGCCACCATCCAGGAACGCGCCGTCACGCCGGTCTTGGACGACATCGGGAAACGTCTGACGCCTCGCCGGCTGGAGGCCATGGCCAACCAGCTCGACGTCCGGTTGGGACGGGGTGAAGGTTTCCCCGGCTCGTTCGAGGGATGGCTGAGGCGCGACTACTCGGGACCCGAGCTCGACCCGTGGGAGAACATGTGGGTTTTGACCGTCGGGCGACGGGACTATACGGTCAGTTCGATGGGGCCGGACGGCCTTCTGGCTACGGACGACGACATCACCGAGAGTCGGCCCTTGCCGGGCGGACGCCGATAGGCCTCGCTCGGTGAGGCGCACGAGGTAGGCTGCGATCGCTTCGAGCGTGATCTCGAGGCGGCGCTTTGCTCCCCCTCGCCTGCCGAACACGCCTGACGACCGCGAACAGCGTGGGGGTCCGACGGAAGAGACGACTGAGGGAGCATCTCCTCAGCGCCTTGTGGGGGGCCTTTCCGGCCGGCCATTCTCTCTGACATTGTTGGGGCTGTTGGACCCCAGGACCGGGTCTGGCGTACCTTGGACGTACGTTCCACCCCGTAACCCTATGGTGCGCATGTCGACGTTGGCGCCCAAGATCATCAGCCTGCTGAGCAGCGCGAGCCTCCTCATGGCGCTCGGTCCGTCGCTGGCCGTCGCTCAGGAGGAGGTGCTTCTCGCGGGCGTGGTCGCCGCTGAAGACACGTCGACGCCCGTCGCGTCCGCGACGGTCACCCTCATAGGGACCGACCTCGAGACACACAGCTTGGCGAACGGGACCTTCGCCTTTACGGACGCACCGCTGGGGCCCGTGACGGTGAAAGTGGAGGCGCCCGGCTTCGCCACGATGGTTCAAGAGGTGGTGCTGAGTGCGGACGCCGTGGTCTTCATGCAGTTCATCCTTCCCAGCCTCCACGCGTTCCTGGACGAGATCCTGGTGGTAGGCCAGCGTTCCAGTACCGGCTCGACCCTCTCCGAGACGAGAACCGCGGCGGATATGCTCGCTGGCCAGATTCCGGGTATCAGTGGGAACTCGGGCATCGTCGGCCTGACCCTCTCGACGGTTCATCTTCGGGGCGTGAGCAGCATCAGCATTCAGAGTGAGCCGGACCTTTTCCTGAATGGCGTCCGCATGGCGGGGAGCTTCGGCGACGCGCTCCAGCTGCTCCAAATGATTCCCGCGAGCGATGTGAAGGACATCCGGATCCTGCGCGGCCCGACCGCCGCTTTCCTGCACGGATCCGCCGACGGGGCGATCCACATTCGCACGAGGTCAGGACCGGAGGAGTAGACGGAGGGACCTGGCGGACGAGCGACCTCGCATGCTGACGCTTACCGCTGGCCGACCAAACGCCAACGGGGCGGCGCCCGAACCGCGGCGCCGCCCCGTTGCATCGCGAACCGATCTCGGCTCGCGCGTCTTGCTCTCGACTGATTACACGACGGGGTTCTGGTTCGGAGCGCAACCGGACCCCTGGTCGGCCTCGTCCAGGTTTGGATTCGCCGTGAACTCTCCGTTCGGGAAGACCATACGCACGCCGGTCTGGTACCCGAAGTTCCACCGGTCGACGCCCTCTCCCCGCGGGAACCAGAGATCATAGCGGAGCTTGGTGCTCCACCACCGCCCCGACTCGAGGTAGTGCGAGCGGCGGATCTCCTCGAGGAGCATGATCTGGATCTCTGAGGCATCGTTCGTGCCGTCGGTCAGGCTGGTGAGGTACGCGCCCGTGATTTGCGGAAGGCTGTGCGCGGCCCGGATCTCATTGACCAGGGTGATCGCTGTCGCCCCACCGGCGGCCTGCGCTTGGATCAGCCACGCCTCCTCCCACTTGGCGAGCGGGAAGTCGTCACCCTGGCTCGTGTACTTCGCCTGCTCCAATTGCGGGTAGTTGTAGGGCCCGCCGCCTCCGCCGACTCCACCTACCGACGACGGTACGGCGAGGACCCGTGGATCGGCCGTCGAGTCGGCCGGCGTGCTGGCATCCGCGAGGGTGATAGGGTACCCCGTGTCGGAGACCGCGCGGCCGTCCGCCAGAATGGCCAGATCCCAGTATCCGGTGAACGGGATGACCGCGGGCCAAGCCCCTCCGCCCAATAACGCAGGCATGTTGGACGAAGTGCCGCTCCACCAATCGACCGGACCCAGAAGGATGACCCAGCCAAGTCCCACGTGGGCGCTGTACACACGGTTCCAGCGCGTCCGCTCGCCGCCGGACTCGCGCGTGACGGACGAGGTGAAGCCCTGCTGGATTTGCGCGGCGTCCAGCGCTGCCTCGGCCAGCTTGGCCGGGGTATTCTGGGCGATGCGCGCCCTGGCGCGCAGGAGGTACGCCATTTGCTGGGCGCTCGTGGTGACGCCCGTGGCGATGGAGTAGTCCCCCGCCGCCTGGATGTGTGTGAGGGCGTCGGTGAACCACTGCTCACCCTTGGCCAGCGACTCCTGCCACGTCATGAGCGGGCCGGCGTCGGCCGTGACCTCGCAGAAGAACTCTCCGAAGTGAGTGTAGGCCAGGCCCGCATAAAGTGCGGCCGTGCCCATCAGCTCCTCGCGATCGGCCACGCCCGTCCAATCATTTTGCAGCTTGGTGTATACTTGCTCGGCCATCCACCGACCCTTATGGAGCGGGCTGAACCAGCCGACGCTCGTCTCGCCCGTGCTGCACTGGCCACCGTTCGGCGTGACTGGGCGCTCGAACCTGCTTCCCCACCACCCGACCGTGCGTGTGGTGTTGTCCTCGTTGCCCGCCGCCTCGAAAGCGGTGAAGTCCGAGAGGGCGCATTCGATATCAGCGATAGCCGAGTTGACGAGCAGCCTCGCCTGGGCCGGAACGAACGTAGCGTCCTCGGTGACCTGGCCAGGCAGCTCCACTTCCAGGAGGCTCTCACATGCGGCCACCGATACGCTGAGTGCGAGCACAGCCGCGCTTCTCGCGATCCAGCTGCCCCTCGTAGATTGTGTCATGGGAGTCATCTTGTCCCCTCTAGAAGGAGATTCGAAGCGAGGCTTCGAAGGTCGAGAGCGGCGGCCACTGGAAGAGAGAGAACGCATCTTCGCTGGAGGGATTCGAGATTTCGTGCGATGGGATCGGGACCCCGGACACGTCCTCCGTGTGCTTCCACAGATACCAAAGGTTGCGGGCGGAGAGCGAGAGGGTGGCCCGATCGGCGCGCGTGAACTCCAGCAGCCTATTCGGAATCTGGTAACGGATTCCGACCTCCCGCAGGCGGATGTACGAAGCGTCGTAGTCGAACGCTTCGCGGCTGTCCGTCGGGTAGCGGAACCAGAGCGTGGAGGAATTGACGAAGAGGGGGTCCTCCCTGGTCATCGCGGCATAGCTGTTCGCGAAGCCGCAGTAGTCGTGGCGGCACGAGATGTCGAAGTCGTTCAGCCAGCGGCCGTGCTCGGCGTCGACCATTCCGAATACCTGCAGGTCGCGCCAGCCGAAGGTCCCGTTCACGCTCCAGTGCCACGGAGCGAAGTTTTCACCCAGCAGAAGGTCCTGTGCTGCCCCCCGTATATCAGCACAGGGAACGACCGGGCCGCCACTATTCCTCCCCCAGAGGTTATCGGCATCTATGCCGTCGGGGTTCATCGTAACTCCCGCGTCGCACATGAAGGTCGCCGCATCCGGGACCTGGGTGCCTGGAATGAAGTCGCCACTGACGACGTGCACCGTGGTTTCGCTGGGCCATGGCATGCCCAGGCGAAGCGCCGTGGTGGGAGTCCGCCCCCCCAAGTCCTTGATCTCGTTCATCGTGTACGTCGCCGAAAAACCGAGGTCGAAGGAGAAGTCACCGCTCTCGAACGCACGGGCGTTCAGCCCCAACTCGTAACCCCAGTTGTCCAGCTGACCGAGGTTGTCGGCCTGGCTGCCCGGGAATCCCTCGCTTGGAGCGAGCGGCACGCTGACCAGCGCGTCCGTGGTCTTCTGGTAGAAGTAAGTGAACTCGGTCGAGAGGCGGTCGTTGAAGAGCGCCAGGTCGAATCCGATCTCGAGCTCGGTGCCGATCTCGGGTCCGACCTCCGCGTTGCCGTAGGTCTGGGGCGTGACGGCAGCCACACCTCCCGAGCCCACCGAGGGCGCAAAGAGCGTGACCGCGGCGAAGGTGTCGGGCTGACGGCCCGACTTGCCCCAAGCGCCCCTGACACGCAGCGAATTGATGAAGTCTACGTTCCAGAATCTCTCCTCAGAGACGACCCACGTGGCTGAGACCTTCGGATAGTAGGCCGCGTCGTAGGACGCGCCGAACGCGGAGTTGTCATCGGCTCGTACGGCACCGGTGACGAATACGCGGTCGTTCCAGCCGATCTCCTCCTGGATGTAGAAGCCGACCGACTTGTTCTGGGTGAAGCGTCCCGTGGACGTCGTCTCGGTGGCACCTTCGATGGAACGGAGGGCCGGTGCGGCGAAGACTCTGCCGACGCTCTCGAGCCGATTGAACGAGTTTGAGAAGAACTGGGCCCCGGCCGAAGTAGTAAACGTGAAGGCGTCATTCAGGGAATACCGCCCGCTCAGCCCGTAGTCGAGGGTGAACTGGCTGGTGATTGGACGCAGCACCGTGACCTGTCCGAGCGACGCGTCGCCAAAGGGGCCGGCGGACCCCTCGATGTCGCGGGGGAAGAGCGTCTGGCTCTCCTCCTCAGCCCGGTCGATTCCCACGGTCAAGCGATGGTCGAACCAAGTGAACGGGCTGTGGGAGACGGTCATGCTCCCGTTGAAGCGCGAGAAATCCCTGGTCGCCTCCGGAATATCGAAGTCCTCGGGTGTGTAGGAGCGGTACCCGCGGAGCTCGTCGTCCTTTCCGTCGGCCCACATCATGGTCGGCCAGAGGCCGCCACCCTCGATGATTCCGGTCGAGAAGCGCGTCTCACCATCCACGTAGCCCAGGGAGAAGTCCAGGTTGAGGGATTGGTTCACGACGACGCCGAGATTGGCCCGACTGCTCCACTGGTTGTTCCAGTTCGTCTGACGGACACCATTCTGGTCCGCGTAGTCCCCGGACACGAAGTAGTTGACCTGATCGACCCCGCCACGGATGCTCATGTTATAGCGCTGGGTCAGCCCGTTCTCGAGGGGCGATGCGTTACCCCTCGCCGCCTCCTGATCCAAGATGTTGAACTGGATGACCTCGGTGGGGGCGCACGGCGCGGCTGCGGGGCAACGGTACTGTTCGCCGATCATGCTTCTCGGATCGAGCATGAAGTTCGATCCTTGCGAGACCTGAAGGTCGAACTGCGCGGCCCCGGGCAGGCCCCTCTTCGTGATGATCTGGATCACCCCTGCAGAGGCCTCGGTGCCGTACAGAGTGGCGGCCGCGGGCCCCTTGATGATCTCGATGCTCTCGATGTCGTTCGGGTTGATGTCGTTGAGCGCGCCGGCGGACCGTTGCCCGGAGCCGGTGTTCGGCAGGGCCGGCCCGAGGCTCGTGCTGTTGTCCATCCGCACGCCGTCGATGTAGATGAGCGGCTGCGATCCGAGCCCGAAGCTCGAGACGCCGCGTATCTGAATGACCCGTGCCTCTCCCAACTGCCCGCCGGCCCCGGCGAAGGCCAACCCGGGCGTCCGGCCCTGTAGGAGGTCCTGCATGTTGGCGATGGGACGCGAGGACACGACGGCCGACGCGTCGAGACGGGCGATCGCGTTTCCTACCGCACGTCGCTGCGTCCCGCCTGCCGTACCGGTGACGACGACCTCGTCCAGCCGAAGGGCGTCCTGGGTTGCGACGAAGTCCTGCACCACGGCCTGCCCCGCTCCCACCGTCACTTCGGCGGTAACGGTACGGTAGCCGATGCGCTCGAACGAGAGCGTGTGCGTGCCAGGCGGAACGTTGATCAGCAAGTAGCGACCGTTCTGCTGCGAAAGGGCGCCCAGGTCGAGGTTGGAGATGAAGATCTGCCCCGAAGCTATCGGGTCTCCGGACTGCGAGTCGGTGACACGCCCGGTGATACTCCCCCCCTGCTGCGCCGCGACTTGGCCTGCTGCGAACAGCATGACAGTCAGGGCTGGGAGAAGGACTCGGGTCGCTCGCGAGCGCCGCGGGTGCTGTTGCCGAAAATCCATGTTGCCTCCTCAAGGGCCGCTGGACACTGGCGGCAACATGAGATCCCCGCCTTCCCGCCCGCAAGCCCGGCCCGGTTGGTAACGCACCAACCGAAGGAACTGGATCTCGTCGGTGAGGGCCGGCTCCGGCTCCGGCTCCGCGCCGAAGACGATCGCCCGCGCGATGCATACGCTTCGTGAACGACGCATGAAGACTTCCTCACCTACGTGAGGTTGGTGAAGGCCCCTTCATAGGCGATTCATCAAGGCTTCACAGGGCCGTGAGTAGACTGATTCAGCAGCGCGGACGACTCCACTCGAATCGGAGGGCATAATGCTCAACACCAAGGTTGTAACGTGGTCGTTGGCCTCTTTCGCCGCGGTGACCTACCTCGTCTGCATTCTATATGGGCTGGTGGAAGCCTTCCTCTATGGCGCGTACACAGGCGTCGTGTTTGCGCCCCTGCACAATACCTTCCACAAGCGGTGGGTGGCCTCATGAACGACCACACCGGTCAGGGCGACCGCCATGGCGAGCCCCCGAGCCACAGCGCGCAGCACGAGGGTCACGACAAGCACGCCGGGCACTCCGTGGCGATGTTCCGCGACCGCTTCTGGCTGAGTCTGGGCCTGTCCATCCCGACGTTGGTGTGGAGCCGGTCCGTGCAGGAGTGGCTCCGCTTCACCGCGCCGGATTTCCCACTTTCACGGTACATCCCGGCCGTCTTCGGCACGGCGGTCTTCCTCTACGGGGGTCTCGTCTTCCTGAGAGGTGCCCTCGGCGAACTGAAGAATCGCCTCCCGGGGATGATGACGCTGATCTGCCTCGCGATCAGTGTCGCGTTCGTCTACAGTCTCGCCGTCACACTGGGGTGGGAGGGAGATCCGCTCTGGTGGGAGCTCGCCACGCTGGTGACCATCATGATCCTCGGGCACTGGATCGAGATGCGCTCCATCGGACAGGCTCAGGGGGCGCTCAAGGAGTTGGCCAAGCTCCTGCCGGACTTGGCGGTGAGGATCGCCGAGCACGGCAACGAGGAGGTCCCCGTCTCGGAGCTTCGCGACGGCGACCTGGTCCTGGTTCGTCCGGGAGCCTCCGTGCCGGCCGACGGCGTTGTGAGCGAGGGCCGGAGCGCGGTCAACGAATCCATGATCACCGGCGAATCGCAGCCGGTCGAGAAGACTGCGGGGGCGTCGGTGGTTGCGGGCACGGTCAACGGCTCGGGCTCGCTCCGCGTCGAGGTCACTCGTACAGGTGACAAGACGGCGCTCGCCGGCATCATGCGTCTCGTTGCAGAGGCGCAGTCCTCCCGATCGCGGGCGCAGGCGCTCGCGGACCGGGCGGCCTTCGTGCTCACGATCGTCGCGATCGGTGCCGGCGCAGCGACTCTGATCACGTGGCTGATCGTCGGCGACGATTCGGCCTTCGCGGTGCAAAGACTCGTGGCGGTGCTCGTGATTGCCTGTCCACACGCACTGGGCTTGGCGGTTCCCCTGGTGGTTGCTATTTCGACCACACTCGGCGCGAGGAACGGTTTGCTCGTGCGAGACAGACGGGGCCTCGAGGAGGCGAGGAATCTCGACGCCGTCGTCTTCGACAAGACCGGGACGCTCACGACGGGCGAGTTCGGGGTGGTTTCGATCTCGACTCACGAAGGGATGTCAGAAACCGAGGCCCTTCGCCTCGCCGCCGGCGTGGAGCAGGACTCCGAGCACACGATCGCGCAGGGCATCGTCAAGGCTGCCCGTGACAGGAATTTGGAGCTTCCGCCGACCACGGACTTCGCTTCGATCCCCGGTCACGGAGTGGTCGCCCGGGTCGAGGGGCGGAAGCTCCGTATGGGTGGGCCCGCGCTCCTGAGAAAGCTCGACCCTGAGGTCTCTCCCGCGATCCGCTCTGCCGGAGAGGAGAGTGAGCGACGCGGGCAAACGACCGTCTATCTGCTCGAGGGCGAGCGGGTGGTCGCCGTATTCGGTCTCGCGGACAAGGTGCGTGAGGAGTCTCGTGCGGCGATCGACGCCCTCCACCGTATGGGCGTGGAGGTCGTGATGCTCACCGGCGACGCACAAGCGGTGGCCGACGCGGTCGCGTCCGACCTCGGTATCGACACGGTCTTCGCCGAGGTCCTCCCCGAGCAGAAGGCCGACAAGATCCGCGCCCTCCAGGCCGAAGGAAAGCGGGTCGCCATGGTGGGCGACGGGGTGAACGATGCGCCGGCCCTGGTCTTGGCCGACGTCGGAGTCGCAATCGGAGCGGGTACGGATGTGGCCGTCGAGGCAGGTGACGTGGTGCTCGTGCGAAGCGATCCGCGCGATCTACCCCGAATCATCGCGCTCAGTCGTGCCACCTATCGCAAGATGATCCAGAATCTCTGGTGGGCAGCCGGCTACAACGTGTTCGCGATTCCATTGGCCGCGGGTGTCCTCGCGCGCTGGGGTGTGCTGCTGGCTCCGGCCTTCGCAGCCGTGCTCATGTCCCTGAGTACCGTAATCGTGGCGATGAACGCGCAGCTTCTCCGACGAACAGACCTGAGCGTGAGTTGAAATGGCCGCCCGCAGCTTCGTATTGGTCTTGGCCGGAGGAGGCGCGCGTGGGTATGCCCACGCGGGTGTCCTTCGTGGTCTTCAGCACATCGGCTTGGAACCGGCGGGGCTGGTCGGCGTGTCGATGGGTGCGATCGTAGCGGCGACGTACTCCCTTCGTGAGGACTGGTACCAGGCCCTTCTGTCCGTCGATCTGAGCGGTGCTCCTCCGGTGGGGAAGGGCTGGCGATCGGCCGGCCAGCGCGGTGCGGCCCTCCGACGTGCGTGGAGCTACGCGCACACGACCTGGAACATGGTTACGGGGTGGGGCGCGCCCGATGATGCGGTCCAGGCGGGTCGCAGCGCGCTGGACGAGCTCCTCGGCGCGGGTCGCCTCGAGGACGGGCGTGTTCCTCTGACGGTCTGCGCCACGGACCTCCGGTCGGGGACCCGAGTCGAACTCAGTACTGGCCCGGCAGCCTCAGCCGTCTACGCCAGCTCTGCGCTGGCGGGGGTCTTTCCACCCCTCGAACAAGGTGACGCTTTGCTTGTGGACGGTGTGTACGCCGACATGGCGCCGGTCGACGTCGCTCGCAGGATGAGTGGCGAAGTCGTCATCGTCGTCGACCCGAGCCAGGGCGCCGGGGGCGAGTCGTTCGGAAACGGGCTGCAAGTGGTCATGCGGGCGATGGAGATCTGCCATCTCAGTCACGCCCACCTGCGTGTGGATTCCGCAGACCTGATCCTGCGGCCGGTCTTCGACCGCCCAATCGAAGTGTTGAATTTCGATGCTCGGCGAGAGTGTGTGGCGGCGGGAATCCGCGAGGTGCGAGCTAGGAGGGCCGATCTCGAGGCGGCGCTTTGCTCCCCCTCGCCTGCCGAACACGCCTGACGACTGCGAACATGCCCGAACTCCCGGAGATCACAGCCTACGTCGAGGGTCTCGAGCGGCTGATCCAGGGGCAGCGACTCGAGAAGATTCGCGTGCGCTCGCCCTCGCTGGTGCGCACGTGGGATCCCCCGCTGTCCGCCGCGGAAGGGCTTCGCGTCGAGGGGCTGCGGCGCATCGGCAAGCGTATCGTCTGGGAGATGGAGGATGAGCTCTTTCTCGTCTTTCATCTGATGATTACGGGGCGCTTCAAATGGACGCGGGCGGGTGCCGCCGTGCCCAAGAAGCGCGCCCACGGCGCGTTCGACTTTGCGAACGGCACGCTGTTGCTCACCGAGCAGTCGACGAAGAAGCGGGCGGCGCTCCACGTTGTGTGGGGGGAGGAGGCCTTGGCGGAACTGGACCCCGGCGGGCTGGAGGTGCTCGATGCCACATCAGCGCAGTTCGCCGAAGCGCTCACACGCGAGAGCCGCACGCTCAAGCGGGCGCTCACCGACCCGCGCGTCTTCAGCGGCATCGGGAACGCGCACTCCGACGAGATCCTGCTCTTCGCGGGCCTGTCTCCGCTCCAGCTCACCAAGAACCTGTCGGACGACGAGGTCTCGCGGCTCTTCGAGGTGACGCGCGCGTCGCTGGGGGAGTGGACCGATCGCCTCCGGGCCGAGTTCGGCAAGGAATTCCCGAAGAAGATCACGGCGTTCCATCCTGCCATGGCGGCCCACGGCAAGTACGGAAAGCCGTGCCCCGTGTGCGGATCGCCGATTCAGCGCATCAAGTATGCGGACCGCGAGACGAACTACTGCGCGACGTGCCAGACCGGTGGGAAGATCCTGGCCGATCGAGGGATGTCGCGGTTGCTCGGCGCCGATTGGCCCCGCACGCTTGAGGAGCTGGAAGAGCTCCGCTCCCGCTAGCCACGCCGAGCCACTCGGGGTTGATCCGGGTACATGTTCGATATATCGTACGACATACTGTTCGACCTATTGTACGATGGAGTAGATCACGTGTATCGCACAGGAAGACGGGGACGCTGCATGGACTTCGACTGGATCTTCGACTGGGACCTGGGAATGGGGCCGCGACGGAAGGGCCGACACCGCGGGCGCGGTGGCCCCGGGCGGCGCTTCTTCCGGCAGGGCGAGGTCCGGTTGGCGCTGCTGTCCCTCCTACAGGACGAGCCCGGGCACGGATACGAGCTGATGAAGCGCCTGGAAGAGCGCTCGGGCGGGATGTACCGCGCGAGCGCCGGAACCATCTATCCGGTGCTTCAGCAACTGGTGGACGAGGACTTGGTCCGGATCGAAGAGGAGGGTGGAAAGAAGGTCCATCACCTCACCGATGCCGGCCGGGAGGAGCTGCTTCTCCACGCCGAGGACATCGACCGGATCTGGAAGCGGGCACACGGCTGGAAGGACTGGGGCTCCACGATGGGCCCCGAAACCGCCGAGATCTGGGGCAGCTGGGGACGGCTCTCGAAGGCCGCGTTCAAGGCTGCGGCCAAGTCGGACTTCGAAAACACGGAGCGGATCCGGGAGATCCTCGACCGCGCGAGAAAGGAGCTGGAAGCTCTCTAGGCGCGGGTCAGCGCGACGGCGTGGGTTGCCACAATGCGACACTCAGGCCGAAGGTGAACTGCTTGTACGTGATGGGCGCCTCGTCGATGAAGACCCATCGGTACTCGAGTTGGGGCACGACGAGCCCGAGCCCCACCAGGCGGATGCCGATCACGGCCGAGTAGCCCAGTTCTGTTTCGCGTCCCTGCGAGCTGGTGAAGATGGTGTTGCGGAGGCCGATGCCTGCGCCGGCATAGAAGCCCCCCGCACGCCCGTCCAACACGTAGACGCCTTCGAAGTTGTACTGGTACTCTTTGAGGCCCTGCAGGAACGTCACGTCTACGCTCGGCATGAGCTCGATCTGGCCGCCGCGCAGGATGGGGAGGCGCAGCTGCGCGCCGAGCACCTCATTCTGCTGCTGGTTGTCGTACCCAAAGCGAACGCCGAGTGCCGGCGGTGCCCACCCACCAGGCGCCTGAACCTGGACGCCCGGTACGACCTGAGCAGCCAGCTTCCCAGCGGGAAGGGTGGCCCCCGTGAGGAGGACCGCGAGCGACAACGCCAACATTCGGTTCGGGTTCATCCCGGAAGTTGGGCAGGGTGGGGGACGCCCCGCAATGTCGGGGCTACCGGCGCGGGAACTCCATCAACTCCCCGCGGAGCTCGTGGTCGTCGGCGCGCTCCACGCTCGTCACGAGGCTACGCATCTCGTCGAGAATCGGCGCGTACGAGTCGGAGTGGACTTCGCCCTGAATGAGCTGGAGAACCGCCAGGCGGTGCCGAGGCGACTCGACCACATGGGTGAAGGACGGCAGCAGCCGATAGAACAAGCGTATGAAGTCGTCCCAGATGGCGGCGTCGGTGAGCACCTTGTCTTCGTAGGGGAGAAAGGTCGCCCGCGACACGTCGCCGCTCTCCAGCGCGGCCTGGATGCGCTCGGCCGCGAACCGCGCCATGTGCATCGCCGCGCCCACGCCCGACGAAAAGATCGGGTCGATGAAACGAGCCGCGTCGCCAATCGCGATCCAACCGTTTCCGCACACCTGCTCCAGCTGGTAGCTGTAGTTGACCTCCCCCTTGAGGTCGTTGAGGCGCTTCGCGCCTCGGGTGGCCTTTGCCAGCGCGGCGTTGTGTCCTAGAGCCTTGGTGAAGAAATCCTCCACGCTCAGGCCGGACTCCTGGTAGATGCCCTTGTCCGCAACGAGCCCGAGCGAGGTGATCTCGCTGTTGATGGGGGCCTGCCAGGCCCAGCCACGCAGCTCGGGAATGAAGAATATGTGCGTGTAGTCCGCGGTATTTCGTTTGCCGCGGTCTACGTCGAAGAACCACGCGTGCAGGCCGAACTGATCGAAAACCGGGTGGTCGCGCCGGAGCTCGAGCTGGCGACCGAGCCGGGTCCCTCGCCCTGCTGCGTCGACCACGATCCGAGCGGGCACCACGATCTCCTGGCCCGCCACGGCCACGCGCACCCCGGTGACGCAGGCGGCTTCGTCGAAGAGCACCTCCCGCGCCGTCGCGCCCTGGACGATTTGGCAGCCCAAACTCTCGGCGTGCTTCAGGAGCAGCATGTCGAACTTCGAGCGGTCCACGTGATACGTGTAAGCTTGGTCGACGCCGTCCTGCGGAAACTCGGCGTAAGCGATCGGGGTCGACTTGCGTCCGCGAGGGTGGTACACGATGCCGCCCGAACGCGGAAACTCAGCGGCCTCCATGATCGGCAGGAAGTCGATCTCCCTGAAGACCCGCACGGTCGACGGCATGAGCGACTCGCCGACGTGGGGGCGTGGATGGTGCGCCTTCTCCAGGATCACGCTGGAGATGCCGGCCTTGGCCAGGTAGCAGCCGAGCGTAAGTCCGGCGGGGCCGGCCCCGAGGATGACGACGTCGCTCATGGTTGGAGTGCCCTCCGCCTAGGCCGACATCCGACCGTCGGCTACGGCGCGCAGCACGTCGGCCGAGGTCACGATGCCGATGAGCTCGCCGTTCTTCTTGACCACGGCGCGGTGGATGCGCCCCCGCACCAGGAACTGGCAGAGCTCGGCCAGCGGCGTGTCGGGCTCAACGGCGAAGGAGACCGGCGTCATGAGCTCCGCGACCGTCACGGTGTCGAAGTCGCTGTCGGGCCACTGTTCCAGAAAGCGCTGACCCGAGAACGGTGAGTCCTCGGGCAAGAAGAAGCCGTACGGGTCGGACTCAACCTCGGAGTCGTCTCGATCGTCTACGTCCATCGGGGCCACCCCTACGCTTCCGCCAGTGGGGCGGAGCTGGACGCTGGAGTCGTCGGCAGCGAGGCGGACCAGATCGGTCGACGAGACGACGCCGGCTAGCGCGCCGGACGAGTCGAGCACGGGCACGCCGCTGATCTCCTCGTCGGCCAGCAACCTGGCCAGGTATCGAGCGGTCGTGTCCGTCGTCACGGTGACGACATCCGTCTGCATGACGTCTTTGACCGTGAGCATGGTCGTTCGTCCTTTCCCCTAGGAGGGGAGCTTGGGAGGTCTGTAGAGCAGGAGTGGGACATGGACGCCGCGCAGGACCTTGTCCGTCGTGCTGCCGAGCACGATCCGGCTCATGCCGTGGCGCCCATGCGTGGCCATCGAGATGAGGTCGCATCCGACGGCTTCGGCTTCCGTCAGGATTCCGTGCGCCGCCTGGGGGTCGACCGCGACCGACGCGGTCACGCGTAGCCCGCTGCGTCGCATGCGGTCCGCCTGCTCCTCTAGATACTCGGCGGCACTCTCCTTGGCGTCGGCCAGGATGTCCTCGTTCATTTGGACGGTATGCGGGAGGTACGGAGACGCGATCTCTAGTGGGTATGCGACGATGCGGGTCAGGTGGTAGGCCGATCCGAAGAGCTCGCCGAACTCGGTCGCGTGTTTGAGCGCCGACTCCGAGACGTCGGATCCGTCGAGTGGGACGAGCAACGTGTCGAACCCACGCGGTGCCTCAGGCGGAGGGGCTTTGCCCTCCTCCGGTCGCACGAAGAGTACCGGCGTTTCTGACTCGCGCATGAATGCGTCGGCCACCGAGCCGATCCAGGCCCGGGAGAGAACGCCGCGCCCGTGCGTCGCCATCACCACGAGATCGATGTCCTGCGCCGTGACCTCGGCGTGGAGCGTCTGGGCTACCGGTCCCGTGTGCACCGCGGTCGTGACCGCGGCCCCGGCGCTCCCGGATACACGGTCGGCGACGCTCTCGACGTACTGCGCGCTCCAGTCCAACGCCGCCGGCTCCCACCCTGCGAACGCGAACGATGGTATCGGTTCGATGACAGAGACAAGGTGGAGGCCCGCGCCGGTCTTGCGAGTCAGCGCGAGTGCAAGCGGAAGCGACGCCTCCGCGAAGGTCGACCCGTCGAGGGGAACCATGATGCGCTGATACACCCAATCCTCCTTTGTCGCAGGCGGGTCACTCTCGCGGTGCCCGTCGGTGTACATACATTCTTGCAGACACCGGTCCTGCCGGATGTCGGGGACATCGCCTCGCCAGGGGTGGGGGATGCGCTGTCCGACCCGTCGGAGAATTCCTCTATTACGGCCGCTGGCTGGACCGGCCGGGAGCGGCAGGCGTTGCTTTCGAGCGATGAATACCAGGCCATCTTCGATGCCTCGCCCGACGGCTTTCTCGTCGTTGATCGGAAGGGCGTCATCCGGGCCGTGAACCCGCGCGCGGAAGAGCTCTTCGGGTGGACCGCCGAAGAACTCCGCGGCGAGAACGTCGACGTGCTTGTCCCTGACGCCGTGCGAGGCGTGCACCATTCTCACCGGGCGAGATTCGTCGGGGACCCCCACAACCGCCCCATGGGCGTCGGACTGGACCTGCGGGGGCGCCGGAAGGACGGCACTACGTTTCCCGTCGAGATCTCCCTGAGCCCCTGGACCGGATCGGACGGGAAAATCAGCGTCATCTGCACGGTTCGCGACGTCTCGGACTACCGGCGGCTGCGGAATTTCTCTGAGGGCGCCCTGCTCGCGACCGAGGAGGAGCGGCAGCGCATAGCGCGGGACCTCCACGACGACACGGCCCAGCGTCTCGCCACACTCATCTTGCGCGTGCGCCGTCTGGCTCTGGAGCCCAATGCCGACGCCCGGGCCGCGTTGCTCGAGGATATCCGTGACGAGGTCGTAGAGACGACCGAGGGAGTCAAACGAATTGCTCGCGGCTTACGGCCCCCCGAGATCGAGGAGCTCGGCTTGGCCCTGGCAATCACCGCGCATGCGCGCAGCCTGGGCGAGGGCACGGACTTTTCGGTCGAAACCGAGCTCGATTCCATGGAGCACGAGTTGGACGATCCCGCCAAGCTCGCGATCTACCGGATCGTCCAGGAGGCGCTTTCCAACGTCCGTCGACACGCCGGGAGCAGCGGGGCGCTTGTGCGCCTCCACTTGGAGGGCGGGAGGGTCGTGGCCGAGGTTGTGGACCGGGGGCGGGGGTTCGCAGCCTCGCAGACAATGGAGCGGGGCGGCGGTTTAGGCTTGGTAGGGATGCGTGAGCGGGCGACTATGTTGGGTGGAATCTTGACGATCGAGAGTGTGCCGGGTGAGGGAACGACCGTTAGGGTGAGCCTACCGAGACTGAACAAGACGGGTGGAGATGGCTAAACCGATTTCTGTGCTGCTTGTGGACGACCACGCCATGTTTCGGGCGGGCATCCGCGCGTTGCTGGAGAGCGAGGGGCACGTTGAGGTCGTGGGGGAGGGAGCCACCGGGGACGAAGCGGTCGATCTCGTCCGGGAACTCAAGCCCGACGTCGTGGTCATGGACCTTTCCATGCCGGGGTCGAACGGCCTCGAAGCGACCCGTCGCATCGCCGCGCTTGGCCTCGAGACCCACGTGCTCGTGCTGACCGTCCACGCCGAGGAAGAGTACTTGGTGCCGGTCGTTGAGGCCGGTGCGAGCGGCTACCTGACCAAGACCAGCGCCGACACAGACCTCTTGGAGGCGATACGCATCGTCGCTCGCGGTCAGGTGTTCCTCCCTCCCAAGGCCACGACGCTGCTACTCAAGCGGTACAAGGAAGCGGACGCTGAGACCGAGGCCGGCCTGAAGGACCTCAGCTCGCGGGAGCAGGAGGTACTCGCGCTCACGGCCGAAGGCTTCAGTTCGAGGGAGATCGGCAAGAAGCTCTTCATCAGCCCCAAGACGGTCGACACCTACCGGTCACGCATCATGGACAAGCTGGGGCTGAGCCACCGGAGCGAGCTCGTTCGGTTCGCCCTGAAGGTCGGGCTGCTCAAGGAAGTTTGACTGCGGGTTGGCAGGGGCGCTTGGGTGGCCTACATTGATTTTTAGGCTTCCCTAAATATGCTTGCCTTGCCGCGATCCATCCTCACCCCAGTTGCCGCCCTAGCTTTTGCGGCGTGCGGCGTGCTGACGCCGAACGGACCTGACCCGGATCAGCTCTTGGACGGGACCGTCGACGGGATGACGGCGTCCCAAATTCGCCAGCACTTCGCGGGCGATGAGGAGTTCGGTCGGCGCTTCAGCGTGGCCGCCGGCCTCGGGCCGATCTTCGTGGCCACCTCGTGTGAGCAATGCCATGTGGGGGACGGGAAGGGACATCCGGCTTTCATGCTCTTTCGCTTCGGAATGGAAGGCGGCCTCGACTTCAACCCCCTGACCGAGCTCGGTGGACCGCAACTGCAGCAACGAGCGATCCCTGGATACCCCCCGGAGGTCGTGCCCGGATCTGCCACAGGCGTCTCCGGATTCTTGCCTCCCGCCGTGACCGGGTTGGGCTATCTGGACGCCGTAGACGACACGACTCTGATCGCCCTCCAGGACGTGGATGATCTGGATGGGGATGGCATTAGCGGTCGTCTCCAACTCCACCGACCCACCGAGCTCATCGAGGCCGCGCTGGCGCTGGAGGCGCAGGGAGCGCCGGCTCTGGCGGGCAGAGGGACCCTGTACGACGGGCGGTACATCGGCCGCTTCGGCAAGAAGGCGCTCACCGTGAACCTTCTCCACCAAACGGTGGGTGCGTATCACCAGGACATGGGCATCACGAGTGACCTCCTGCCTGAGGACCTGTTCAATCCGCAGGCCGGCAGTCGCGCCTCCGACGACGTCCCCGACCCGGAGGTCTCGAGCAGCACCGTCGCGAACGTGGTCTTCTACCTCAAGACGCTACGGGCTCCTCCCCGTCGCGAGGCGAACGATCCCGAAGTCCTCGCCGGCGAACAGATCTTTTCGGACATCGGCTGTGCCGACTGCCACCTGCCCACGCTCGTCACCGGTAGGTCTGAGATCGCCGTCTTGGACCGCGTCACGTTCCATCCGTACACCGATCTCCTCCTGCACGATATGGGAGTCGAGCTGGACGACGGCTACACGGAAGGCTTGGCTCTGACGTCTGAATGGCGGACGCCGCCGCTTTGGGGAATCGGCATCCAACAGAACTTCCAGGGTGGCCGCGCCTTCTTCCTCCACGACGGGCGTGCGACCTCGCTCCGGGAGGCCATCGGGTATCACGGCGGCGAGGGAACGGCCTCGAGGGCTGGCTTCGATGCTCTCTCGGCGACGGACCAGGAACGCCTCTTACGCTTCCTCCGGTCGTTGTGAGTACCATGCGCAGACGCGACTTCGTCCAACGCCTTCCGGTTGTTGGGTCCGGCTTTTTGCTGGGTGCGTCGAGCCTATCGCTGACGAGCTGCGGGGGTGTGGCGTACCTGGTGCCGGTGGCTGCTCCGGGTCGGCTCGTCATTGGCACCGCGGAGCTCGGACCGGGAGCCGAGGCGTTTCTCCAGGGGCCCGACATGAGTCGCCCTGTCTACATGAGGCGCGCCGCGTCGGGTGAGATCACCGCGCTTCTGGCATCGTGCACACATAACGGGTGTCAGCCCACGCCTCTGGGGGACCGGTTGGTGTGCCCGTGCCACGGGAGCGAGTTCTCGTTCGACGGCGCCGTGCTCCAGGGGCCGGCGGAGCGGCCGCTCACGCGCTACGAGGTGACGGAGGCGGACGGGCAGGTGACCGTGTGGCTCGAGGGGAGGGGCGCCTGATGGGCTTGCGGCCGGTTCCCCTGGGAGTCGGGCTCGCGCTCGGGCTGTTTGCCGCGCCGCTGGCGGGTCAGGCCGACTCGACGATGGCGCAGGACGGACTGTACGACCGGCCCTTCATCGGGTCGCTCTCGAACACATCAATCGGCGGCTACATCGAAGGGAACACGAACTACTTCGTTGAGGACGGCCTCTCGGAGGGGTTCTCCATGGAGCTCAGGCGCTTCAATGTCTTCCTGTTCTCTCAGATATCGCAGCGGGTGCGCTTTATCTCCGAATTGGAGTTCGAGCACGGCACGGAGGAGATCGCGCTCGAAACGGCATTGATCGACTTCGAGGTGTCCCCAGCACTGATTCTCCGGGCCGGCATCATCCTGCCGCCGCTGGGCTTCTTCAATCAGAACCACGACAGCCCCAGGTGGGACTTCGTGGAAAGGCCACTGGTTGCGACCGACGTCATCCCATCGACGCTCTCCGAGGTGGGAGGCGGTGCCTATGGGCGCATCGTTCTGGGCGACCTCCTGCTCTCGTACGATGCCTACCTCACGAACGGACTCGGGGACGGCATCGTCGGGAACGAGCTGGGCCGAACGGACGTTCCTTCCGGAAAGCGTGAGGAACAGTTCGCGGGGGACAACAACGGATCGCCTGCGGTGTCCGCACGAGTCGCGCTACGAAAGCCCGGCTTCGGTGAGGTGGGTGTCTCCCACTACGGCGGCTATTACAACGCATATGGGCTGGAGGGTGTTCTAGTCGACGAGCGCCGCTGGCTCGCGATCTCTGCCCTCGACGTCGGGGCCTCGGTCGGACGGGCGGAGGTGCGGGCCGAGCTGGCTTACGCGTCGATTGACGTCCCGCCCAGCCTGGTCGAGTTGTTCGGGGACACACAGTGGGGAGCACACGTCGACGTCGTCGTGCCGCTCTGGCGCCCGCAGATTGCGGGCTATCCAACGGCTGTGGTCTCAGCCGCCCTGCGCGTCGAACGGGTTGACTACAATGTCGGGTCGTTTTCATCGACCGGGGAGTCGATTCGTGACGACGTCACCGCGGTCGTCCCCGGCATCAGCTTCCGCCCGAGCGCCGGCACGGTCTTTCGGGCGAATTACCGTTATCACTGGACCCGGGACTTCCCTGGGAACCCGACCAATCGCATGGCGGGCTTCCAGCTCGGTTTCGCGACCTACTTCTAGCCGCGGCGCCGCTCACCGCGCCTGATGCGTACCGGCGGCGGGCCCGAGGACCTCGCGGGAAAGCGCCAGCAGCTCCCCGAGCCGAAACGGCTTCGGAAGCATTAGGTACCCGCGCGGGTTCTGCCAACCGGCAAAGAAGAACGACGGGTGATGTCCGGCTTCAGCGAGGGCGACCACCGGGACCTTGGGAAACTCTCGTCTCACCGCCTGTAGCGCCTCTGATGCGTCCTTCGGGTCGGTCAGGTCGGAGATGAACAGGTCGACGTGTGTCCCACGGAGCAGCTCGAGCGCTTCTGATGCGTCTCGGGTCGTAAGGACGTGGTAGCCTTCCGCACCCAGCGCTTCCTTCAGGACGTGACGCAGCTCGGAGTTGTCTTCGACCACAAGCACCACCGGAGGCGAGCGCATATTCCCGACCGATCGACCTCTACCGAGGGTCGACCTCTGCGTAGACCGAGGTCTCGCCGGCGTGGTCGAAGGCCATGACCTGATAGGGCTGGGCGTTCAGACCTTCCATGCCAGGCGACCCGGTCGGCATGCCGGCCACGCCGATACCGGCGACGTCGGGGCGATCCGCGAGCAGCCGCTTGATCTGGTCGACGGGTACATGGCCCTCGACGACGTAGCCGTCGATGAGCGCGGTGTGGCACGTCACCAACGGGCCGGGCACGCCGGCGTCGAGCTTCACAGTCATGAGGTCTCGAACGTTCCGCGCATCTACCTCGAAGCCGGCAGCACGCAGATGCTCGATCCAGCCGTTGCAGCACCCACACGTCTCGGTCTTGTAGACGACGACCGTGGGAAGCGACTGATCGACGGCCGCCGAGGCGAGCACGGCTTCCGAGTCGCTGGGTGCCGCGTCCGCGCTACCGCAGGCCGCCAAGAAAGTGATCGCCGAAAGCTGTAGGAGACGTCTCATGATTCTATCCTTGCTGCGTGATCGGTTCCGGGCAGGCTGAGTAGTATACGACAGTACTTGGGGCTTCGTCCAAAGGTCCCGGGCCGAACGGTGGCCGGTTAGCGGCTGGCCGCCACCCGCTCGAGCATCTTGTCGAGGTCCGACCGGTCGTACCACCGGCCTCGTACCATGACACCCACTGGCCGCCGCAGCGTCTCGGCATCCAACCTCGGGTCTCCGTCGAGCCAGATGATGTCGGCCCGGGAGCCTCGTTCGAGGGTTCCGAAGCGGGCCCCGGCATCCACGTATCTACGTACGAAACGCCCAGGGTTGCTGGTCGCCGTGGCCAGAGCGTCGTAGCCTGACATTCCCGTGCTCCGCAGGGCCTCGATCTCGAGGCGGAGTGAGAAGCCAGGCGCCAGGGTGGGAATCGGGGTGTCGGTCCCCGCCAGCATCGGCACGCCGGCCGCATGAAGCGCGCGTACCAGCGGCCCGTGGAAGTCGGACATCTCGGCGAGTCTGATGCGATCGGCGGCGTCGAGCCCGAGGAAGGGATTCTCGCCGCTACGCCACTCGTCTCGAAGCCACGAGGGGAGGTAGGCAGAGGTCTCACGCTGCAGAGCAGCATCGACCGCCGAAGGGGTGCCCCACTGGTCGGCCACGCTCTCGAAATGTGCCATCGTGGGGATGAGCCACGTCCCGGCCTCGACCATGTCTTTCGCCACATCCGTCAAGGCTTCCGGGTCCAGGTTGCGGAGCTCGGTCTGGATGATCTCCTCGGCATGGGACAGCGCCACCTGCCGATTCTCGACCACGGACGCGAACGGGAGATTCCTGGGGGCATGCCCCACCACCGGGATGTCGAGCTCCCTTCCTGCTTCGGTGAGCATGCGATACGCCTCGGCGGACAGGTCGCCGTGCACCTTCACGAAGTCGTACCCGCGGGCGGCCTGCCGGGCGACGGTCGTACGCGCGTCGGCTGGCGTCCGCACTTGGGGGTCACCGACGTAGGGGCCCGATGTGTAGACCATCGGTCCCTCCTGCGTCCCTTCCAGGATTCGCCGCTTGAGCGCGAGATGACCCGGACGGCCCTCGAGATTGAAGACTGTCGTCACCCCGTTCGCCACGAACAGCGGGAGCCAGGAGTCGTAGCGCCCACGCAGATGCACATGTGCATCCGTGAGTCCTGGTGACAGGTATCCGGTGCCGTTGCCCTCGATGATGTTGGCGCCTCTCGGGGGCTCGACCGTGCCGACCGGTCCGATCTGCTGGATGAACCCGCCGCGCACGACCACAACCTGGTGGGGCAGGACGACGTCGCGGTCCATCGGAACGACGTTGAAGTCGACGAACGCCGTGGTGGGCTCCCCGACCGCGCTCGTGACGGAGCCGCCCGCATCCGCCACGCCGGCGCGATGTCCGTCTGGATGGCCGAACGGCCCATTGTGGACTGCCACGACCCCGAGGGTGCACAGGATGACCGCGACGCCCGCGGCGTCCTTGGCGTCCAGCCTCATCGGACGATCAACGAAGCAGGCTGTCCAACTCGGCCCCGCGTTGCCTGGTCAGGTCCTGAACGTCTAGGGCCTTCCCGACTGCGCCGGCTCCGGGAATGGGCATTATCGAGATGAGGCTGTCTTTTTGCCGACGAGTCAGGGTGTCGACTGCGGTCTGTGCATCTCCGGCGCCTTCACCACAGGCTCCGACCGCGAGAACCGCAGCCGCGACGATCAGCCCTCTCTTCATCTCACGACTCTCCCCTGGAATCGAATAACCTCAGTTCGACTCTTGCTCTTCCCGGGGTGCAGCGCAACCTCATTCGGGTCGGGAGGGCCCCCATTCGCTGATTCGCGCGGCTAAGTGAAGGAGCGTCAGCGGCGCTGAGCCCTCCGCCTTGTTGTTGGCGATGACGAAGGCCGCTCGCTCCGCCAGCGTCACGTCGAGCACCGTGGTGGCGATCCGCTCGCGGGTCTCCGGGTCCTCATCGACGATTCGGTCGAAGGGCTGGTAGCGCTCTCGTGCCGCTTCGTACGGCAGGCCCGAATGCAGCATCCAGCGGACGACCAGAGCCGGTTGGTAGAACGGCTGCACGACCGCGAGCTGGCGCTCCAGGGGCGACATGGCAGGGTGGACGTTGTAGCAGTGCGCGGCGCCCGTGCTCTCGAGGACCGCGACGTAGTCCTCGGTGAGGAACGCGGGGGTCCGCAGTTCGACTGCATAGAGAGGGCCGGCGGGAAGCGCCGCCAGAAAACGCTGAAGCCGCTCGAAGAAAGCTTTCCTGCCGCCGACGAGGTTGGGTGGGATCGGTGGAAACTGAAAGAGGAGGACCCCGGCTTTGTCGCCCAGCCCCTCGACCATCGGGCCCACCACCTCACTGGCCGCATAACCGGCGTCCAGATAACGCAGATTTCGCTCGCCGAAGGCCCGCTCATCGGGATTGACTGGGGACGTGAGCAGTCGGTCGGCCTTCACCAAGAAGCGGAAGTCCTTCGGAACAGCCGCTGCGTATGCGCGGAACTGGTCCGACGTGAGCGGTCGGTAAAACGAGCGGTCGACGCCGACCGTGCGGAACAGCGGATGCTCCGCGTAGGCACCGAGCCCCTCACGTGCCAGGACGTCCGGCGAGGCTCGACGGTCGTATACGTGGCCCTCCCAGCCCGGGAAGCTCCACGACGACGTGCCGAGGCGGACCGACTTCGGCAGTCCGGCCGCGTAAGCCTCTACGCGGTCGGACGCCCGCGCCGCGCCCACCGCCGCGGGGCCCGCGACCACGGTCTCGTCCGCGAACAGACCCAGTTGAACGTCCATGCAAATGGACTAACGTTTCGCCGCATGGACGTCCAGGTCTTCGGCATCAAGAACGATGCAGACACGCGCCAGGCGCTGCGGTTCTTCAAGGAGCGCCGCGTGCAGGTGCATTTCATGGACTTCAAGCAGCGGGCTCCCTCGAAGGGTGAGCTCCAGCGATTCTTCCAGAAGTTCGGCGAAGAGAAGCTGATCGACCGGACCGCCAAGCGCTTCGAGGCCCTCGGGCTGCGCCAGGCGTACTACGGAGACGAGCGCTGGCTCGAGATCGCGTGCGACGAGCCGTTGATTCTTCGCATGCCCCTGGTGAGGTCGGGCAACAAGCTCACCGTAGGCAGTGACGAAGCGAGCTGGAAGGAGTGGGTCGCAGGCGCCTAGCAGGCGCCCACCGGGCCGACCCGGCGTTATTGGAGCGACGCGATCAGCGAGGCGCAGCTCCCCGGCGCCCCGCCGCTGCCGAGCGTCAGGCTCAAGAAACGCGGGAAGAACCCCTGCAGCTCCTGCCCCCCCGACCCCACCACGCCGCTCTCCGCGAGGGCGAACAAGTCGCGTTCGCCGCGAACCCGAACCAACGCGTCGCGGACGCGCTCACGCCATTCCTCGTAGGTTCGGTCCGGCCCGAACACCATTTTGTGCAAGTTGATGCACGGAGCGAGCGTGTTGAAGGTCGAGAAGTATTCCCAGCGTAGCCCGCGCAATGCGTCCTCGCCCTCCACCAGGTCTGGGATGCCTTGGAGTAGGGAGTGGATGTCCTCGGGTATGAGGCCCGCTCTGGCCTTCCGAGCCGCGGAAAGCGCTGCGGTTCGCGCCCAGCTCAGCTCGTCCGCCCGAGTCGCATCGTCCGTACGGCGGTAGAAGGCCTCTAATGCGTCTCCGCCCATATTCGCGAGAATGACGCCCATGAGATTGTCCAGGAGCGTGGGCCCCTGGTCGATCAATAGGAACCCCGTCGAGATGAGTTCCTGGAGCGTGGCTTCGGCTTCCGCGGCCTGACCATCGGACACCTCGACAGCAGCCTTTGCCACGCGCGCTAGGCCCGCTGCACGCAGCTCGGGGAAGCGCGGCCAGAGGTCCTGGAACGTGGTGGAGTCCGGGAAGGGAAGGACCCAGCGTCCGCTGACCACATCGACCAGCGCCGCGCGAGCCAGGAGCTCGAACTCCGCCTGCGCCGGATGCGTCGCAGCCTGCCTGAGCGCCGCCTGCTCCGCGGGGTTGAAGTCCGAGAGAGGGCGGCTGAGCAGGTCCGACGCTACGGTCTCCGAGAATGGATCCGGGAAGTAGTCCGGATCGGGGAACCATCGCTGCGCATACGTCGTCGCCGGGCGGCGCTCGGTGGTCTCGGGTCCTGGCGCGTCGCCGACGAACGCGAGGTTTTGGAGGGCCGCACCCGCGTCCTCGGGGTTGATGTTGGGGTCCTGTGCCAGCCGATACCGTCTAAGCGACTCCGCGCCCCCAGCCGCCTCCTGCACGGGTTGGAACGAAGGGACGGCGATCTCCGCGAGCAGGGGCCCGATGGCCGTGGTGACGCTGATTGTCATGGTGGGAACGAAGCCGACCACGAAGAGCGCTACGAGCGCGAACGCCCCGGTACGGAAACGGCCTCCCTCCTCGGTGCGCCCGGCGCCGAGCACGACGGCATCGCCGGCCTCCTCTAGTCTGTCTTTCCAGGCGACGGATTCCGCACGGACACGGTCCGATCCCTCCTGGGCATCCCAGCCGTTTCTGGCCGTGCGTACGGTGCTGTTCTGCTGGACCAGGAGGAAGATCCCTCCAGCCGCCATCAGGCCGGTCGGGCCACACGTCATCAACCAGATGCCCGAGGGCGTCACGAAGCCGCGGGCGGCGAGGACGATGGCGAGACCGAAGCCCACCACGAGCCAAAGCGCACCGGCAAGGACGAGTGCAGCCCCTCGCAAGCGGGCATGCACGACGCCAATCAGTCGCTCCGCGTCGAGGGAGCTGAAGTGCCGCTTGCCCTGGATCAGGAATCCCGTGTCGTGCCTGGAGTCGTTCGCCACCTCCAGAATCGTCAGCGCGCCGTACCCCATGTCGGCCGCGTCGGCCGCGGAGCGTAGGATCCCGAAGAAGATCCCGAATGCGACCACGACGATGATCGCCCCGAGCACCGCAATGCCGAGGCCGAGACGCCAATTGTCCTCGAAGGGGCCCAGGCTATAGAAGGGCTGCTCCACGGCGAGCGCCCACAGGAGGGGGAGGACCAGAACGAGGCTCCCGATCCAGCCCAGGACGATCACCCTCCAGAGGCTGCCTTGAAGCCGCTCGAGGCCCGGAGGAGGCCAAGAGAGGGGAGGGGGGGACGTCAACGGCGTGCTACGCTTGGCATCGCTATTGCTCATCACGCTTCCCTGAACGTGTTGCGGTGAGGCAAGATAGTAAAAGACACTCGGCGATGTGCCATTTTTTTCGGTATCCGTCACAACTTCGGGCCCGCGCTCGTGTCATGGACAGAGTCGTCTCTCATCGACCCGCAGGTGATCATGGTTCGAACCGGTGTTTCTTCCCTCGTGCTTGCGATCGCGCTGTCATGCGTCGCATCCGCGTGCGGCCTCTCGACAGGGCCTTCGTCGCAGGTACGTGTCTCAGGAACATGGAGCTGGCTCGAGTCCACGGGGGGTATCGCGGGGATGACGATCACCCCTGCGTCGACGGGCGATTCAATCTCGCTTCGCTTCATGGCCGACCAGGCCCAACTCATCCGCAACGGGACGCTGGAGCGCACCGTCGGGTTCACCACCGGTCCGGGCACCGAACGCGACGCCTTGGAGATCCGCTACGACGAGCCTCTGATGGGCTTCGAGACCCAGACCGCGACGTTTCCGAGCGACAGCCTTCTCGTGCTCACGGATCCGTGCTGTGACGGTTTCGTCTCGCGGTACGTGAGGGCCCAGTGACGCGCCTGGCCTGGCTCGCGGTCTTCGGACTCTCCCTTGCTGCGTGTGGCGCGAGCCTCGGCCCGGTCGACGAGCGCCTCGTCGACCTGGAGGCCAACCAGGCTCGATGGGACTCATCAGGTCCAGGCTCGTATGTCTACGGGGTGGAGCGCCTCTGCTTCTGTGGCGTCGAGTACCGCGGGCCGGTGCGGGTCACCGTCGTGGACGGATCAGCCGTGGAGCACGTGTACATCGATTCCGGCCTCGTCGTCCCTCCGGTCGTCGCCCAAGCGTTCCCGACCGTGGATGGCCTCTTTTCGCTCCTGCGGTCCGCGATCGAGGGAGACGCAGCAGAGGTCAACGTGACGTACGATCCCACCCTCGGTGTGCCTCTGGACTTCTGGATCGATTACAACCTGATGATCGCCGACGAGGAGCTCGGCATACAGGTGACGGAGGCAGTGACTCCCACTCCGTAGGCGGGGCCCTATATTGGCGGGCCGGTCGACCCAGTGCGGCGACCGCCAGTGCACATGCCGAGGAGCCTCCGTGAGCCGACAGCCCGAGACCCCCCGTCTCGCTACGGTGACAATTCCCGCTCCGGACCTGCGTCCGGACGTATTCCTTCGCCACGCGAAGGGAGAGGCGCGGGGCTTTTGGGCCAAGGGCGATCGTTGGGTGGCGCACCGCGGGGTGGCCGCCGAGCTGCGCGGGAACTGGAATCCGACGGTCGATCGCTTCGAAGAGCTGGCCTCCGCGGCCCGCCAGATCGCGCTGGATCCACTCCTGCCCCCGGGGACGGCACGGGCCCCCCGGGTCCGGTACTACGGTGGCTTCTCGTTCCGACCTGACCACGTCGCATCAGGCGTCTGGTCCGACTTCCCCTCGTGGCTCTTCCACACGCCCGTGTTCGAACTCGAGGGAGAAGGCCCCGGCGACGCGTGGCTCCGCGTGCGAATGCTCGTGTCACCTCAGGCGCAGGAAGACGTATTCGTACGACTGAAGCACCGGGCGGAGGCGCTGCGCGCGGAGCTGGTCGCGTTGGGTGAGGCGAGCCCTGGCCAACGCGCCGTGACTGCGGGGCGAGCCACCCACTCGGATCGGGCAACTTGGGAAGAGGCCGTACGGGAGTCGCTCCGCGCCATTGGCCGCGGATCCATCTCCAAGGCAGTGCTCGCCCGGATCCTCGAAGTCGAGCTGGACGGACAAGTGGATCCGGTGGACGTTGTCAGCCATCTGTGGGAGGCCAATCGAGGCAGCCACGCCTTCCTCTTCGAGCCCGTACCCGGATCGGCGCTGGTCGGCGCTGCGCCCGAGACGGTGGCGACCCTCCGCGACGGCGTCTTCCACGCAACCGCCGTGGCCGGCTCCATTCGCCGAGGCGACACCCCGCGCGAGCAGGCGGAACTCGCCGCACAGCTCCTCGCCAGCGAGAAGGACCGGGTCGAGCAGCGCATCGCCCTGGACGACATGGTGGCCCGGCTTGAGACCGTCGCGCACCAGATCCGTACCGATCCCCAGCCGCACGTCCTCACGTTGGCGCGCATCCAGCACCTGGAGACCGAGATCCGGGCGAGCGTCCCGGCCGATGTCGGCATCCTGGACCTGTTGCGGCTCCTTCACCCGACGCCGGCTGTGTGCGGGCTGCCGCGGGACGCTGCCATGTCCTTCCTTGCCGAAGAGGAGCCGTTCGAGCGGGGATGGTACGCAGGACCTGTCGGGCTCTTCGACGCCGAGGGCAACGGGATCTTCGTCCCTGCGCTTCGGACGGCGGTGTCCACCGGTTCAGGTTGGAGGCTCTTCGCCGGCGCCGGCATCGTGGACGGCTCGGTGCCCGCGCTCGAGTGGGAGGAGACGGTCATCAAGTTCGAGCCGGTCCTCGAGGCACTCGGCGCTTGTGGTGCCTCGTTGACGTCCGCCGCAGAGTCCAGGCCGCACCAGGGGGCTCGCACGCGCGGGGAGGCATGAGTCGGGCCGCAGCCAATACGGCATGGGCCGAGAGCTTCGTGGACGAGCTCGCACGCGCCGGCGTTCGCGATGTCGTCGTCGCACCAGGCTCGCGTTCCACGCCTCTTGTACTCGCCTTCGCGCGAGATGGGCGCTTCCGCATGCGCGTGCACCTGGACGAGCGTTCGGCGGCCTACTTCGCCCTCGGCGTCGGCAAGGCCTCGGGCTCGCCCGCCGTCGTAGTCACCACTTCGGGCACCGCCGCTGCGAATCTCCTGCCCGCCGTGGTCGAAGCCGCTCAGAGCGAGACGCCCCTGTTGGTGCTCACCGCGGACCGGCCGCACCGGCTGCGCGATGCCGACGCGAATCAGGCGATCGACCAGGTGCGTATGTACGGTACGTATCCGCGTGCGTTCTTCGAAGTAGGGCCCCCCGTCCTGGCCGGTCCTGAGCTGAGGCACTTGAGGACCCTGGCCTGCCGGGCGGTCGCCGCGGCGACGGGGCCGTCGGGTGGGCCCGTGCACCTGAACTTCCCCTTCGACAAGCCGCTGGAGCCTGAGCCGGCCCCAGAGGACTTCGTGCGCGAGCATCCGCTCGCGGTGACGGGCCGCGCCGACGGTGCGCCCTTTGTGGATGTACGAGCCGCGCGGGCGACGCCGAGCGAAGACGATGTGGATCGGTTGGCGCGCGCGCTTTCCTCGAAGGAAGGAGTCATCGTCGCCGGGCCCTCGCCCGATCCTGGCCGGCTTGGGCCCGCAGTCCGGGCCCTGGCCGCCGCGACCGGGTTCCCGGTCCTCGCGGACCCGCTCTCGGGCGTGCGCTACGGGCCGACGGACGGGGCACATATCGTGTCGGCTTACGATCTCTTTCTCCGTGACCCCGAAGCCGTCGAGCGGCTCACCCCGTCGGTCATCTTGCGCGTCGGCGCCTCCCCGACCTCGTCATCTGTCCTGGGATGGATCCTCCATCACGCATCAGTCGAGCACGTGGTCGTCGATAACGACGACCGTTGGAAGGACCATACGGCGACCGTGGGTCTGTACGTCAAAGCGGATCCGGCCGAAACGCTCCAAGCGCTCGCGGAACGAATAAAGCGTTCTGCTTCGGACGCATGGATCCAGCTGTGGGAGGCCGCGGAGACCGCGACCCTCGCGGCGTTGGTGGCGGACCAGGACGAGCCCCACGAAGGGGACGTGTGGCCGGCGGTCCTGGCGGCCGCACCGGCGGGCGGCACCGTGTTCGTCTCCAGTTCGATGCCGGTGCGGGACCTCGATGCGTTCGGTCACCCGCGCGAGGAATCGCTTGCCGTTTTTGGAAACCGGGGCGCGAGCGGAATCGACGGCATCGTCTCGACCGCGTTCGGTGTGGCCTCGATGCGTCCGGCTCCAACCATCTGCGTGCTCGGCGACATCGCCTTCTTCCACGACCAGAACGGCCTACTCTGGCACCGGGAGGAGGACGCATCGGTTGTCTTCGTGCTCATCGACAACGACGGCGGCGGCATCTTCCACATGTTGCCCGTCGCGGGCCAGGAGCCACATTTCACCCCGCTCGTTGCGACTCCTCACGGCCTCGATCTTCGCTACGCCGCAGAACTCCACGGGCTCGAGCTTCGGGACGTGACGATCCGAGGCCTCGAGGAGGCGCTCCGCGATGCGGTCCGCGCGGCCCGCACGGTCGTGTTGCGTGTGCGGACGGATCGCGCTGAGAACCATCGGCGTCATACCGAAGTGGTCGCGGGGGTCGCGCGGAGCGTGCGCGAGGCGCTGGGGTAGCGGTGCTTCCCCGAAATCCTCTAACCATCTCGCGGGAGAATCCCGAGCGATGACGAAGCCAGACTGGCAAGAAGTGAAGTCGTACGAGGACATCACCTATCACAAGGCCGACGGGGTTGCGCGCATCGCGTTCAACCGGCCGGAAGTCCGGAACGCGTTCAGGCCGGACACGCTGCTCGAGATGCAGGAGGCCTTCCGTGACGCCGGCGAAGATCCTGACATCGGCGTCGTGCTGCTGACCGGGAACGGTCCGGCGAAGGACGGCAAGTGGGCGTTCTGCTCGGGCGGTGACCAGAAGGTGCGCGGCGATGCCGGCTACGTCGGCACGAGCGGGGTGCCCCGGCTCAACGTGCTCGAGCTTCAACGCTACATGCGCTCGATGCCCAAGCCAGTCATCGCGTTGGTCCCCGGCTATGCGATCGGCGGCGGGCACGTCCTGCACGTGGTGTGCGACCTCACCATCGCGGCCGAGAGCGCCATTTTCGGACAGACCGGACCCATCGTCGGATCGTTCGATGGCGGCTTCGGGTCCTCGTACCTCGCGCGCCATGTCGGCCAGAAGCGTGCTCGTGAGATCTGGTACCTCTGCCGGCAGTACACCGCGGAAGAGGCGTACGAGATGGGCATGGTCAACAAGGTGGTGCCCCTCGATCAGCTCGAAGCTGAGGGGTGGCAGTGGGCGCAGGAGATCATGACCAAGAGCCCCCTCGCCATTCGACTTCTCAAGAGCGCGTTCAACGCCGACGTCGATGGTCAGGCTGGCCTGCAGGAGCTCGCCGGCAACGCAACGCTCCTCTTCTACATGACCGAACAGGGGCAGGAGGGGCGCAATGCATACGTCGAGAAGCGCGAGCCGAACTTCCGAAAGTATCCTTGGCTTCCTTGGTAGGGAGGACTTCCTGATGCGTCGTTTCCAGACCGGTTTCGTGGCATGCTTGGTCGCCATGGGGTGGCTCGCGGCCTGCGGTCCAAACAAGGCGCTGTGGGAGCCTTCCCCGGAGATGCTTTCCGGAGCCGCTCCCGATTCGTTCGTGGTCGAAGTGGAGACCAGCGAGGGCACGTTCCACGTCGCGATGTATCGTGCCTGGTCGCCGCTCGGCGTGGACCGCGTGTACCACCTGATGGGCAACAACTTCTACGCGGGCGCTCGCTTCTACCGCGTTCTCCCCGGCTTCGTCGCACAGTGGGGCTTCTCTGGCGATCCTGCGCTCGACTCGATTTGGCAGGCGCGCACGATCGCCGATGAGCCGACCGTCGAGAGTAACCTGCGAGGCACTGTGAGCTTTGCGCGCGCCGGCCGACAGACGCGGTCCTACACGCTCTTTATCAACCTCGTCGACAACGAGCGCCTGGACGAGGCCGCCGCGGGTGGGGTCGTGGGCTATCCGCCAATCGGACGCATCATCAGCGGGCGCGAGGTCGTGGACGGCTTCTACGCAGCGTACACGGAAAATCCGCCCGGGCAGGACTCGATCGCCCAGCTGGGGAACGAGTATCTGCGACGAAGCTACCCGCAGCTCGACTCGATTGTGGCCACGCGGGTGATCCTCGAGTGGCCCTGAGCGTTTGGATCCAGGCGGCGCGCCCTAAGACGTTGATCGCCGCTGCCGCGCCCGTGTTCGTCGGGACCGGCCTGGCGGCACATCTAGCGGAGGCGGTGTGGTTGCCGGCGCTGGCGGCGCTCCTGGGCGCGATCCTGATTCAAATCGGCACGAACTTCGCGAACGACTACTACGACTTCGTCCGCGGCGGGGACACGCAAGAGCGCGTCGGACCCGTCCGAGTGACGCAGGCCGGGCTGCTCCCGCCCGCAGCCGTGAAGCGCGGGATGGTGCTGGTCCTGGCGTTGGCGGTGCTTGTCGGGGTCTATCTGGTGACGGTAGGCGGGTGGCTCATCGTATGGATCGGCACGGTCTCGGTCGCAGCGGCGGTCCTGTACACAGGTGGACCGTACCCACTGGCCTACCACGGCCTCGGCGACGTCTTCGTCTTCGTCTTCTTCGGGCTCGTCGCGGTCGGGGGCACGCTATACGTGCAGGCCCTGAGCTGGCCGCTTGACGCGTGGCTCGCTGGCGCCGCTCTGGGCTCGCTCAGCACCGCCCTCCTGGTCGTGAACAACCTCCGTGACATCGATACCGACGCGAGGGCAGGGAAGCGTACGCTCGCGGTGCGGATCGGGCCCGAAGGCACCAAGGCGGAGTACGTCGCGCTCCTTCTGGTGGCCCTGGCCGCACCCGCGGTCGGCGTCACTCTGCTCGGCTGGCCGGCTGCCGCCCTGGCCTCGCTCCTCGCGGTTCCCCTGTGCTGGTCCCCTCTGCGTGCAGTGTTCGGGTACAGGGAGCCCAGCGAGCTGATTCCTGCGCTCGGCGCCACGGCTCGCGTCACGGCCGTGTACGCATCGCTCCTGGCCCTGGGGCTCGGCCTGGGCTGATGCTCGTCGATCTCCTCGACGACGCGCGCGGCGCGCCGGACTCCATCGCGCTCGTGTCCGCTGAGGAGACCTGGACCTACGCAGACCTCGATCGCGCGGTCACGGAACGGGCGGACGGACTACGCGCGGTGGGGGTGCGAGCGGGGCACGCGGTGCCGGTGACCCTCGACGCGACGGCAGACGGCGTCATCCACTTGCTCGCGCTATGGCGGGCAGGCGTCACGCCTGCCCCGCTCAACCCGGGGCTCACGCAGGCGGAGCGGGACGCAAGAGTCGCGGCACTCACCGACGAGCCGTGCGACGCACAAGCCGTGCTGTGGACGTCGGGCACCGAAGGCCGCCCACGAGGCGTGGAGATTTCGTACCGCGGGCTCGCTGCCAGCGCTCGCGCTTCACAGGCACGCCTGGACCTCGGTGTCGACGACGTCTGGCTCGCGTCGCTTTCTCCGGCTCACGTGGGTGGGTTGGCCCTCATCACCCGGGCGCTCATGCTCGGCAGCCGGCTCGTGGCCCTCGGTGCGTTCGACGCTGAGCGCACGGCGGCCCTGATCGCGGGAAGGGACTTGCCCGCGGGGACGGAGCGGCCCGTCACGCACGCGTCGCTGGTGCCGACGCAGCTCCTCCGACTTCTCGACGCGTGGGGAAGCGCGCCTCCCCCCGCGTCGTTCCGCTGCGCGCTTGTCGGCGGGGCTCGGGCGCCCACTGCTCTCGTCCGCGCCGCGCTCGACGCCGGCTGGCCGGTGGCGCTGACTTATGGGCTGTCGGAGGCGACGTCTCAGGTCGCCACGGCGCCGCCAGCACTGACCAAGCGGAAGCCGGGGACCGTCGGCGCTGCCCTGGACGGTGTCGACGTGACCTTCGGGGACGATGGGGAGATTCTCGTACGAGGCGCGACACTCGCCACCGCCTACGTGGGCCCCAGGGCGGGACCGGTGGCAGACGCCGAGGGTTGGCATCACACCGGGGACCTGGGCCACATGGATGACGAGGGGCACCTGTGGGTGACGGGTCGCCGATTGGATCGCATCGTAAGCGGCGGCGTCACCATCGATGCCGTCGAGGTCGAGGAGGTGCTCCGGTCGCACGCTTCGGTCATGGATGCGTGCGTCGTAGGCCTCCCCGACATGGAGTGGGGCGAGCGCGTCGCGGCGTGGGTCGTCCCCGCGGAAGACGGCCTCGACCTGGAGGCGCTTGATGCATTCCTGCGGGACCGGCTGAGCGCTCCAAAGCGACCCCGCGTCTTCCATGTCTCGGACGCCCTACCGCGCAACGCGAACGGCAAGGTGGACCGGGGGGCGGTCAGGGAAGGCGTGGCAGGGTCGCAGAGCTGAAAGCCGGACGAGATTGGTGCGCGGAGAAGCTTTCCTCTAGCCTTCGTAGCACCCGAATGTCACCAGAGGAGGTCTCTTGACCCAGCAGGCCGAACGACTTCGCGAGGCACCCCGTGAGCGATTCGCGGGGAGAAGTCACCGCTTTTCGTTAGATCAGGCGCTCGCCGACCTGCGAGCCGAGGATCACCCCGCCCGCGGTGGGCACCGCCAAATCACGCTGCTTCACCGCGCTCCGGTAACGCAGGTGCTGTTCGCCTTCGACGCCGACGGCAGCCTGGACCAGCACTCGGCGCCGGGCCTCGTGACGATCCACGTGCTCGAGGGGCGCTTGAACGTGCAGGCGGACCACGTCGAGAACGCACTGAGCGCGGGTGACGTGCTCATTCTCGACCCGGGCCTGCCACACGACGTTCGCGCCGTGGACGGGCCCGCGGCCATGCTGCTCACGGTCACGATGCAACGTGACTAGTTCGCCCTGAACCCAATCGAGACGCCGAAGCGGAACGTCATGAGATTGGCCTCGCTCCGGTTCGGGAAGAGCGACACTGATCCGTCCGGGTTGTCGAGGATGTCGCCCTCCGTCAGGAAGTTGGCGATGCCGTTCTCGTGACGCTCGATGCCGAAGTCGAGCGAGATGGGCCGTCTGCCGCGGCGCACCCGAACACGGGCGCCGCCGCCCACCTTCCACGCCATGACGACGTCGGAATAGTTCGTCGTGTCGAAGTAGTCGGCTCCGTCGTTCGCACCGCTCAGTGAAGAGATGGTCGCGAAGTACGACATGCCGATCGTCCCGAAGACGTAGGGCTCGAAGGCGCCTGACGTGAAGGCGTACTCCGGGCCGACCCCGGCGAAGAAGATGTTGTTCGTCGTCGTGAGGTCGACCCCGATGCGGCAGGTCGTCGGAAAGCACATGGCGATCCTTTCGTGCCCGTACACGACCCCACCGAGGTCGGCGCGCAGACGCAGCCGGCGATCCTCGGTCATGGCCCAGGAGCCTCCGAGCTGGGCACCGAAGCCCTGGTCGAAGAACGTCCCGAGGTCTCCGACCGGGTTGCCGGCCACGAAGCTAAGACCCAGGAAGGCGCGGGGCTCTGGATACTCCTGCGCCGCGAGGCCCTCCGCCGACAAGAGCAAGAATCCGACAGCCAGAACTGTCCGCCACGTTCTCGTATCCATGGTGCCACTCCGCTTTAGGTGTGTCACCAGGGAATAAAGCATAGGATGTGCCAAGGCTGCACGATCTTATAAGGGGCACGCCCACAATCACTTAGGTGCGTACTCGCCTGGCTATTGGCGTGGGGCCTTGTCCACAGCGGAGGACGCCTAGCGACCTTTTTCGGTCAGCCCCGCATCACCCTCGCGTGCAGGCCCTCGACCGCGCGCCACGCGGCCGTGACACCGCCCTCGAGCCAGGCGGGGTCGTCGCTGGCGCCGGCGCAGCCGACGTAGAGTCGCCCGTCGGGCTCACTGAGCCTGGCGAGGATCTCTTCACTCGGTGACCTACCGTAGGCACCCTCGCTGTACTGCACCTTCTCCCACCAGACGCAGTACGCGTGTTCGAACTCCTCGCGCATCTGCGGGTGGACCTTGCTTGCCTGCGTGAGCACATGCTCGACCCGGCCACGGACCGGAAGGTCGTTGAGCCCCGCCTGGAGGCTACTCCCGTAGTACCCGAGCAGGACGCCCTTGTCCGCAAAATAGTCGTAGCACGGATAGGAGAACTCCCCCAGCTGGAGGCTCCTGGACCAGAGGTGTCCACCGAAGATGCCTTCGTCCTCCTCCCAGAACCGTCGACCCATCTGGAGGCCCATCTTCGCGACGGAGGCGTGCCCGGTGCCCTGCACGGCTTCGGCCATGTCGGGTGACAGGTTCACGTCGATCTTCTTGAGAATCGACATGGGCAGACAGCTGATCACGTAGTCGGCGACTTCCTCCCGCTCTGCGCCCGTGCGCGTGTCGCGGTAGACGACGCGGACCTCGTTCTCCGTTTGGCGGATGGAGCGGACCTCGGCGTTGAAGGCCAGCCGGTCGCCGATCTCGCGTTGGAATCCGAAGGCGATCTCCTGCATGCCTCCGATCGGCTGGAAGAGCGGCGCTGGCCCGCCGGTCTCCTGATTGAGCGACCTGGCGCGAGCGCCGAAGCCCGACTGCAGAAGCGCGCCGAGGTCGTACGGTTCATCGGAGCCGCGTGACGTCGGGGGACGGTACAGGTGGTCGTCGGAGTCCAGGTATCCGGACCGGACCAGGAACTGCACGAGCCGTTCCTGGTCCTCCTCCGAAAGGGGCACGTCGATGTCCCCCTGGTCCATCGCCTTCGTGAGCAGCTCCGTCGTGGCGCCCCACAGGTCGGCCTTCACCTCGCGCAGCCGGACCCGCCGTCCGGAAAGCGGGCCGATGTCGGAATTCTCCTCGTAGAAGAAGTTCGCGTCCGAGTTGTTGGTGAATATCTCGAGGGGGACGCCCAGCTCCTTGCAGTAGCCCAGGATGCCCTCGTCCGTGTGCGGGATGCGCCAAGCGCCGGCATTGATGTAGTTCTCGCCGTCGAAGTCGCAGACCTGGCGCTCTCCGGTGTCCATCTCCGTGTGTTGGGCGCCCCTCTTCACAGTCCACGTCAGGCCGCCGGCCCAATCGCGCGCTTCCAGAATGCGGTAGTCGTAGTTGAGCTTGCCCAACTCGTAGCCGGCGATGAGCCCCGTGATGCCGCCGCCCAGAATCAGAACGCGGGTCGTCGCCTGGGTCCCGCGCAGCTGAGGCCTGGGGCCGGCCGGAGCGCCCTTCAGGTCCCAAACGTCCATCGCCCCCAGCATCATGGATGATCCGCCGAGGATGCCGAGGCTCCTGAGCAGCTGGCGGCGTGTCATCGGGTTGACGTGCATGCGGCGCTCCGGAGGGTCGCTTGATAGGTCCGCCGAATCTACGTCCAGATGCGGCTGGCGACAGGGCGCGGCCCCGACCATGTTCGGCCGCCATGGAGCCTCATATAAGGCGCACGCACTTCCTCCCGCGCACGCGCGACGGCCGCATCGCCGTGATGGCGTTCGTGGCTCTTTTCGCGCTGGCCATGCCGCCGGTGACGCATCGGGTGCTGAATCGGGCCGAACCCTGGATCGCCGGTCTCCCCTTCATCTTCGCGATCCTGCTCGCGGTGTACGTCGCCCTGATCGGCGTGCTGATCTGGACCTACCGGCGGGGTGTCTGACGTGGAACCGTGGGTCGTGGCGACCGGGCTGATCTTCGTGTACCTGCTGATCACAGTGGTGCTCGGAGTCGTGGCCAACCGACGCCTGAGCGTCGACATGGAGGACTTCCTCCTCTACGGCCGCAAGGCGGGGTTCGTCGTCCTCTACCTGACGGTGGTGGCCAGCTTCCACTCCGCTTTTGCGTTCCTCGGGTCTGGCGGTTTCTTCTACACGCACGGCGTGGGTTTCTGGGCCGCGGGCACGTGGACCGTCCTGGTCGGCGCGATCACGTACGTGTTGGGGACACGCATCTGGGCGCTTGGGAAGGCGTTCGGCTACATCACGCCCGCGGACATGTTGGCCGACTTCTACGAGTCGGAGTCCGTGCGCATCGCGGTCGCCGTCGTCTCCGTGGTCTTCACGATCCTCTACATCCAGGTCCAGGCGCAGGGCCTGGGCTACATCATCAACGTGGCCTCCGACGGGCGTATCTCGGTCGCGCTCGGCACGCTGATCCTCCTGGTCGTCGCGGCCACCTATCTCGTCTTGGGCGGGCTCCGCGCGGTGTATTGGACCGACGTGCTCCAGGGCATCTGGATGTACGTCGCCGTCTGGGTCGGCGCGCTGGTCCTTTCCTACGAGCTCTTCGGTGGACCCTTCGCGCTACTGCGCCAAGTCGCTGCCGATCGGCCGGACCTCCTCACGCTGCCCGGCCCGAACGGATTCTTCACACCAGGCATGTGGATCGGCATGACGATCACGCTGTCGTTCGGTATCGTCTTCCAGCCGCACCTGATGATCCGTTATTACACCGCGATCGACGGCCGTACGCTCAAGCTCCTGGGCGCGACGACCCCGATCTATCTCATGACGCTCTACATCCCGACGGCGCTCGTGGGCCTGGGCGGCGCCTTGGCCATGCCCGGCCTCGAGGTACCGGACCGAATCTTTCCTGAGCTCCTCTTCGCTTATGCGTCACCGTGGCTCACCGGGATGATCTTGGCCGGGGCCACAGCCGCGGCGATGTCGACGCTCGATTCCATCCTGCACGCGAACATGACGGTGCTCACTCGCGACGTGTACCAGCGCTACGTCGCCCCGGACCGCACACAAAAGCACTACGTCGCGGTCGGCCGCATGATCGTGGGCGCGCTGCTCGTCGTTGGGTATCTGCTGTCCATACGGAGCTACGACTTCCTTGTCGTGCTGGTGACGCTCTCCGGCGCCGGGGCGCTCCAGCTGATGCCAGCGATCCTCGGCGTGTGCTTCCCGGGTCGAAGGACGCTCACCGGTGCGGGCGTCGTGGCCGGCATCACGGCTGGGCTCGTTGCCCTCTACGTCACGCTTGTGGTGGTGCCCCATCCTCTCGGGATGCACGGGGCCATCTGGTCCTTGCTCGTCAACGCCGCCATCGCCGTGAATGTGTCGGCAGTGACGACGCCACCTTCGGCCGACACCATCGAACGGGTTCACGGCGAGATCGAACGCTTCGTGTACGGCGCCGAGTAGCGGTGCGTGCGGGTGCAACGCATAATGCCCGACCCCAACGAGGCGAGGTGAACAGATGACGGACCGCCCGTCCGCTAACGACCCCGAGGTCGCGGCACGGCACACGGAGTACTGGCGCAGGAACATCCGCTACATGGGCATCCTGCTGACCGTCTGGTTCGTCGTGTCCTTCGGATTCGGGATCCTGCTGGCTGAGCCCCTCAACGCCTTTACGGTTCCGGGCACGGGCTTCCCGCTGGGCTTCTGGTTCGCCCAACAAGGATCCATCTACGTCTTCGTGGTCCTCATCTTCGTGTACGTCCGCCTCATGAACCGGCTCGACCGCGAGTTCGGCGTGGACGAAGGGGGAACAGCATGACCGTCCAGTCCTGGACCTTCCTGCTGGTTGCGGCCTCCTTCGCGCTCTACATCGGCATCGCCATCTGGTCGCGGGCCTCGACGACGAAGGACTTCTATGTCGCCGGGGGCGGGGTCTCCCCACTCGCCAACGGCATGGCGACCGCGGCGGACTGGATGAGCGCCGCGTCCTTCATCTCCATGGCGGGCCTCATCTCGTTCATGGGTTACGACGGGACCGTGTACCTGATGGGTTGGACAGGCGGTTATGTCCTGCTGGCACTCTGCTTGGCGCCTTATCTGCGTAAATTCGGCGCCTTCACCGTGCCAGACTTCGTCGGGGACCGCTACTACTCGCAGCTCGCGCGGGTCGTGGCAGACATCTGCGCCATTTTCGTGTCGTTCACCTATGTGGCGGGCCAGATGCGAGGCGTTGGCATCGTCTTTGGTCGCTTCCTCGAGGTGGACATCAACACAGGCGTCTACATCGGCATGGCGATCGTCTTCTTCTACGCCGTGCTCGGTGGCATGAAGGGCATCACCTACACGCAGGTGGCGCAGTACTGCGTGCTGATCTTCGCCTACATGGTCCCCGCGATCTTCCTGTCGATGATGATCGCCGGCAATCCGATTCCGCAGCTCGGATTCGGCGGCGCCGACACGAGCACGGGCGTCGCCCTCTTGGAGCGACTGAACGGTCTCCACCAGGAATTGGGATTCGCGGCGTATACCTCGGGGACGAAGTCGACGCTCGACGTTTTCTTCATCACGGCTGCCCTGATGGTCGGCACGGCCGGACTCCCGCACGTGATCATCCGCTTCTACACGGTGCCACGGGTTCGGGACGCGCGCCTCTCGGTGGGCTACGCGCTCATCTTCATTGCGCTGCTGTACACGACGGCTCCAGCGATCGCCGTGTTTGCACGCACGAACCTCATCACAAGCGTGTCCGAGGCGCCGTATTCGGAGGTCCCGGAGTGGTTCACGAAGTGGGAAGAGACGGGCCTGTTGGCGTTCGACGACGTCAATGGCGACGGGCTGATCCAGTTCGTCGGACCGGACTCGCCTCTGACGAATGAGCTGACCGTGGATCGCGACATCATGGTCCTCGCCAACCCTGAGATCGCCGGACTGCCCGACTGGGTGGTGGGCTTGGTGGCGGCCGGAGGTCTCGCCGCGGCGCTTTCCACTGCGGCCGGCCTCCTGCTCGTGGTGTCGTCCGCGGTCAGTCACGACTTGCTCAAGAGGACCTTCATGCCCGAGATCACCGAGAAGGGCGAGCTACTGGCCGCCCGCATCTCCGCGGGCGTCGCGGTGATGGTGGCAGGCTACTTCGGCATCAATCCACCCGGTTTCGTGGCGCAGGTGGTCGCATTCGCATTCGGGCTGGCCGCTGCCTCGTTCTTCCCGGTCATTATTCTCGGGATCTTCTCGAAGCGAACTACTCGAGAAGGCGCGATTCTGGGGATGGTCACGGGCGTGACGATCACCGCCGCCTACATCGTCTACTTCGCGCTGATGCACCCCGAGCTGAACAATGCCGACAACTGGTGGTTTGGGATCAGCCCGGAGGGCTTCGGCACGGTAGGGATGCTCGTGAACTTCGCCATTACCATGGTCGTCTCACGGTTCACGCCCGAGCCTCCGGTGCACGTGCGGGTGCTCGTGGAATCGATCCGCATCCCGAGGGGCGCGGGCGAGGCGCACGAGATCAGCGCCTAGGAGCCCGTGGTAGAAATACAGCGGCCCGCGCTTCCCACGCGCGTTGCGCGTGGGAGCCCAGGTCTCGCGAGACCTGGAGTAGGAACGACGACGAGTCGTAGTACGTCCTACGGCGAGGAGGAGAGACGACCTCCTGGGCCGCGACCCCCCTGCGCCCACAATCAGGTGGCCCGTATGACCTTATGTGGTGGCGGGTTACGGCGGCATGGCCCCATCTTCGTCGTTGACCCTCCTCGCCGTAGCTTAGGCTATGCCTTCGTCGTGTCGCCTAGAATCTGGGGCCATAGCGCGCGTAACGCGGGCCGCTGTATTTCTACCACGGGCTCCTAGGGTCGGGCCAGCCGGCCCTACTCGATCTCCTGCCCGGCGACGAACACGCGCTCCAATGTGCGCGTGTTCCGGATGTCGCGGAGCGGATCCGCGCCGAGCACGATGAAGTCGGCCCACTTGCCCGGCTCCAGCGTGCCCACGTCGGCCATGCTGAGGCATTCTGCCGCCACACCGGTCGCTGAACGAAGTGCCTGCGCGGGCGTCAGGCCGGCATCGACCATGAGCTGGAGCTCCTCATGCTCGAAGAAGCCGGGAAAGCGACCGGCGGGCCCGGCGTCGGTTCCCATGGCGATCGGGATACCTGCATCAGACAAGGCTTTGAGGTTGCGCTGCGCCTGACCGAGCGCGACCCGGTACGCCGCGGCAGAGCTGCTGGCCGCCGTGCGTTGCATGAAGGCAGGTTCGGACACGCGCGCCACTTCGGACATGTCGGCGTGCGCGAGGAAGAAGGGGTCGTCGAACCAATCCGGTCGCGTTCCGTAGACGAACGTGCTGACCTCGCGCACGAGGGTCGGTACGTAGCACACATCGCTCGCTCGCAAGCTGCTGATGAAGGCCGCGTCCACGTCCCGGTCGCGCACGGAGTGGGCGAGCATCCCCGTACCGAGCTCCAGGAGGCGCTTGGCGTCTTCCAGGTAGAAGAGGTGCGACGCGACCGGGATGTTCCTCTCGCGGCTCACGTCCATGACGGCTGAAACTGCCGCCCATGGCATCTTCGGCGTCGCGCCGAGGTTGTCGTCCACACGCAGCTTCAGCCAGTCGACCCCAGCGTCCGCCGTGCTCACGGCGTCGGCCCGGACGGCCGCGGGGTCGCTGCCCGCGATGACGGCGCCGGCAGCCAGGAGTCGGGCGCGGGGGTCGGTCGGTGTCGCTGCGTTCCGCACTGCGATGACCGTCTCCCCGTCACCGAGGCTGTTGACCGTCGTCACCCCGTAGCGCGCATAGAGGAGTAGGTCTTCGCGGACCCGATCTTCGGGGCTGGTCACCTCGTCGGGCGCCCAGTCCCCGCTCACGTGGGCGTGTGCTTCGACGAGCCCCGGAATCACGTATTTGCCTGCGAGCGAAACCGTATTGGCGACGGGCGGGAGCTCGGAGCCCGAGGGAACGACGGAGACCACGCGGCCGCCGTCCACCACCAGCGCCGCGTTCGCGAGTGCCGGTGCTCCTGTGCCATCCCACAGCGTGAGGTCGGTGTAGGCCGTGGCCGTGCTGGCAGGCGAGCAGCCCGCTGCCGCCGCCAGGAGCACGACGGTCGTGAGTGCACGTGTGGATGTCATATGTCTTCGCCTCGCTTCATGAGATTCGTGTGTTGCGTCGCCTGGGCGAGTCCGCCTTCGCCGTCTTGCCACCCGACACGCCCGTCCCCGTCCATGTCCTGGCCGCGGAAGATTGCGCTACAGAGGGCGTCCAGTTGCGCGACAAGAGAGGCAGCGGCGGTCACGGAGGCCGCCGCTTGAACCCGTCGTGCCAGGGCCACGGCATCGTCCGTCCAACGCACGACGTTGCCGAGCGACGCCAGGACATGCCCAGCGTGCACGGTGACGTTTTCCGACACGCTGTCGGAGGCCAGCGCGAGCTCGATATGCTGTGCCGCACCCTGCGCTGCTCGCTTCACGCCGTACCCCAGTCCCGGACCACCTGCCACTACGGAAGGATCGAGCGCGTGAATCACGTGACCCGCATGCCGCCGCATCCCGTCCAGATTCCCCAGATCCGCGGCTCCGAGGGCGGCGTGTTGAGCGGCGACCTCGGCCTCGGCCTGGGCGGTTGCCAATAGGCCCATGCCGGCGGGCGTGTCGGCGTACGCATCGGCGGCGTGGCGAATGTGCGTGTGCACGGGGTTCTGCGCTCCGTCCTGGGCTTCGACACCCGCGCCGACAAACGCGCACAACAGTGCCAGTCGGAGGGTGGTCGCGTCCATTGCTACCAAATACGCCGCCCGTGCCGACCCTGCAAGCGGTCACGGGACCCACGAGGCGAGGCGGATGGCTAGACGGACTCGAGGCGTCCCCGGTGTCTCACGGCCTTGGCTCGGTTTCCGCACGTGGCCATCGAACACCACTTACGCCGCCCGCCTTTGCTGGTGTCTACGAACCAAAGCGAGCACTGCCCGGAGGCGCACCGGCGCACCCGAGCGGGGTCGGTGCCGAGCATCAGCTCGGCCGCGGCCCTCGCGATCGGGGCCAGGTAGGCGAGTGGACGCTCGCCCACTTCGAGCTCGACCAGTGATGCGTCGTCGGCTTCCATGCGAAGCCACAGTGACACCCTGCTTTCCGCAAGGACGCGATTGAGCCCGTAGAGCGCCTGCGGCGCGGGGGCTTCGCCGGCCCGGTGGGCCTCCAGGAGGTGTGAGATATCCCCGCGGAGTCGCAGCGCCTCGGTGAGGAGCATTCTGGCGGCCGGCGGTTCCCGCAGTGGGGCGGCCCAGCCAGGGGCGCGGGACAGGCCGGTCTCGAGCCAGCTCACCAGGTCGGCGGGTGCGCGCAGCTGGTCGAACACCGCGCCGTCTTGCAGGCGCAGGGTGTTGAGGAGGCCGATGGCCAGATTTGCTCGCGACTCCATAACTCTATAAATACATCTTATGCGGTTATTGACAAGAATAACTCGTAAAAGATCTTATAAATGGTTACGCATGATTCAGGGGCCAGCCGAAGTCGTCGAGGTTGATTCGGCCGGCCTCGCTGAATCGGACTCCCTCCGCCTCCAGCAGCGACTGCTGCAGTCGCTCGTAGCCGATGGCGGCAGAGCGCCGACTCACCTCGCCGCGCGCGTTCACGACGCGGTGCCACGGAACCTCGTGCCCGTCCGGGAGGGCGGCGAGTGCGTAGCCCACTTGCCTGGCGCGACCCGGCAGCCCTGCTTCTCTTGCGATGGCGCCGTACGTGGCCACGCGACCGCGCGGTACCCGTCGGACGGCGGCGTAGTAGAGATCGTATGTAGACATTTCCCGAAAAGCGTGGGCCTCCGGAGCCCGACGCGAAAGGAGTCGCACCGGAGATGGACGAACTCAGGTATCCCATCGGGCCTCTTTCCCTCAAGCGTGAGCCGCTCACCGCGGACGAGCGCTCGGCGCTTGTTGCGTCCATCGAGAGCCACCCCTCCCGAATGCGAGCCGCCGTGGACGGACTCACCGACGAGCAGCTCGACACGCCGTATCGCGAGGGAGGGTGGACGCCCCGCCAGGTCGTCCACCACGTCGTCGACTCCCACGTGAACGCCTACGTCCGATTCAAGCTGGCGATCACCGAGGACAACCCGACGATCGGTACCTACGAAGAGCATCTGTGGGCGGAACTTCCGGACGGAAAGTCGGCGCCGGTGGAAGGATCCTTGGCCATCCTCGAAGCGCTGCACCCGCGCTGGGTGGCCTGCCTCGAGAGCCTCGGTCAAGACGACTTCAGACGTCCGCTGCACTATCCCGGTATCGGGGACACCCATGTCGATGTCCTGCTGGAGATCTACGGGTGGCACGGGCCCCACCACGAAGCCCACATCACCAGCCTGAGGAAGCGCATGGGGTGGTAGGCGCTTGACCGGCACCTAGGCCCGAGTACCCTTCCTGCCCATGACTACCACGCGCCCCCAATCACGGCTCGTCGACGAGCTCCAACGTCGCACCCTTCTCCATGACCTGACGGAGGGGGCCGCGGATCATCTCGCCGAGGCGCCGCGCACGGTGTACATCGGGTTCGACCCGACGGCTGCGAGCCTACACCTGGGCAGCCTCCTCCCGGTGATGGGTCTCCTGCACGCCCAGCGTGCCGGGCACACCCCAATCGCATTAGTGGGTGGAGGCACGGGCCTCATTGGAGACCCGTCGGGCAAGACCGCCGAGCGGCAACTTCTCTCGAAAGAGGACGTCGCCCGGAACGCCGATGGGATCCGCGCACAGCTCGAGCATTTCCTCGACTTCGGGTCGGTGTCCAACGCGGCGCGCATGCGCAACAACCTCGACTGGCTGAGCGGACTGCCGCTCGTCGACTTCATGCGGGACACCGGTAAGCACTTCTCTGTCAATCAGATGCTCGCCAAGGAGTCCGTGAAGCGACGGGTCGAAGGGGACGAGGCGGGCATCTCGTTCACGGAATTCTCCTACGCCCTTCTGCAGTCCTACGACTTCCTGGAGCTCTACCGCACGGAAGGTTGCACGGTGCAGATGGGCGGGAGCGACCAGTGGGGAAATATCACCGCCGGCATCGACCTGATCCGGCGCGTCGAAGGCGCCCGTGCCTTCGGTGTCGTCTTTCCGCTCATCACCCAGTCGTCGGGGGTGAAGTTCGGCAAGTCGGAAGCAGGGGCCGTCTGGCTGGATCCCGAGATGACTTCTCCGTTCCGGTTCTACCAGTATTGGATCAACGTCGAAGACGCGGACGTCGTCCGCTACCTGCGGTTCTTCACCTTGCTCGAGGTCGACCAGATCGCCGACCTGGCGGACAAGGTCGAGTCCGAGCCACATGCGCGCACGGCACAGCGGGCGCTGGCCGATGATGTCACCCGGCGCCTGCACGGCGAGACGGGCCTCGCCAGCGCGAAAGCGGCGACGCAAGCGCTCTTTGGCGGTGACGTGGCCGGACTCGGCGCCGACGAAATCTCTGACGTCTTCGCCGACGTGCCGTCCTCAGAGGTCACCAGGGACGCGCTCGGCGGTGAGGGGAAGTCGCTCATCGACCTGATGACCGAGTCGGGCCTCGCTTCGTCGAAGGGCGACGCGCGTCGCTCCATCGACGGTGGCGGCGTCTACGTGAACAACGTGCGCGTCGAGGACGCAGCCCGGGCGCTCACGACAGAAGACACGATCGACGGCCGCTTTCTGCTGATCCGGAAGGGCAAGAAGCAGTACCACCTGGTGGCGATACGCGGCTGAGCGGCCGGATGGCACTTCGAAGAAAAGAGGGCCCGGGGTCTCCCCCGGGCCCTCCTGTCTTGCCGTGATAACTGGCCTAGAAGGCCACCTTGTAGCCGACGTTGATGCCCCAGTCGAGTCCGAGCTGTGGGCCCTCGTAGTCCTGGTGCAACGTATACGTAGCCTCGAAGAACATACGATGTCCCGCGAGCGGTCCGTCGCCGGGCATGACGAAGTTCACACCGACTGGCATGTCGGCACGCTGACCGGCTAGGAAGACAGGGTCGCTGCCTGGATCGCGCGTCGCGTTGAGCAGCGGGTCGGCGCCTTCGATGTTGCCCCAAATCTGCCAGCGGATGCCGGCCGAGGCGCTGAACACGTCGTTGAACTTGTAGGCGGCCCAGCCGTTGGCTTCGTAGCTGTCACCGAGCGCGAAATCCGAGGCGCCGTCGCCGACATTGATGCGGCCCCTGAACTGGGCGCCGATCGAACCGACCTCGTTCTGCATCTGGCCGGTGATGCCGGGCATGACCGCGAAGGTGCCGCCTCCGGGGCGCATGTCGTAGGGCAGCGGCTCCTCGCCCGCGCCACTGAACGGCGTGGTGGCCCACGTGCGGGACTTACCAACCGGGATCACGGCTCCCATGGAGAAATTCAGCCGGTACGGTCCAGCCCGATATGCTTCGTAGATCGCGCTCGCGATGACGTCGCCCAACTCCTCGGCACCGGTGATGTAGTAGATGCCGCCGGAGGTGAGTTGGTCACGCTCGTAGATCGAGAACTCCGCAGACGCGGTGACCGTCAGGTTCTCGGTGATCCCGCGGGCGGCCATCACGCTGTGGGTCTGCTTCGACAGCGTCAGCGGCGCGACCTGATACAACTGCAGGGTCGTCGCTAGCGGGAGTGAGTCCGTTGCGAACCAGACCCCTCGAGAATTCATCTGGGTGAACCGGTACGTGATCTCCGTGGTGCCGAGATCGAGCGTGCGAGCGCCGGTCACGCCGAGCGGCGCGTCCGCGTCAGGACGATTGGACGACCACACCCACTCATCTTGAGCGGCCAGTGGTGACGAGACGGCCAGCAGCGCCGCCACGATTAGGCTCCTACGAACCATGGAATTCCTCCGACTCGGTATGGGCGCGTCAACACGACGCTCCCTCGGCGTTCACGGGCTTGAATATAGAAGTTCGGACGCATCGCGCCCGTCTCCTGCATGGCGAGCACTAGCAAAATGTCCCGGCGATGGCCAAAAAACAAATGTTTTCTTGGTGGGGGGCTAATGGACGAAGTCTGGCAGCACGATGTCCGGGATGCCGAACCCATCCACGAGGATCTCTGCGTACTCTCTCACTTCGCCACAGAGTGCGTTGACCTGGGCACGAATCGCGCGGGCCTTGTTGCCCTCGAAGTACCCCGACTCGAGGAACCAGCCGCGGTCCGCCTCGATCCGCGAGAGGGCGTAGAGTCCTCCGAGTGAGCGTAGCGCCTCGGAGAGACCGGGCGTCGGAGCGCGCGTGACTGCGTCGTCCATACGCTCGGCCAGCGTACGCTCGACGTGCGCCTTTGCCAGAGCGACCAAGTGATCCTGACACTCGGTCACCGCTCGGAACGAGTCCATGCCGGCTTCAAGCCGTGCGCGAATCCGGGTCGCGGCGGAGCGCAGAAGGCGCTCCTCTCGGTACCGCAGCGCTGCCATCTGAAACTCAGGGTCCAATAGGTGCTCTTCGTCGGTCCTGCGCCGGGTGACCGGATTCAGTTCGGTGAGTGCGGTCTCCGCGCGGTCTGCCAGGTAGCGGAGGGCCCGCCGGAGATTGAGATCACCCATCTCGTCGCGGAATCGGGAGAGGAGCCCCTTCGCTACGAGTTGATACAGAACGAAGTTCGCGCCCTCGAAGGTGGTGAAGACGTCCGTATCGGCCTTGAGCGATGCGAAGCGCGCCTCGGCCAAGTATCCCTGGCCGCCGCACGCTTCACGGCAGGCTTGTAAGGCAGCGACGCAGTGCTCGGACGCGTATGCCTTCAGACCCGCCGCCGCCACCTCGAGCTCGGCGTCGTTGGCCCGCTCGGGGTCGGACGCCCACGCTTGCAGGTCCCGTACCGCGAAGTGGAGCGCGAATGTCGTGGCGAGTCGTGGCATTAGCGCCCGCTGGATCAGGATGTAGTCCAGGATCGACTGTTCGGGCGCGTTGTCAGGTCCGAATTGGCGGCGCTCCGCCGCGTACCGGATGGCGACGGTGAGACCCACCTTGGTCGCGCTCACCGAGGCCGAGGCGATGCTGACGCGGCCCAGGACGAGCGTTCGCAGCATTCCGAAGAATCGGCGTCCCGAACTTGGGATCGGGCTGTGATACCGACCGTGCTCGTCGATGGAGGCAAAGCGGTCGAGGAGACTCAGCCGGGGCACGCGCACCTGATCGAACGAAATGCGCCCGTTGTCGACCCCGTTCAGCCCCTCCTTTTCGCCGCAGTCCTCGATGCGGATGCCCGGCCGTACGTTCATCTGCTCATCGCGTAAGGGCACGAGCACGGCATGCACGCCGTGGTCTTCGTCGGCAACGATGACGCGCGCGAAGACGGTCGCGAGTCGCCCGTGGAGGGCCGCGTTGCCGATCCACTGCTTGGCAGCTCCCTCGTGTGGAGTGTGAACCACGAGTTCGTCACTATCGGGGTCGTAGGTCGCCGTGGTCTCGAGTGCCCGCACGTTCGAGCCGTGACCCAGCTCGGTCATCGCGTAGCAGCCGGGCAGCTCGAGCGTCGCGATCGCACCGAGCAGTTCCTCGTGGTGTCGTTGGGTGCCCAACTGCAGCACGCTGCCTCCGAACAGGCCGAACTGGACGCCGTGCTTCACGACAACGCTCAGGTCGCCGTAGGCCAGCGACTCGAACACGGCCACCCCACCGGCGGGGTCGCCGCCGCCCCCGTACTTCTCCGGGAACCCGAGGCCACCCCACTCTTGGTCCGCCACGAGCCGCACGGCTGCGAGCACCCGCTCGCGGTATTCGGGTGTCGGAAGCCCCAACGGAATGCGAAGCCCAGGCTCGGCCAAGAGCGCCGCGACGCGGCCTCTCAGCTCGAAGTGGTCCCGATCGAGATACGCGTGCAGGCGCGTACCGTCGAAGGCCGCAGCCTCGGCCGAGGTGCCCCCCGTCGCCTCGATCGTTACTTGAGCGTGGCCCAGGATCGCCCTGGCGGACTCACCCCCGAGACAGCCCAGCGAGATTTCCAGGGCGCGCAAGGCGTGCTCTGCCTCCTGATCGGACCAGGGGCCGGGCTCCCCCGTAGCACCCCAAAGCGCCAGGCCGAGGTCGGTGAGGGAGCGCGTTGCGGCCTCCGCATCGACCAGGTCCGTGCCTCGCACCCTCGCTACGAGCCCCTTGATATCGGTCGGCGCCGGCGGCGCCGCTGGATCCAGCCATGCGCCGATGACATCGGGTCCGTCCCCCCCGAGCCATGCCAGGCCGTCCACGGCTTCCAAGAGGATCTCGTGCTCCGCTGAAGTCAGGATCCCGTCCGACAACGCGTCGATTACGAACGGGATGAAGGGGATGAGCTCAGGCCGATCCTCCGGCCAGCTGAGTGCGGTCTGCATGGAGTCCTTTCTGCTCGAATGGCCCTTGATCCTCGCGTCCGCATCCACCAACGTGGCGGCCTTCCGGACGGATCGCAGGGAAAGAGTATCCTCCTATTAGGCAGAGCACGATGGCAGAGTCGTTGGTAGGCGTCGTAATGGGCTCGAAGTCCGACTGGGACACGATGGCCCATGCAGCAAGCACGCTCGAGGCACTGGGCATCCCGCATGAGGTGCGCGTGATGTCGGCACATCGGACGCCCGACGTCGCGGCGGAATACGCCACCACGGCTGAAGAGCGCGGGCTTGAGGTCATCATCGCGGCGGCTGGTGGGGCCGCGCACCTCGCGGGCGTGCTCGCTTCCATGACCGTGTTGCCGATCCTGGGCGTGCCCATGAAGGGCTGGTCACTCGACGGCCTCGACTCACTCCTGTCCACCGTGCAGATGCCGCGCGGCGTGCCCGTCGGGACTCTGGCGATCGGCAAGGCCGGCGCGGTCAACGCGGCCCTTCTGGCCGGCCAGATCTTGGGGCTCAAGCACCCGGAGATCCGCGAGGCTGTCCGCGCGGACCGGGAGCGACGGCGGCAGGAAGTCCTCGCGGACTCGGACCCGCGCGAGTAGCCTACTCGGAAGATCTGGAGGATCCCATGCCGCACCGCCTCACCCGCTCGCCCCTATTCCTGTTGCTGCTGCTGCTCCCGCTCGCGACCGGATGCGTGAAGCGCAGCACCTACCGAAACGCCATTGCCGACGCACAGGCGGTCGAGCTGGGGCTGCGTACCGATCTCGACGCGGGCTGGCAGCGCGAGGAAGGGCTTCAAGCAGACATCGCAGACCTGGAGTCCCAGGTGGCCCGCATGGAGGGTGAGATCGAAGCCCTTCAGCAGCAGAGGAGTCAGCTCCAGTCGCGACTGGGGCTGGCGGCCGAGGAGGTTCACAACTTGGAGGTCCTGCTGAGCGACCAGGGCACCGAATACGACCAGTTGCAGGCGCGTTTGGAGTCTCTGCGTGCAGTCGAGGCGGAAGTCCGCGAGCGCAACGCCATCTATGAGGACGTGCTGCGGCGCTTCCGGTCTCTCATCGACGGAGGTCAGCTGGGCGTATCCATAGCCCGTGGCCGCATGGTCATCCAGCTCCCGCAGGACGTGCTCTTCGCCTCGGGCAGCGCGACGCTGGGAGCCGAGGGCCGACGCACGCTGGCTCAGGTTGGAACCGTGCTCGCGGAGCTAAACGACCGTTCGTTCCAGGTCGAAGGGCACACAGACAACGTACCCATCGCCAACGCGCCCTTCGCCTCGAACTGGGAGTTATCAAGCGCGCGCGCGCTGTCCGTCGTGCGCGTCCTCATCGATGCCGGAGTGGCGCCTACGAATCTCTCGGGCGCGGGGTACGGGGAGTTTCAGCCCGTCGCGCCGAACGACGACCGCGAGAGTCGGCGGCTGAACCGCCGCATCGAGATCGTCATGCTGCCGAACCTGGACGTGATCGCCGGGACCGAGGCTCTCTGATGCTCGAAGAAATTCGCGACAAGATCGAAGGTGAGATCGAGCGACTCACCCACGAGCTCCAGCGTGAGCTTCCTCAGCGTATCAAAACCGCTATGGAGCACGGCGACCTACGCGAGAACGCCGAGTTCAAGGCCGCCAAGGAACGCCAGGGATTCGTAGAGGCGCGTCTCAATCACCTCACGTCGCGTATGACCGAGCTGTCGAAGATCGACGTGACGCAGATGGCGTACGACAAGGTCGGCTTCGGCTCGAAGGTCACAATCAAGGACGAAGGGACGGGCGACGACTTCATCTTCACGATCACTGCGGGTGACTTCATCGACTTGGACGGTGGCCAGGTCTCGTTGGCCTCGCCGATTGGGCAGGGCCTTCTCGGCGCGAAGGAGGGCCAAGTCGTCACCGTCAAGCTGCCACGCGGCGAGCGGCGCTATAAGGTCCTTACTCTGGTCACACTGCCGCAACAACTGGAAGGCAAGGGGGGCTGACGCCCTCCCTTTCTCGCTAGACGGCCTGCTCGACCGCCGCTACGGCCTCCTCGATTTCGTCGGAGGCGATCCAGTGGCCGATGCGGTAGTCGCGCGCCACGAGTCTAGCGCCGGCACGTCTCAAGCGTTTGCGACCCCGTTCGGCCAAGGAAATTGGGATGGCCGGGTCGCCCACTCCGTGTCCCCAGAAGATCGGTGTTGCAGGAGGGGCCGCGCCCGTCTCGTCGAGCTCAGCCGTGGCTACGAGAAAGCCAGACAGGTTAAGCGCCGCAGCGACGGCGCCCGGCCGCGAGAGTGCGTACGCCAAGCTCACCGTGCCCCCCTGGGAGAAGCCTCCGAGGACGACACGGCCGGGTTGGAAGCCGACGATGCCGGGCAGCTCGCCGAGGAATTGGTCGAGCTTGGCGAGGCTCTCGGCGAGGGTCTCTTCGACGACGCGGTCCTCCTCGACGTAGCGGTACCAGGCCGAGCCCAGTCCATATCCCCACGCGCTCGCGGGGAACGGAGCCTCGGGCGTGACGACGGTCCAGGCTTGGGGAAGCAGAGGCTGAAGACCTTGAAGGTCGCTCTTGTTGCTTCCGCGACCGTGAAGGAGCACGGCGACTGTTGCGCCCTCACTGGCGGAGGCGGGCAGGTGAAGCAAATAGTCGAACGTCGCTTCGGTCGGCGCCGCGCTCATGATAGGGGGACCAATCTGCGTTCGATGTCCGCGCGCTGCGGCTCGAGCCACTCAGGGAGCCTGAGCGTCGTGCCCAGATGTTCAGACGGCTCGTCGATGGCGAAGCCCGGTGTGTCAGTCGCGATTTCAAGGAGCTGTCCGTCGGGCGCGTGAAAGTAGATGCTCTCGAAGTAGCTCCGGTCACGCACCGGCGTGACCTCGACTCCGAGCGACAGGAGGTGATCGCGCCAAGCCAATTGCTCTTCCGCGTTCTCTGCGCGGAAGGCGATATGGTGCGTTTGCCCCGCGCCGGGTCGTGCGACGTTGCGCGAGCCCGGCCACCCAAAGAGCGTCAGCGCGGAGTGGGCGCCAATCGTGGCTCCGTCGTAGTTCGCCCAGAAGTAGTGCTTCGTCTGCGCGTCGTCCTGATTGAACGTCTTCTTCACGATGCGAAGACCCAGGGTGCGCTCGTAGAAGTCGCCCGCTTCCTCCAGGTCGTCGGTGATGCCGGTGATGTGGTGGATGCCGTCGAGTTGCATGTCCGGGGTCACAACGGGGACCGGCTCGGGATGCGTGAGCCTCGCGATGGCCTGCTCGTCGCGCCCGGCCGGTAGACGCTCGGCGACCGGCGTGATCAGTTCCCGCCCTAGTGCTTCGGCGGGCTCGTCGATCGCATAGCCCGGTCCGGCCGTCGCGATCTCCAAGACTTGGCCGTCGGGATCGGCGAAGTAGAGGCTCTTGAAGTAGCCCCGATCGATCGGTCCGCTCACCTGAACGCCCGCGTCGGTGAGCCGTCTCTTCCACTTGAGCTGCGCTTGGGGTGTCGCAACGCCGAGCGCCAGGTGGTGGACGCCGCCCACGCCCCAGTGTCCGCGGCGGGCATGCGCCCACTCGAAGAACGTGAGGATCGTGCCGGGGCGTCCGCCGTCCCGTCCGAAATAGAGGTGGTAGGCGCCGGGGTCGTCGAAGTTGACGGTCTTCTTCACCAGCTCTAACCCCAACAGCTCGCCGTAGAAGTGGAGCGTGCGGGGCGCATCTGTCGCGACCATCGTGATGTGATGGAAACCACGAGTCGTGAGTGTATTCATGCGCGGAAAGATCTTGAACCTTCAAGTATTGTCAAGACATGCTTACTCCACGCCGGCTTCCCGCCCCGTTACAGCGTGCTGCGGAACCGCCTGGTCGCGAAGAACAGCCCAGCGGCCGCCATGCCCGCTAGCACGGAGAACTGAATCCAGAGATCGGTGACGCCCGCTCCCTTGAGGAAGATCCCGCGCACGATCTCCAGGAAGTGACGCAGGGGATTCACCAGCGTGAGCGTCTGGAAGAACTCGGGCATCGTCGAGATGGGGTACAGGAAGCCCGACAGGATGATGGCAGGCAGGAAGAAGAGGAACATGGCTAGGAAGGCTTCCTGCTGCGTCGCCGAGATCGTCGAGATGAGCAGACCGAACGAGAGGCCCGCCAGGATGAAGAGCGCCGCGGCGAGCAGCAACGTGGGCACCGAGCCCCGCAACGGGATGTCGAACCACAGCAGCGCGACCGACGTGACCAGCGTGAGCTGCACGAGTGCGATGCCCGCCACCGGGAGCGTCTTCCCGAGCATCAGCTCGCCCGGCGTGAGAGGAGACACGAGGAGCTGCTCGAGCGTCCCGACCTCGCGTTCCCGCACGACGGCCAGCGCCGTGAGGAGGAGGCACATGAGCAGCACGATGACGCCGATGACCGCGGGCACGTTGTACACGCGCGACTCGAGTGACGGATTGAACCAAGCACGAGCCCTCAGGTCGATGCCGGCTGGAATCTGCACGGCCCTAGCGCCGAGTTGCAGCACGATCCGCGTGGCGTACCCTTGCGCGACGGTCGCCGTGTTGGAGTTCGTGCCGTCCACCAGGAGTTGCACGGAAGGGGACCGGCCGTCGAGCAGGTCCACACCGTATCCGACGGGAATCTCGAGCGCTACCAGGGCCTGCCCACGATCCAGCGCGCGGCCGAGATCGGCCGAGCGGTCCGACGTGCTCACGATGCGGAAGTAGCCCGACGCCGTGAGCGCGGACACCAGCTCTCGCGATTCCGCCGAGCGGTCGTGATCGACGAGTGCCATCGCGACGTTGTGCACGTCCGTGTTGACCGCATACCCGAAGAGGATGAGCTGCAGGATAGGCGACACGAAGATGACCCGCTTCGTGCGTTGGTCGCGGAACAGCTGCCGGAGCTCCTTCACGACCATGCGCCGGATCCGGAGCAGCGAGAGCTTGAAGTCCGTGCTCATGCCACCAGCTCCTTCTTGAAGGCGCGCGTGGCGAGCGTGAGCCCGATCACGGCGTAGAGCAGCATCATCGTGGCTTGCGGCCAGAGGACCTCCGCGCCGACGCCCTTGAGGAAGATTCCTCTCGTGACGGTCACGTAGTATCGGGCCGGGATCAGATAGGTGATGCCGCGCAGCACGGTCGGCATGCTCGCGATGTCGAACATGAACCCCGAGAGGAGCACGGCCGGCAGATACGTCGCGACCATGGCGATCTGTGTCGCCAGGACCTGCGACTTCACGGCGGCCGAGATGAAGATGCCGAGGCCCAGGGCGCCGGTCAGGAAGAGCAGCGTCAGGACGGCGAGCAACAGGACGCTCCCGTTCAGCGGCGTCCCGAAGATCAGGATGCCGGCCACGACCGTGACGGCCACGTCGAAGAGCCCAATGCACAGGTAAGGCGCCAGCTTGCCCAGGACGACCTCGAGGCGGCTCACCGGCGTGGCGGCCAACTGCTCCATGGTGCCGCGCTCCCACTCCCGGGCGATGGTCAGCGCCGTGAGCATCGCAGCGATGATCGACATGATCACTGCGATGAGGCCGGGCACGATCATGTGCCGGCTCTCGAGATTGGGGTTGTACCACGTCCTGGACTCGAGCGCGATCACAGGCACGGCCGGCCGCCCACCCAGCGCGGCGCTAACGCCGTGCCGCGTTACGATGGCGTCCGCGTAGTTGAGCGAGATGGTGGCGGTGTTCGCGTCTGATCCGTCCAGGAGCAACTGTACCTCCGCGACGCGACCAGGGGTGGTCAATGCGCTTGAGTATCCGGGCGGAATCGTGAGGATACCCGCGGCCGAACCGACGACGAGCCGGTGGTCTCCATCGGCCGCCGACTCGAGGTGGCCGACGACCGTGAAGTATCCGCTCGAGACGAAGGCCTCGACGAGCTCGCGACTCTCACGCGATCCGTCTTCATCGAGGACGGCGATCGGAATGTCGTTCACATCCCAGGTGATGGCGTAGCCGAAGAAGAGCAGCAGAAAGAGCGGCAGCACGAACGCCATCACGACGCTCCGCGTATCCCGCCGGATCTGGATCCACTCCTTCTTGGCGATCGCGAGAAAGCGAACGAGGTCCATGCGCGTCAGCCCACCACGGCGCCACCCTCGGCGCGGACGAGGGAGACGAAGACGTCTTCGAGCGAGGGCTCGATGAGCGCGATCGCGCCCACCTGCCGGCCTGCGCCCTCCAGGGCCTCGCGGATCCGCCGCTCACCTTCTTCCCGGTCGTCCACGGTCACATGAAGCGCGCGGCCGAACATGGCCGCATCGAGGACCTCTGGTACGTGGGCCAGGGCATCGATCGAGCGTGGCGCATCGTCCGTCGCGACCTTCAGGATGGGCTCGACCACGCGGTGCCGTAGCCCGCGCGGCGTGTCGAGGGCGATCAGCCGCCCGCGGTTCAGCAGCGCGAGGCGGTGACAGTACTCGGCCTCCTCCATGTAGTGCGTGGACACGAAGACCGTCGTGCCGCGTCCCGCCATTTCGGTCACCAGGTCCCAGAAGCGACGCCGAGCCACGGGGTCGACGCCCGACGTCGGCTCGTCCAGGAAGAGGATGGGCGGCTCGTGCACCAGCGCGCAGCCCAACGCGAGCCGCTGCTTCCAGCCGAGGGGGAGCTGGTCCGTGACGCGGTTCACCTCTGAGGTGAGCTCCGCCATGTCGAGGATCCAGCTCCGGCGTTCCTCCAGGCGACGGCCTGCAACACCGTACAGGCCCGCGAATAGCTCGATGTTCTCGCCCACGGAAAGGTCCGCGTAGAGCGAGAACTTCTGTGACATGTACCCGATCCTGCTCTTGATCGCCGCGCGCTCCGTCCGAATGTCTAGAGAGGCCACCCGGCCTTCACCCTCGGTCGGCGGGAGGAGTCCGGTGAGCATCTTGATCGTCGTAGTCTTACCCGCGCCGTTGGGGCCGAGGAAGCCGAAGATCTCGCCCGGGCGCACGTCGAAGGTGATCCCGTCGACGGCCGTGAAGTCTCCGAAGCGCTTGGTGAGCCCCTCCACGACGACTGGGTGGCCGGTGTCAGGCATCTGCGCCGACCAGGTGGATGAACAGGTCCTCCAACGAGGGTTCGACGGCTTCGATGTCCAGGACCTCGATGCCTTCCCGCGTAAGGGCGTGAACGGTCGCGTCGTGATCTGCGTCCGAGGGCAGCAGCGCGTGCACCGCCTCGCCGAAGAGGGTGGCGCTCCGGACCCCCGGAGTACGCTTGAGCACGTCACGCGCCTCGCGCGGGCGGTCCGTGCGGAGCGACAGCATCGAGCCGTCCAGCGACGCCTGTAGCGCGATGGGACGGTCGAGCGCGAGCGCGCGTCCTTCGTTCATCATCACGACGCGGTCGCAGCGTTCCGCCTCGTCGAGGTAAGAGGTGGAGACGATGACGGTCACACCCTCGGCGACCATCTCGTGCAAGATGAGCCAGAGCTCCCTACGCGAGATGGGGTCGACCCCGAACGTGGGCTCGTCCAGGAGCAGGACCTTCGGGTGATGCACCAAGCAGCACGACAGGGATAGCTTCTGCTTCATGCCGCCCGACAGGTTACCCGCCAAACGGCCCCTGAACTCCTCCAACCGGCTGAAGCCGTAGAGGCGCGCGAGCCGGTCCGGCCGGTCGGCTCGGGGCACGCGATACAGGTCGGCGTAGAAGTCGAGGTTCTCGGCGACCGTCAGGTCTTCGTACAACCCAAACCGCTGCGCCATATAGGCGATATGCGGCTTTACCCCCTCGGGGTCGGCACGCACGTCGATCCCGGCGACGTGCACGTCGCCTGCCGTGGGCCGCAAGACCCCGGCCAGCATTCGCAGCGTGGTCGTCTTGCCAGCCCCGTCCGGTCCGACGATGCCGAACAACTCCCCCCGGCTCACGTCGAATGTCAGCCCGTCGACCGCGGTGACGTCGCCGAACGTCCTCGTCAGGCCGTTGAGAGCAGCAGCCCAGTCGGTCACGCGCCGGCGCCCAAGAGGGTGACGTCCGCCGGGATACCGGGCTTGAGCTCGAAGCCGGCGTCTCCTGTGATGCGCACCTTCACCGGGTAGACAAGCTTGATGCGCTGCTCGGCCGTCTGGACGTTGCGAGGAGTGAACTCGGCCTCGCTCCCGATGAAGACGACTTCGCCCTCGTAGACCCGGTCCGGGTAGGTGTCGGACGAGATCTCAGCGGTGAGCCCGAGGCTCACGGCTCCGATGAGGTCCTCGCGGATGTAGATGCGCACCCAGCGATCAGTCGGATCGAGGACCGTGAGCACAGGAGCACCCGCCTGAACCGCCTCACCCGGCTCGCGGTGACGGGCCGTAACGACGCCGTCGAAGGGTGCCGTCACGACGGCATAGGCGACCGCGGCTTCGGCGCGTTCGACGTTGGCTCGCGCCTGCTCCACCGCGGCCAGCTGCGCGCGGATCGTTTCGGTCCGCGGGCCTTCGCGCACGAGCGCGAGCTGCTCCTCGGCCTGCTGGCGGGCTTCCGTAGCGACCTCCAGAGCGGTTTCGGCCTGGTCCATGGCCTGACGACTGATCGCACCGCCCGCGAAGAGTGTGCGCGCGCGCTCGGCGTTACGGCGGGCTTCGTCAGCGCGCTGAACGGCGGAGCGGGTCGCGGCTTCCGCAGTAGCCAACTCCTGGGGCCGCGCGCCGCGCTGAAGCTCGCTCAGGCGTGCCTCGGCAGCCCCGAGCTGCGCCACCGCGCCGCCGAGCGCCGCCTCCATCTCGCGTGCGTCGAGCCTGGCGAGCTCGTCTCCGGCCGACACCTGGTCGCCTTCCCTCACGCGAATCGACAGCACCCGCCCGGGGGCCTGGAAGCCCAGGTCGGCATCCGTTGCCTCGACCGTGCCTGACGCCTGGAGCATGCCATCGGCGGCGTCGCCGTCGCGCAGCACGAACCAAGCGATCGCGCCACCGATGACGAGGAGCGGGACCAAGATCCTGATGCGCTTGTTCATCGTGAAACCTCCAGTGCTTCGTCCATCCATGAGCGGTCGAGCGTCCCTTCGGCTCTCGCGAGTCTCACCCGAGAGAGGACTGTGTCGTAGCGGGCCCTGATGTATCCGGCGCGAGCCTGAAAGAGTCCGGCCTGTGCCCGCAGCAGGTCTCCTTGGACGCCGGAGCCTGCCTCGAGCGCGAGCGCCTCGATGCGGGCGACTTCCTCCCACTGAACAACGGCCAGCGAAAGCGCCTCCGCGCGGGCGTCGGCCTCGATGACCGACGTCTCCGCGACGTCCACCGCCTGCGCGACCTGGAGCCTGGCGGCATCGAGGTCGCTCCGCGCGGCTGAGAGCTCGGCCTCCGCCTGGCGGACCGACGCACTGCGAGCGCCGCCCGTGAAGAGGGGCCAGGAGACCTGCACGCCCGCTTGCCACTCCACGATGTGGCCGCCGTCCAGCGTTCCGAAGTCCAGGAGTCCGGCGCCCGCCTGGATGGTCGGAAGCCGGCCTGCCCGCGCGGTCGAGACGCGTGTCTGGGCAGCCGATGCTGCCCGGTCCGCCTGCATGACGATGGGGCTCTGCGACGTCACAGCTCGGCGGGTCGCTGGGGCGACCGTGACGTCGGCCATGCCCTCGGGTGCGATCGACGTGGCGTCGACGCCCATTACGCGTGCGAGCGCCCGCACGGACAGACTCATGCGGGCTTCTGCGCTGGCGAGCTGGGCGCGCGCCTCCTGCAGCGTCGCCTGTGCCCGCAGGACCTCCAGCTCGGCTGACGTTCCCGCGTCGAAGCGACGTTGCGCGCGATCGGCTTCATCCTGTAGCGCTTCGACCTGAGCGACCGATGCATCTAGTACGGCTTGGGTCGACAGCACGCCCACGTAGGCGGTGGCCGTTTCGTCGATCACGGACATCTCCGTCGACGACTGGCCATACCGAGTCGCCTCGTACATATGGTCGGCGCCGCGGATACGCGACGAGCGCTCCCCACCATCGAAGAGCGTGTAAGCGACCGACAGGCGCCCCTGCGCGAGCGTGCGGTCGAACGTCGGCGGATCCGAGAAGTCGAGGCTGTGGAACGGGGCCACGACCATCGGCTCCTGAAAGCGGGTCAGCGTGGCGTCGATCGCGGCTCCCGGAAGTCGTGCCGCGCGTGCGACGTCACCCGCCCCGGATGCCGCGCCGACACGAGCGGAGGCGGCCGTCACCGAGGGGTGGCTGCCGAGTGCCGATTCCACGGCGTCGCCTAGGGTCAGTGACTGAGCGTGTCCCGCTGCGGGGAAGGGCAGGGACGCGACGAAGAGTAGAGGCAGGGTCCGCCCGATGCGGCTGATACAGGACTTCATGACTTGGATCCCTCGCGGGGCTCCAGCCCCGCTCGAACGAATGCAAGAGTGTGCTCGAGGGCAGTCCGGCGAGCCTTGGGTTCACTGAGGTCGACCGGACCGACCACGCGGAGCAGGGGGGAGACGAGTGTGAGGAAGACGGGCTGCGACACGACGGTCAGCGCCGTCAGGGTCGGGTGCCCCGGTCGCACAGAGCCGTCGGCCTCTCCTTCGACTTGGAGGCTGGCGATGGTCTCGCGTATGCCTCGAAGGATGTCCACGACCACGTCGGGGGGTTGTTTACCCGCTGCCACCTCTTGCAGGAGGAGGTGGGGAAGGTCGGGGCGAGCCTGGAAGTGCTCGAAGTACGCCTCGACGATACGGAGCATCCGCTCCAGCGCGGTCCCCTCAGAGGCAGCAGCCGCCTGAACGCGCGCGGCCATTGGACGGAGTCCTTCCTCGAGCACCGCCGAATAAAGGCCGTGCTTCGATCCGAAGTGGTAGGTGACGGCGCCGAGGTTGGCGCCGGCCTCCTTAGTGATTGCGCGGATGGACGCGCCGTCGAATCCGCGTCGGCCGAACAGCTTACGGCCGGCTGCGATCAGCTCCGTGCGCGTGGCCGCACCCGAATCAGCGCTTGATTCACTCATACGTTCGTATGAATAGCCTGTGCGATTCGGCCTCGCAAGATAGGTTTTGCGTCCTGAAGACTCGGAGCACGCGGGGAGATCAGAGGGTGAAGACAGTCGGCGATGAGCGGGTCCTGGCGGACTTAGGGGTGCGGTTTGGTCGCCTCTCCCTGGGCAGTCCGCGGCGCTGGGGGAAGATGAACGTCCAGCAGATGCTGGCGCATCTGGCGGTAGGGATGGAGAAAGTCTTGGCCGATGAGCCGTTCGGCCCTCCTCCGCAGCGGCCCCGGACGTTCCTGAAGCTCTTCTTCATCAAGTTGCCACTCCCGTGGCCCAGAGGCGTCCGCGGCTCGCGAGATCCGGCGGGAATGGACATTCCGGAGTCCGACTTCGAGGGCCTCCGCCAGCGCGCCGTCGATGCCCTGGCCGCGATGGCGGTCTGGTCGACAGGGCCCGGTACGCCGCAGCATCCAGCGTTCGGTGAGCTCACGACACGCGAGTGGCAGCGCTGGGCGTACCGACACGCCGATCATCACCTGAAGCAATTCAGCGCCTAAGCAGCGCCTAGACAAGGAGCAGTCCGATGGTGAAGACCCCCTCGACCATGGCCGCGCTGGGTACCGAAGCGCCTGACTTTTCGCTCCTGGATCCCCGATCCGGTAGCTACGTGTCCCTGGGCGACCTCGCCGACGCACCTGCGTTGCTCGTGGTCTTCCTCTCCAACCATTGCCCGTTCGTGAAGCATATCGCGGACCAGCTGGGCGCGTTCAGTACGCAATACGCAGAGAAGGGGCTCGCGATCGTCGGGATCTGCTCGAACGACGTGGAGAACTATCCCGACGACAGCCCGGAGAAGATGGCCGCGGAGGCGGAGCTACGGGGCTACGCCTTCCCCTACCTCTACGACGAGTCGCAGGACGTCGCGCGGGCCTTCCACGCGGCGTGCACCCCCGACTTTTTCCTGTACGACGGGGGGCGCGCCTTGGTCTACCGAGGCCAGTTCGACGACAGCCGTCCCTCCCTGGACGTTCCGGTGACGGGGGCGGACCTCAGGGCCGCTTGCGACGCGGTGTTGGCCGGTCAGCTCCCGTCGCCCAATCAGCGACCCAGCGTCGGCTGCAACATCAAGTGGAAGCCCGGAAACAGTAGGTAAAAAAAGGACGCCACCGGACTCTTCTCCGGTGGCGTCACACTGTCGCAGCCCAGCGCGATGGCCGGGTACGGCGCGAACAGCGACTACATCTAACGGTTCGGCTCTAAAAGCCGGTCCGGCGATCGCTTGCCCGTGCCAGGCTGAACAGGGTACAGGCGTGTGACAAGGATCACCTCCTTTTTTCGGTTCAACATTGGGCGGAGCGCCAGCGGGCTCAGGTCCCGCGGTCCAAGACCGGCGCTTGCTTCAAGCCTCCGGTCGAGGCCCAGCCGAGTCGATTAAGACCCAACGCGGCCATCATACAAGGATTGCCCGGGAGGGTGCAAGGGTTCGTAAAACGGTACCACGGATGGGGTCCACGAACCGGTTGGGCCACGAGATGTTGGGCTCGTTCAGGCTTCCTGGTAGGCTCGGCGGAGCAGCCAGAAACTGAAACCCAGTGCCAACACGATCCAGATCGCGCCCCACGCCACCGTGGGGACACCGGTGATCTCCGACAACATGAACGCGTCGGACTCGGCGCCGGGCCGGTCGATGATGTCACTCTTGATATCGAGGATCGCATAGAGTGCGCTCGTCAGGCCGAGCGCGAGTAGGAGCGTCCGATTGAGACTTCGACTCGCCCGGCGGCCCATGGCCAGCAGTGCGATACCGAATACCACGCCGAACAGCAGCCCGAACGGCGTGCGTACGTAGAGCACCGTGAGCACCGTCACGAGCAGCCCGATGAAGCTGGTGACCCACTCGGCCCGCACACGTCGCGCCCGGGCCGCGCTGAACATCATGCCGCCCCACGCCAAGCTCCCGAGATACCCGGCGCTGAGCGTGAG
>JAOTVA010000211.1 GCA_029863645.1 Gemmatimonadota bacterium
CCCGAGGGCTCTGCCGGCTTCGGCCAACTGCCGAGTGACGGCCCGATCTTCGGCCGAAGGGGCCGGGTCGCCCGAGGGGTGGTTGTGCACCAGGATGATCCCGGCTGCTCCCTCCGCCACGGCGGGCCGAAACACCTCGCGCGGATGCACGAGTGAGGCGTCCAAAGTCCCGCGCGTGACGAGCACTTCCCTGGTGACCCTGTGACGGCTGTTGAGGAGCAATGCGTGAAACTCCTCCTGGGGCAGGTCGTGAAGTCGGGAACCCATGCGTGCGAAGACGTCGGCCGGACCACGGATGGGGGCTGCCGGCTCACCTCCGTCCGCCGCCGCCCTCCGTCCTAGCTCGAGCGCCGCCAGGATTCGAGAAGCTGTCGCTCGCCCCACGCCAGGGACGCCTTCGAGGACCGCGACGTCCATGGACGCGAGGCGGCGTAGCGAGCCATCGGAGAACGCGGCGATGCGTTCCGCCACGATGGGAGCCGGACTGCCCGCGCTGCCGCTCCCGATGATCAGGGCCAGAAGCTCCCTCAGCGCGAGGTTGCGAGCGCCGACCGAACGCAAGCGCTCGCGCGGCCGCTCGGCGGCCCTGGTGTCGGCACGCGTGCGTAAAGCGGGCATGGCGAAGAGTGCTGCCGAGCCCGGGGCGGTCCCATGCCACGTTGGGTACGGCCGACGCTAGCCCAGGGCGGCCATCATGACCAGTGCATCTTCCTTGGGACGATCGTAGTAGGCGCGACGCGTACCCGCCTCGGTGAAGCCGAAGCGGGTGTACAATCGCACGGCGCTTTCATTCGAGGCGCGCACTTCCAGATAGACTGTCTCGACCTCGCGTTCGCGGGCCACATCGAGGACCCGTGCGAGAAGAAGGCTCCCGAGGCCTCGCCTCCGAAAGTTCGGAGTGATCGCCATGTTGGCGAGTTCCCCCTGATCCACGATACACCAGAGCACGGCGTATCCGACGATGCCCGCTACGCTGTCCTCCATCACGAGCAACTCGAGGCCGGGCCGATCGAGCAGGTCGAGGAAGGTCTCGCGCTGCCAGGGGCTCGTGAACGCCTCCGTCTCGATCGCCACGACCGCGTCGACATCCTCGGCAGCCAGCCTACGGACCGTGACGCCCTGGGGCGTTTCTACTTGCTCCACAGGCGCTCGGCGCTCGATGCCCGGATGTAGGCCGGCTCCCACGAAGACGGGTCAAGCACGGGCGATGCGTCCATGTGTCGCGTGAGGTAGCGCAGGAGGCCCACCGCCAGGAGCTCCCCTTGGGCGGCTTCGACGGGGAAGCCCGCCGCCTCGATCGCGGCCATGTGAAGCTCCGCCGCTTCTCCGGTGAAGACCGCGCCGGGGGGGACATCTCCTGCCAGCGCGTCTCTCAGGGTACCCCCGTGCGGTGCGACAAGCTCCTGGACGGCTACGGTTCCGACCCCGTAACATGCGCCGTACACGCGGTCGCCGCGGGCGTCGAAGAGGACGTAGCGAACCGGGCCGACCTCACTCGCGAGGGCAGCCGCCGTGAGGCTGGAGATGGCCCAGAGTGGAATGCCGAGTGCGTGAGCGAGCCCCTTCGCCGTCGCGGCCGCGACCCGGACGCCGGTAAACGAGCCCGGGCCCTCCCCCACCACGATTCCGGCGAGGTCACCCAGGGAGGTCGAGGCCTCCGAAAGCACCGCATCGATCGCAGGGATCAGGCGAGCCGCGTGTTCACGGTGCTCAGTCAGTGAAACCTGGGCCAGAACGGCCGGACCCTTCCCGACCGCGACGGAGCCGACCCGACCCGAAGTGTCCAGTGCGAGCAGCACGTCCTGCTCGCCGAGCGACGCGGAGTCGGTCAAGGCGAACCGGACACCGACATGGGGAAGCCCGCGATAGGCGGGGGCGATCCTACGCGGCGGACCTCGATGTCTCGAAAAGAAGGCGCTTCAGCGGGCGCATCGATCTCGATCACCCAATGATCCGGCGGCATGAGATCGCCGGCCCGTTCCGGCCATTCGACGAGCACGATCTCGTCGGTGTCTCCGAGTTGGTCCCAGCCCAGTTCCTGGAGCTCGTCTGGCGACTCGATCCGATAGAGATCCAGGTGCACCACCTGGCGTCCCTCGTGACCCTCGTACCTCTGCACCAGCGTGTAGGTGGGGGAGGGCATCTTCGTCGGTACCCCCGCACCAGCCCCGATCGCCCGGGCCAGCACCGACTTGCCGGCACCAAGGGCTCCGGACAGCCCGATCAGGACAGGCGGGTCGATGGCAGCCCCGATGGCCGAGCCCCAGCGAACCAGCGCGGCCTCGTCGAGCCTCACCGCGCTTCATCCTTGTCCAAGGGCCTCCGCTGACGCGTCATACCCCGGAATATAGTCCCTCACGCTCGATGATCGCGTCGACGCCAGCCGCAACCCACTCTCGGAGATCTCGCCCCTGCCGCGCAGCCTCACGCACCGCTGTGGACGAAATGTCCAAGCGCCTCACCGGCACGAACAGTGCCTCGTGACCGGCCGCCACGTTCCCGGCAAGCTTTTCGGCTGACTCACCCGCGCGGTCCATGACCGCCAATCGCACGTGTCGAAGGATCTCATCCGGAGCCCGCCAGCGGTCGAACTCGCGGAACTGATCTGCCCCCACGATCAGGAAGAGTTCGGCATCAGGCAGCTGCGTGCGAACGGCCCGCACGGTGTCGACCGCGTAGGAGCGGCCAGGCCGATCGGTCTCCAGAGTCGAAACCTCGAAGCGCGCGTCGGAGACGATGGCCGCGTGAACCATCTCGACACGCACCGCGCCAGGCGACACGGCACCGAGAGCCTTGTGAGGGGGGACCCCAGCAGGGATCCACAGGACCCGGTCGAGGTCGAGGTAGTCGGCCACATCCGCTGCGACAGCAGCGTGCCCTTTGTGGGGGGGATCGAACGTGCCCCCGAAGAGCCCGACTCGAGGCGCTCTGGTCTCCGTCAGACCCCCGAAGTGTCCGCCACGAGCTGGGCGGCGGCTTCGGAGTCCGGATACTCCAGTAGGAGTCGGCTCCTCGCTTCCTCGGCCAGATCGTCGTATCCGATCGCTTCATTAGCGCGATAGATGCCCAGGAGAGCCTGCGGTGCAAAGGGCGTTTCTGGGTACGAATCGACGACGAACTGGAAGTAGATGATCGCCGGATCGTACTGCTTGCGACGCAAGTAACCGCTCGCGTTGAGGTATTCCTTCTCTGCTATGGTCTCGCGCATTTGCTGCCGGATCCCCGCTGCCACAGTGGCTTCTTCGGTACCGGCGTAGTCGACGATCACGTTCCCGCACGCCGAGATCGCGTCGCGAGTGTAGCTCTGGTCCCGTTGAGGATGCGGTACCAACCCGGAGAGGGACCTGCAGATGCCGAGCGCGGCCGCTGGAGACGACGCGTGACCCACGTACCGGTCGAGAAAGCGCTGGTACTCGGCACGAGCGGTAATGAACTCTCCCTTCTCGAAGTACGATCGCGCGAGCAAGAACCTACCTTCGGGCAGTCGGTCGGAGCTCTGGAACGACACCATCAGGCGCTCGAGGGCCGCGATGGAATTGTCGTACTCGCCCTCGTCGAACTCCGTCTGGGCGGTCCGGAACAGGGTCTCGGCATCGAGGCCCTGATAGACGTCGTTGCCCCCACACCCGGTCAGGGCGAGGGCGAGGAGCACGACGCATTCTTGAATTCTTGACGTTATTCGTGACATGTGGGGTGGTGTACACTGGCGGGCCGCGGTGGTTTCTACCTGCAGCGGCCTTCACGGAGGTACTCGAGTCCGGAACCGAATCGGATCTCGTCGAACCGCGACTGGGCTCGGTCGACCCACGAGCCGGCCTGGTCGGCGTATCGCACCTGGGAATACGCCTCTTGTGCGGCGGAGCATTGGCCCAACTCCGACAGGATTTCACCTCTTTCGAACCACGCCTGAGCTTGGATGTTGCGAGGTTCGCCCACCTCGACCGTGCGGTCGATCAACTGCAGGGCCCGATTCAGTTCCTCGGGACCCAGCGAACGCCGCCGCAGGTCGCGCGCGATGTTGAACGCACACGTCCCGATGTACCAGTCCACCTCGCCGCGCTCCCACGGGCGGACCATGGCCCGGAACTGCTCGAAGAAGAAGAGCGCGTGCTCGCAGTCCCCGATCTCGTCGTGTGCCCTGCCAACCTCGAACACGATCTCGGGAATCGAGTCCGATGCGTCTCCCAGTGCCTTGTCGTAGAACGGCAGCGCGCGCCCGTACTCTCCGTTCTGGAAGTAGTGACGTGCGAGCGGCAACGACATGTCCCCGACACCGATTCCGGGACGGAGTTGCAGTGCAGTCTCCACGGCGCTGGCCATCGCGAACCGGTCCTGCCTCTTTTGAGCGTCCCAGGCCAGGTGCATGAGATCCGACACCGCTTGGTCCGCCAACTCTGGG
>JAOTVA010000060.1 GCA_029863645.1 Gemmatimonadota bacterium
AGGCGCACATCACCTCTTCGCACGTAGGACCTGGTGCGATCGACCATCACGGACCGAAGCGGATAACGCTGGAAGAACGAGCCGTCCCCCGCCCCACCCCTCAGACCCATCCGCTCGAACTCCGAGGCGATGTATGCCGCGGTCTTCTCCAAACCCGGGCTCGGCGTATCGCGACCCTGCATCGAATCGTGCGCGATGATGCCGACGCGGCTGATGTAGTCGGCTTCAGTGATCGTCAGAGCCGCCGCGTCTACGGGTGGCTGCTGAGCGCACAGCGTCACCGGGAGTGCGAGCGCCGCGAGCGCGGCGACACGGACAAACGTCATGTGCACGTCCTCGGAAGAGGTCCGAAATGAGCCGCTGTTGCCGGCAGGGTCGTTACGCGAGTGGCCGCATGCAGGTTCCCTACTCTTGGTCGGTCGGATCCTCCAGCAGCCTCTCGAGCAACTCCAACAGAGCCTCTTCGCTCACCGGCGCCCTCATCACGATCCACCCGGCGGCCCGTTGCACCACCAGTTCGGTATGACCCGGGCGAGGATCGCTCAGTGACGACGGATCGATGTCCGGGGGCAGATGAATCACTTGAAGCGTGTCGCCTGATTCGAGCCTCTGGAGCACGACCTGCCCTTCGGACCGGACCCCGAGCCCCCGGAACCGAACATCGAGTAGCTCGACGTTGGGCACGACCAGTGAGTACGACTCGTCATCCTCGACCGATTGGTCGCGCGTGTCGCCCAGCTCGATCGTCCGCCTCAATGTGGCGATCCCCGTGGCGGGGGCGGCGGACGAGACGTTCGCGGATGTCACGACGTCTGCCGCGAGGGACCTACGCTCCGGCTCAGCGGTGCCGCTGGAGCCCGCGGCCGCCGGTTGCTCTCGCGCCGCGCGGGGTTGGCTCGCGTCTCCGGGTGCGACGGCGACTACTTCGGGGGCCGGCGCAGAAGGCGCACCGGCCACCTGGGCATCGACCCGTCGACGGTCCGTTGTCGAGACGATCACCTCGTTGAGCCTGGCTGCGTCCGCCAACGCGTCGCTCGCGTCGAGGTCCGCCACGACGTCTCCGGACACCGGCTGGTCGTCCGCGAAGCCCGACGTGGGCGCCAAGGCCCCCGCACGCGCCCCGGTCAAAGGCTCCGGCATCGTCGCGGCGGTTGCCCGATTGGCGACCACCGGCGTCGCCGCCGCCTCCTGCCGAGCCGCCTCGACCGGCGGTGCAGCGCCTGCCTGTGCCTCCTGCATCATTCCACCCGCGGCGGCGGGTGATTCCTCCACCGCACGCTCCGCCTCGACCACGTCGGCCTCGTCGAAAGAAGCTGGCGACTCCTGCGGGCGAACCTCGTCGACGCGCATGCCAGACGACGGAGCTAACAGGTTCGGCTCGCCGCGAAGGATCCACCCCGTTCCGAGCGCCAACACCACGGACGCCGCCCAGCCGAGTCGGTAGATCTGCACCGACACCGGGCTCCGCCGGGGCGTGTTGGCACGCACGTAGGCCCTGAGCTCTTCGAAGCTCGGCACCGTGACTTCCGGCGCCGCGAGCGCAAGAACCGACGCAGCGTCATCCCTGACTACGCGCTCGACCTCGAGCCTCTCACGGCATGACCCGCAGACCTCGAGGTGCTCACGGATCGCCTGCGCTTCCGCGGTCGGATATTCCTCCAACGCCCCGTCCAGATAGGCGTGCAGTGCTCCTTCATCAACGTGCGACATCGACCTGCTCCCTTGCGTTGTGTGCCTCAGCCAGCCGGCGCCGAGCGCGTGCGAGCGTCGTACCGACCGCCCCCACCGCCAGTCCCGTGTGGCGTGCGATCTCGGTGTAGCTCTGTCCGGCGTCCCACAGTAGAAGCGCCTCGCGGTCCTTCTCCGACAGCATGTCGAGTGCCTCCTTCACCTGGCCCCACCGCTCACGCTCTGCCATTTCGCTCGCTGGATCGGACGCGGACTCTTGGCGGACCTCAGCCTCGGCTTTCAAGAGCACGAGGTGCTTCTTCCGCCGAATGGCGGTGCGGGCCTCATCCTTCGCGAGGTTCGCAGCCACCTGGAAGAGCCATGCGCGTGGCTTCTTGGGTTCATGCGCGAGCGCCCGCACGAACGCCTCCTGAGCCAGATCCCTCGCCCGCTCGGCGTCCCACACCTTGCGGTGCAGGAACCGAACGAGGTCGGGAAACGTGCTGCGGTACAGGTCATTCCAGTCGATGCTCAATTCGCCCCATCCACGCCTCGGAAGGCTGATACCAGCCGCCTCAGCTCTGAGGTAGAGATCTCTTCGATGCCCTCGTCCCCCACCTGTACACTCCCCGCATCGCCCGCAACAAGGACGTTGCTCAGCTCCGCGAGCACGGGCGCCAGCTCAGGCAACGCGCTCAGCACCGAGAAATAGGCGGGACTGAAGGCCTTCACCCGAGTCACATCGTTCGACGACTGATGCGCGGCGTCCGTCCATACCCCGTCCTGCGACCTGAAGAGCCGCCCACCCACGGCGCGCGTGGGGGTCGCTCGGTCGTCGCGCTCCAGTATGTCGGCCACCATGGCCTTCTGCGCCTGGTCGAAATCGCCGGTGGTACTGATCTCGCGACGCAGCCTGGCTGCGCCTGCCGCGCGCACGGCATCCGCACCGGTCGGCGCGGGAGCATTGCTGACCCGACCACCTAGGCCCGGCCGGGGCGGCCGCCCTACGACGGTCTCGGGCTCCTCCACCAAATACGACGTGTACTTGGTCGGCAGGCCGTACCGGAGCGCGACTCGCCGGATCTCGGCCACCAAGCTCCGTGACTCGCCCTCGGTCCAGATCTGGCGCTCCAGGTGACCGAGCTTGCGCGACGCCCACAGCCGTGGGATGTACGCATTCGCGTCGGACTCCTCGGGGAATGTCACGTCGGTGGTGAAGGTCACGTTTCTGCCCTGCCGCTCGCCGGTAACCGAGAGCGCACCGGAGCCGTCTCCCGAGAACCGCCCGAACAGCACCAGCTCGTCGCCTGCGAAGACGTCGGGAATGCGTACCGGGTAGACCTCGTCGAGGTCGATGCGCCCGCCCGAGAGCTCGAGCTCCGTGAGCACCGGATGCTGAATCTTCGCCGTGAGGAGCGAAATCACGCGCTCGACGTTCTCACCGGGCTCGACGTAGTCGGTGTCACCCCTCCCAGCTTCTCCCAAGCGGTCGAGGAGGTGTGTGTTCACATCGTTGCCGACACCGAAGGCGAACACCCGGGCACGGCCCGCGCGCGACTCGGCCCGGTCGGCCAAACGTTCTGGGGACTGCTCGCCAACCGAGGGAAGTCCGTCCGTCAGAAAGAGCACGACAGGAAGCCGATTCCTCGGGCTCTCGAGCCGGAACGCCTCGTCCAAAGCGGCGCCGATGTTGGTGCCGCCGTCGGCGACGAGGTCATCGACCCATTCGCGCGCCCGCTCGAGATCCGAGCCGCGTGCGAAGCTCCAATCGCGGGCCTGGATCCTCACTGCGTTGGAGAACGCGATGAGGCGGAAGCGGTCGTCGCTGGACAACGTCGACAGGAGTTGCTGCAGCGCCTGTTTCGCCTGGCCGATCTTCTCACCGGACATCGAACCCGAGATATCGAGCACCGCAGTGACGTCACGTGGCTGCACGGCAACTACGTCTCGGTCCGGCGAGAGCGTGAGCATGAAGTAGCCGTCCTCGCCCACGGGCCTGTGTGTGGCGACCGAAAGCCCCACGGCCTCGCCCGACAACGGCAGGAAGAGCGACAGGCGCCCCGCGATCTCTTCCTCGATCGAAACGCGAAGCGTTTCCCCGTCGCGGTCTACCTCGAGGTCGTGCGTCGGCGAGAACGGATCCAGGAACCGTGTGGCACCAACGATCTCGACCTCGAACTTGGTCTGCACCGGCTCTCGGTGGCCCCTGGGCGCTACGGTGTTTGCAGCACCGCGTGGACCGGTCCGCACGCCGCCCGCATAGACGAGCTGAAGCGCGTCGCCGGCCCGAGAGAGAACCTGCGTGTAGCGCAGCGTCACGCGCCGCTCTTCGCCAGGTTGAATCGGAAAGATGCGGGCCCGCAGGAGTCCTTGTCCGGCCAGCTCGATGAGCGCCGGATCGGCACGGCGGCGCACGATCTCCTCGTAGATGGCGCGGGCCCTTTCGGCATCCATGATCTCGCCACGGAGTTCCGCATCGCCCTGGAAGAGCGAAAAGCCCTGGAAGACGGCCTCGCCCGGAAGGGGGTAGTGATAGTCCCCCTCGGCGAGTCGCCGGCCGTTGTTGACGAACCACTCCGAAACCTCGATCTGCGCGACCCGACCCTCGACCCGCACCATCACCTCACTGCGGGTTTTGTCGACCGCGAAGCCGCCCCGGATCACGCCGGGCTCGATCCAGCCTTGGCCCGCCGCAGGTATGGCCGTAGCCGCCAGCAGAGCACACGCGAACAAGCACCGAATTGCATTCATCATGGTCTTCACCGTTCCCTCCGTCGCCTGTATCCCCTTCCCACCTGATGAGACGGCGTGGGAGGCCCCTCTTGCACACACGACCGACTCTGGCCTGATTTTTCGGGCCTTACAGACACAGATGTGGGAGGATGACCCTGAAGATCGTGGTGCTGGGCGGAGGCCGTGTCGGCGGCGCCATCGTGCGTGACCTGGTCTCGGAAGACGACTTTTCGGTGCTGGTAGTCGACGTAGACCCCGTGCGTGTCGAGCGGCTCACCGATATCGGAGCCGACGGCGTGATCGCCGACTTGTCGACGCCGACGACCGTCTCGAAGGCGGTCAAGGACGCCGACCTGGTGGTGGGGGCCGTGCCCGGCTTCCTGGGCTACCGGACCGTCGAGGAGGTCCTCAAGGCCGGCCGGCCCATGGTCGACATTTCCTTCTTCCCCGAGGACGCCTTCGGCCTGGAGAAGCTCGCCAGCGATGCCGGAGTGCCCTGCGTGTTCGACTGCGGCGTCGCGCCCGGGCTCAGCAACCTGGTACTCGGCAGGCTCGAGGCGAGCATGGACTCAACGCACTCGTTCCATTGCCTGGTCGGCGGCCTGCCCGTCGAGCGTAATTGGCCGTGGGAGTACAAAGCGCTCTTCTCTCCTGGGGACGTGATCGAGGAATACGTGCGTCCGGCGCGACTTCGTCGAGACGGCATCGAGCGGACTCTGCCAGCGCTGTCAGAAGTCGAGCTCGTGGACTTCCCAGGGTTGGGGTCCCTCGAGGCCTTCAATACGGATGGGCTGCGCTCGCTGCTGCGCACGTGCAAGACACCCAATATGGTCGAGAAGACGCTGCGCTATCCGGGTCATGCCGTGCGCATGCGCATCCTCCGAGAAGCCGGCTTCTTCTCTACCAAGGAGGTTCGGGCGGCGTCAGGGACGGTGGTGCCTCGCGACGTTACCGAGGCCCTGCTCTTCCACGCGTGGCACTACGAGGAGGGCGAGCCCGACCTGACAGTGATGCGCATCGTCGCCGAGGGCACGATGGGGGGGAAGAAGGTGCGCCACACGTACAATCTCCTCGACTACTACAACACCGACACCGAGACGTCGTCGCTAGCCCGCACGACCGGCTATACCTGCACGGCCATGGTGCGCGTCTTGGCGAGTGGCCTGTGGAGCGAGCCAGGCCTCACCCCGCCCGAGGTGGTCGGCCGCGACGAAGCCTGCTTCTCGGCGGTGCTCGAACACTTGGCCGCCCGCAACGTCCACTTCTTCCACAGGGTGGACGAGCTCTAGCACAGCTTTCCCCCACTGGCCACGCGGCCAGCGTAGTCCTTAGCTTCCGGCCGTCCAGCGTGGGGCACCCTCCGCAACGCGCCTCCACATCGATCTTCGAGCGGCCGAGTCTTGGGAACATCCCTCCCCATTTTTTACGACTGCCTCAACTGCCCGTCCTACTGCTGCACGTACCCGCGCATCCCGGTGACGCAACGCGACATCGCTAGGCTCGCGCGCCACTTCAAGATCGACGAAGACGTCGCCGAACGGCGGTTTACGAAGCGGGGATACGACAAGCGGGAGCGTGTGCTCCGTCACCAGAAGGACGAGCACTTCGGCACTGCCTGTCGCTTTCTCGACACGGAGACGCGGCTCTGCACCATCCACGGATCGAGACCTACGATCTGCCGGTCGCACCCGACCAGCTCCAACTGCGGATACTACACGTTCCTCATGGCCGAGCGCCGAGACCAGGGCGATCCAGAGATGATCGTCCGGGCGTACAACCTACCGGGAGACACCCGAGTCTCCGGAGACTGAGGCTCGGCTTTAGGTGAGGTCGAAGCCGGCCTGCTCGAGCTCCTGGGCCTTCTTCGCGTCGTCCTCCGAGACGACCTGGCCGTCGAACAGGTGGATGGAGCGGTCGGCCACATGCGCGTAGCGCGGATCGTGCGTGACCATGCAGATCGTCGCGCCCTCGTCGTGTAGCTCCTTCAGCAGCCCGATCACCGCTGATCCGTTCTTCGAGTCTAAGTTTCCCGTCGGCTCGTCCGCCAGCAGAATCAGCGGCTTCCCCACGATCGCTCGCGCGACCGCCACACGCTGCTGCTGACCCCCGCTCAGCTGGCTCGGGTAGTGGCTCATGCGGTGCGCCATGCCCACGCGCTCCAGCGAGGCCTGCACCCGCTCTTTCCGCTCAGCGCCCGGCATCCCCCGATAGGTCAGCGGGAGCTCCACGTTCTCATAGACCGTCAGGTCGCCGATCAGGTTGAACGCCTGGAAGACGAACCCGATCGCCTGGTTCCGGATCTTCGCGCGCTGCGACGCCGTGAGGTTCTCTACAGGTGTCTCATCGAGCTCGTACTTGCCTGATGACGGACTGTCCAGGAGTCCCAGAATCGACAGCAGCGTCGTCTTCCCACAACCCGACGGACCCGCGATCGACACGAACTCCCCCTTCCCAATCGACAGGTTGATGTTCGACAGCGCGTGTGTCTCCACCTCTTCCGTGTAAAAAACCTTGCTCAAGGCGTCGAGATCGATGAGCGCTTTACCGTCGGCCATGATGGTTCCTCCTCGTTAGTTCCTGAGCCTCACTCTGTCATAGCCATCCCACCGGGACATGTCGGATAGGATCACCACGTCTCCTTCCTGAAGACCGTCCAACACCTGCATGTCGTTCACGGAGCTCGCTCCGAGCTGAACGGTCACTCGATCGGCGAACGCTCCGTCCTCGGTCACCTTGAAGATGCTCACACGCTGGTTCGCCTGGCCGAACGTCGGCCGACCCACATACGTGACGTCGTCGAGTCGCTCGATGATGACGTTCCCGTCGACGCTGAGGTCGGGCCGCGCCGACCCGGGCAGGTCCGCCGGAAGCGACACGTCGATGGTCACGGTCCCACTGCGCACCGCCGGATCGATGCGGGTCACGGTGCCCTGAATCGTGTCGGTGCGCGTGTCGATGAGCGCGACCTGACCGATGACGATGTCCTGAGCCTGCGTCTGGGTGATGCGGATCTCGGCTTTGAGCCGTCCTGGTACGACGACACGGGACAGCTGCTGCCCAGACTGCACCCACTGCCCCTCTTGCAGGGGAATCTCGAGCGGCGCGAGAACGCCCCCGACGGGCACGTCGACCTGCATGGATATGAGCCGTTCTGCGTTGAACCGCTCCAGTGCTACCAGTCGGCCGATCTGGTCCTCTTGGGCATCGAGCTGGACCTGTGTGGTGCTCTCGATCACCTCGAGCCGGTCCTGCTCTAGCTCCACGCGAAGCGACAGCTCCTCGACGAGCTCTCGGCTCCGGTCGAGGTCTGCCTGAGCGACCAGGTTGGGGTTCTCGTCGAAGAGCCGTTGGTTGGTCCGATATACCCGGTCGGCTTCCAGGAATGTGGTCCTCAGCGTCGCGATCGTCGCCCTTTGACTGAGCTCCTGGGTCTGCAGGCTCGTGCGCAACTGGGCCAGCGCCGCCCTGGCCTGGGACAGCTGCTGCTGCGCCTGGAGGAGCGCCATGTCCACGTCCGGGTTGCTCATTCTCATGATGAGATCACCCTCGTGCACGTTGGTGCCCGGGAGCGATAGAATCTGCTCGATGCGGCCCGCGGTTTCCGCGGTGATCCAGCGAGTCTGCTCGGGAATCAGCGTGCCGGGTCCGCGGACCTGCCGGATCATGGTTCCGTGCTCGACCGTGTCCTGCCAGACGGTCGCCGCGTCGACGGCCGGAACGGCGGTGGGCAGGAGGCGCGTGCCGAAAATCGCGAGGGCCAACAGGCCCACGCCGCCCACGACCCAGAAGATGCGCTTGCGCTTCCGCTGCGGCCTGGTGTCTCGAATGATGTCCAATATGTATCCCGTGTCAGCGCGGCCGCAGCGGCTGGCCCACCGCCGCTTCGAGCGCAATCAGGTTGTAGTGAAAGTCGTACACCGCGTTCAAATAAGACTGTTCGGCCACCGAGAGACTCGTCTGGGCGTCCAGGAGCACCAACAGGTCGGAGGCGCCCAGGGCATACCGTCGTTGCTCGAAGTCGAGTCGGGTCCCCGCGAGCTCTCGGTTACGCAACTCGGCCTGAACAACCAGGTACGCCGACTCGAGGTTGTCAAAAGCGTTGGTGACCTGTGTCTCCAGCCGCAGCTCCTCGGCCCTTCGGTTCAACTCCGCGTCGTGCGCCTGGTTGTTCGCCTGCGACACTTGTAGCTGCCGGCTGAACCCAGTGAAGACGGGCAAAGAAATCGTCAGCCGTATTTGGAAAGGATTGCGGTTGAAGTTGAAGGGGAACTGGTCGTTCTGGGCGAGAGCCGCCTGCTGGGCCGCCGGAGACACCGAGATCGCCGAGCAGTCCTGTGTGCTGTATCCCGGGAGACCCCCGTTGAGCCCGTTATGCAGGATGTTGTTGAACTCGCAACTTGAGATGCTGCTCTGGACGCCTCGGTCGAGCGACCCGAGAACGAACGAGTCGCTGAGCGCCTGCTGGGAGTAGGCGCTCAATCCCCCAGAAACGAACAGCGACGGGAGATACTGAGACGTCGTCGTGGCCCTCGCCTGTGCCCGACTGGCGCTCTCGATGGCACGGTAGGCGCCAAGGGAGGGGTGACCGGACATCGCCGTGCCCAGGAGCGCCTCCAAGTCGAAGTCCGGCTGGAAGATCTCGAACGAACTGGCCAGGACGACATCGTCGTCCAGGCGTCCCCCCATCTGCTCGCCAAGGAGGAGTCTCGCCTGCCTGTGGAATCGCTCCGCCTGAATGAGCTGCACTTCGGCGCGCCCAAGGTCGACCTCGGCCTGCGTCCCGTCGGTGCCGGCGGCCGCGCCGACTGCCACGCGCGTGTTCACGATCTGGAGATTCTGGCGGGCCCGCTCCACCTGCCGCTCGGCAACGTCGCGGCCTTCCTGCGCGCGGAGGACTTCCATGTACTGCGCCGCGACGGTCGACTCGAGGTTGAACTCGGCCGCCTCAATGCCGGCTTCCGTAGCACGCCGACTCGCCTGCGCGTTCGAAACGCCGAAGATCGTGTTGCCGTCCAACCGCCAGTTGAGGTTCAGCGAGTAATCGGATGAAATCCAATCAGTCACCTGATTGTCGAGGGTGATCGTGCCGACGCGCACCTCGCCCTTGCCCCGGTACTGTCCTCCCGCATTGGCGCTCACGGCTGGCAGGAACGCGCCATACGCCTGGCGCACTCCCCAATCCGCGGACGGCCGATCATTTTGGATGCTCAGAAACGTCGGGTTGCTGCGCCGTGCCAGATCGATCGCCTGTTCGAGCGTCAGCATGGGTGGCTCCTGCTGCGCCATGAGCGGCGTCGCCCACAGACTCGCCAGTACGGCTGCGAGGGCCACGACGCATCGCGCGCCGAATGCAGTGGCCGTCAAACGTCCTCGGTTCCCCACGTGTCTTCCTCGTTGTGCCTGGTTCCGTATTCTGTGGCCTCCTTACGGAAGCTCCATGCCAGAGATTCATGAACCCCACATCTTGTTACGCAATTTGGAGTTACCTATGATAACTTCAGACCCAACATCCGATGCGGGGCTCGTGCATCCGGGATCTGCCGTCCCAAAACCGGACACTCCAGGCCACGTACCCTGCTCGGAAGGACTGGGTACCTCCACACCGGGCCAGCCCCTTATGTTTGCGCCTCCGCGAGTCAGACCCTTCGAGACCGGCCGCCCGATGGGACCGCCCAACCCATGACGCTTAAGCGCGACCACCTCCCTGCCCTCAACGCCGCGCTCGGTGCGGGGAGGCTCGAACGGGACGTCCCGCTCGCGCCACTCACCACCTTCAGGATCGGGGGTCCTGCCGACCTCTTCTACCGTGCGCGTACGCCGGATGAGCTGGCGCATGCGGTGGGCGCGGCTCGTGACCTCGGCGTCCCCTCATTCCTGCTGGGCCGCGGCGCGAACATCCTCGTCGGGGACGCAGGGTTCCGCGGCCTCGTGATCCACTCGGAGGTCGGTGGCATCGACTTCCTCGATGACACCCGAGTGCGCGCCGGCGCGGGCGTGGAAACCTTCCCAGATCTCATCGACGCCACCGTGGCTCGGGGACTGGGAGGGTTACACCACTTCGTGGGAATCCCGAGCACCGTCGGCGGGGCGCTGTGGCAGAATCTCCATTTCCTGTCACCCGCGCCCGAGCGGGAACGTACGGTGTTCATCGAGGAGATCTTGGAGTCTGCCGACATCCTGACCCAAGAGGGTGTGCGGCGCACGGTGCCCGTCGAGTACTTCGCGTTCGGATACGACGAGAGCATCCTGCATGAGCGGGACGATACCGTGCTCTCAGCCACCTTCCGCATGACGCCACAGCCGGTCGAGACTCTGCGGCGCATCATGCGCGAGAACCTGGAGTGGCGCGACGAGCGACATCCGGACCTTTGGCTCTATCCGTGTGCCGGTTCGATCTTTCGCAAGATCGACGGGGTCGGTGCGGGCCGCCTGATCGATGAGTGCGGACTGAAGGGACACCTTCATGGCGGTGCCGGCATCTTTCACAAGCATGCCAACATCATCGTCAACCTAGGGGGCGCGACGGCACAGGACGTAATGGCGCTGATCGACCTCGCCAGGGAGACCGTCGCACGCGAGACCGGTCACGAGCTCGAGACCGAGATCATGTTCGTGGGGGAGTTTTGACCAGAGCAGAGGTCGAGGCCTACCTGATGGAGCACATCCCCCTCTCGGCCGGCATGGCCATCAGCGTGATCGACGCAGGTCCTGACGGGGTCACCATCGAAGCGCCGCTTGCGCCCAATGTGAACCATCGGGGTACGGCGTTCGGAGGCAGCGTCGCGGCCTTGGCGATCCTCGCAGGATGGACGCTCGTCCATCTGAGGCTCAGGGCCGAGGGGCTGATCGCCCACACGGTCATTCAATCCAGTTCGGTCCGCTACGACGCCCCAATCCATGGGGGCTTTCGCGCCATGACCGAGCCGCTTCAGCCGGCCGCATGGGAGAAGTTCGTCCGCACTGTCACGAGGCGGGGGAAGGGCCGAGTCCACGTATCGGTTCAGGTCCTGGCGGAGGGCTGCGTCGCAGCGACCTTCACCGGGGCGTACGTGGCGATTGCCGAATCCTAGCAGCGCGTGAGTTAGTCGCCCGCCACGAGCGCCAAGGCTTCGGGTACGACCTCATGACCGCCGCGGTAGGTCACGACCCGGTACTCGATGCCGGCACCCTCGAGTACGGCACGCTCCCGCTCCGCTAGGTCATCGCTCAGCATCGGGTCCGCGTCGCCGCGCACGAGCACCAGCTCGACGTGCGAAAAGACCTCCGCGGCGCGGGCGAAGTCCAGGTCCGGGGGCACGTACCCCGCCCACAGCACGAGGCGATCCGCCGAGACGCGCCCCTGCGTCACCCAGCGCGCGGCCGTCGCCGTCCCCTGCGAGTACCCCAAGACGGTGACCGGGAGTTCGGGCACAAGCTTCGCGACCCGGTCCAGGTACCCCACGTAGTCGTCGATCTCGGCCAGCCGGTCCTCACGGGTCATCCAGCTCGCACCCACCACCGCGGCGGAACCGTGTCGGCCCGGCTCCTCGCTGGCGTAGAAGCGCGACAAGGCCTCGGGGGCGACGATGAGTCGTTGGTCCCCGGCAATCGATCTGAAGCGCGTGAGAAAGCGCCGTGCGAGCTGCTTGTACCCATGCAGCACGAACCACACCTCTTGGGCCTTCGAGCTGTCGCCGAGCGTCCAGTACCGCGCTGTCTTCGTGACTTCCAGGTGGTGCTCGACGGCTTCCCTTCCCGGCACGTCGCTACGCCGTGAAGGGGTTGTCGCACGTTTGCAGGGTAGGCTGCGCCTGATCCTTCGCTGAGACGATGGGGTCCGACAGTGGCCATTCGACCCCGATGGTCGGGTCGCTCCACAGCACGCCTCGGTCCAGCTCCGGCCGGTACTCAGCGGTCACCTTGTAGTGCACCTCGGCAACGTCGCTCAGCACGGCGTAGCCATGGGCGAAGCCGGCCGGAATCCAAAGCAGCTCGCCCGACTCGGCGTCCAGCGTCTCTCCGACCCAGCGGCCGAACGTCGGCGCCCCCACGCGCAAGTCCACCGCGACGTCGAAGATGCGGCCGCTCGTGCAGCCCACCAGCTTGCCTTGCGCCGCCGGTGGGAGCTGGTAGTGCAGGCCACGGAGGACTCCGCGCGAGGACCGCGCGACATTGTCCTGGACGAACCGGGCGACGATGCCGGCCTCGACGAACGCGCTTTCCCGGTAGGACTCCTGGAAGAAGCCCCGCTCATCCGCGTGGCGGGTTGTGCGCACGCGGACTACGTCAGGAATATCGAGGGGCTGGAAGTCGAAGTTCATCGGCGCAAAGCTATGAGTGATCCTCGTGAATAACGAGGCGTTGCAGCGTGCTTCCTAGGCGCTTCCGGACTCGGAGGCTGAGCAGGACGGCGACCACACCGATCCCGATGGCCAAGCCCCACCACACCCCCGGAGGGCCCCATCCGAGTCCGAAGCCGAGCCAAAGCGACACGGGCAGTCCGACAAGCCAGAAGCCGACCAGGTTCATGATCATGGGTACGCGCGTATCTCCCACCCCCCTCAGCGCACCCGCTGCGACGACCTGCAGGCCGTCGAACACCTGAAACACGCCGGCGATCGGCAGGAGTAGGGCCGCGGAGGCGATGACGGGGGGATCGTCGCTGAAGGCGCGCGACAAGAGGTCCGGCACCGCCAGAAACATGACGGCCGTCGCCGCCATGAAGCCTACACCGGTGAGGAGGCCCGCGCCCGTGGCGCGGCGCGCGCTGTGGGCATCTCCGCGGCCCACCGCCTGCCCAACCAGGACGCTCGTGGCCTGGGCGACGCCCAGCGGCACCATGAACGTCAGCGCCGCCATCTGGAGGGCGACCTGGTGGCCTGCGAGCGCGATCGTACCCATCCACCCCATGAGGAGTCCGGCCGCCGCGAAGACGCCGACTTCCAACCACTGCTGGGCGCCGACCGGCCCGCCGACGCGGAGAAGCTGGACCATCGGCCGCTTGGCCAGGGCCTCCCGCCGCAGCGGCCGCAGCGACGACACCAGATAGGGCCAAGCCAGTCCCAGTAGGGCCAGCGTCGTAAACCAACGCGCCACGCTGGTGACCCAGGCCGACCCGACCGCGCCCATCGCGGGAGCGCCGAGATTACCGAAGATGAAGACCCAGTTCAGGAACCCATTCAACACGTTCGCGGCCACCACCGCGATGACGATGGCGCGGAGCCGTCCCATGGCCTGCAGGCTCTGACGGAGAACCACGAACACATAAAACGGGAAGACCGCGGGAAGCAGCCCGTGCACGTACTGGGTGGCAATCGGCACGACCTCGGGAGGCTGTTGCAGAAACGTTAGCACGGGGCCGACCGGCACCATGAACGCCATCGCGACAAGGCTGAGACCTGTCGCGAGAACCAGTCCGCGCTGGACACCCCGTGCGATCCCGACGCGGTCGTCGGCTCCTACCGCCTGCGAGATGACCGGGTCCAGCGAGAACAGGATCCCCATGCCGACGACCGCCACCCCGAAGAAGTAGAGGTGCCCGATGGCGACGGCGGCCAGGTCGACGGGCGAGACGCGTCCGACCATCACCGTGTCGACGAGGCCCATGGTCATGAGGCCGACTTGCGCGAGGCCGACCGGAAGGGCCAAACGACCCAACTCCCTGAGATCGGCCGACGTGGGCCGGTAGTCAGCGAGCCCTATGCGGCTCGGCTGCTCCGGCGAGACTCCCTCCACGCGACCTCCCTAATTAAGCGAGGCCGGCAGGCCTCATCGTCGGGCCACACGATCGCCCCGATCAGAGATCTGAGGAAGAGACGTCCGTTGCCCTGCCTCCACGCAATGTGGAAGATACGGAGGCTCCCACACCGCCTTCACCAACGCCTCATGTCACGCAACGCCGAGTCGCCCGGTCTTCGTCTCCTCAGACTGTGGGCGCGCCTGTCGCCGCTCCCCGGCGGACGATGGCTCTTCAGTCGACTCCTCGGAAGGACCGTACCGTACACGGACAGCATGCGGGCGACGGTCATGGAGTTCGAGCCAGGGCACGTCAGGGTAGAGCTGCGAGAGCGTCGCAGGGTGCGGAACCACCTGGGGTCGGTACACGCGATCGCGTTGGCCAACCTCGGCGAGCTGTCTACGGGGCTGGCCGTCCTCGGCGCCCTACCGCCCACCGCGCGTGGCATTCTGACCGGCATCGAGATGAACTACGTGAAGAAGGCGCGCGGAGTACTGTCCGCCGAGGCGCGTTGTCAGCTGGGAGACGTCTCTGCAGCCCAGGAGCAGGCCGTCGAAGCGCAGATCACGGACCGAGCGGGAGACGTCGTCGCGACGGCGCGAGCCAAGTGGCTCCTGTCACCGCGGCCCGCCTCCTAGGGAGTCAGCGACTCAGGTCCACTTGGAAGGCCGAGATCGCGGACAGGAGCCCGTCCGGATCCTCCATGTAGGGGAAGTGCCCGCTTTCGAGGACCACCGCCCGGCCCAGCGGCAGCACCCGCGCGAGCGCCTCGGACATCGGCAGCGGCGCCACGTCATAGCGGCCGTGAAGCACGAGGGTCGGCGAAGAGATCTCGGCGAGGCGGTCCCACCAGTCCCCGGTGCCCATGCTTTCGCCCAGGAGTCGCGCGACGTCCGGACCGTTCTTGGCCGTAGCCTCAGCGAGGTCCAGATCGAGCTCGGCGATGCGGTTGCGATCACGGAGCGTCTGTCGGAAGAGGACGCGATATACCTGGCTGACTGTCCCCCGGTCGCGGGCCGCGAAGCCTTCGCTTCCCGTGAGGGTCGCCAGCTCCGTGGAGTCCTCCACTGAGCGTGCAGCACGTTGTCGGGCGGCCTGCTGCTCGGTGAAGCGCGTCCCAGGCTCGACCGGATTCATGAGGATGAGCGCGCGTACGTTCTCCGGGTGGCGGGCCGCGTACTCCAGGGCGATGCGGGTGCCGAACGAATGCCCCAAGACGTCGACGCGCTCGTACCCCAGCGTCTGACGGAGGGCGTCGATGTCCGCGACGAAGGCGTCCATGTTGATGACGCCGGGTTCGAGCGCGGCGGTCGATCGCCCGGTGCCTCGCTGATCGTAGTAGACCAGCGTGTTGCTGCGAGCGAGGACGTTGAGCCCAGGCTGTAGGTAGGAGTGATCGAGACCAGGACCCCCGTGCACGACGATGATCGGGTCCCCGCTCCCCACGACCTCGTAGAACAGCCGCGCGTCGTCCAGGCTCAGAAGCCCCTGGCGCGGGAGCTGGCTGCTGACCTCCCCCACCCCAAGCGACCCCGCAACCACGAGCGCAACGGGGAGCGGCATGATCCGGCGGATGTACGTGCTCACGCTCGTCCCTCCAGGTCCATGGTCATCACACGGGCGAGCCGCTCAACCTCGACCACCTTGGTCCATGAGCGCATCGCCCACGTTCCCATCACAGCAAACCCGATGCCAACGCCGACGTCCGCCGCCCCCCCGCCCGAGGCCAGCACCCTCAGGCCTCGCCAACCGAGAACGTATACAGCGAATAGAGGAGGGACGAGGCTGCCCCACATCGCCCAGGACATCCAGGCCCTGTGGGGACGCGCGAACGTGCGTTCTGAAATCCGGAGCCCGTACGCCAACATGGCGGCGGCCGACGCTACGGAGCCGACAGAGAGGATCAACCCGCCCGAGCCGGAGTCCGTGAAGCCCTGGACCACACCGACGATGAACATCACCACGAGCGGAATGAATCCGCGCCCGAGGCGCGACACCACGAGGTTTTGAACGGCTGTCGCGACGACGTCGCGAGGCTTTGGCGTCTCAGACATGGTCGATGACGGCGAGCACGGAGCGAGCAGGTCGACCGAAGGTGCCCCGGTACCGCGTGAGGCGCGAGGGGTTAGCCCCCTCCCGCCCCCGCTGGCACAGGCTGCGGAGCCTGTACGCCCGGCCTCACGGGCCGGGTCGGCTCACGGTCCTCGCGCGGCAAGCGGGCCTCGGGCTCGGCGGTCGCCTCGACCAACGCCTCGTCGCGGTTCAGGAAGTGACTCCGGAAGAAGGCTTCCAGGTCGTCGACCAAGGAATACATGACCGGCACGAGAACGAGCGTCAGGAATGTTGCAATCAGGATGCCCGCGATGATCGCAATGGCCATCGGACCCCACCACGCAGCTTGCTCGCCGCCCCAATAAAAGTCGGGGTCGAACGATCGGTACAGTCCGAAGAAGTCGAAGTTGAGGCCAATCGCCAGAGTCGTGAGGCCGAGCGCGGTCGTCAGCGCCGTCAGGACCACCGGCCGGAAGCGCGTCTTGCCGCCCTGCACCAGCGCCTCGCGACGGTCCATTCCGTCACGGTGCCGCAAGATATCGATGTAGTCGATGAGGATGATGGCGTTGTTCACGACAATCCCCGCGAGCGAGATGATGCCGACGCCCGTGTTGATGATCCCGAAGGGCATCTGGAAGACCATCAGTCCGATGAGGACGCCCATAGTCGACATGATGACCGAGGTCAGGATGATGACAGGCTTCACGACCGAGTTGAACTGGCTGATAAGAATGAAACCGATCAGCATGAGCGCGACGGCGAACGCGACGCTCAAGAACTCTTGAGCCTCTTCTTGCTCCTGAGACTGGCCCGTGTACTGCAGCGTATACCCGGGTGGGAGCCCGGCCACAAAGCTCGCGAGCGTGGCTTGTACGTCGGCCAGCACGGTGTTGTTCGCGTTGCCCGCCGCCGCGTCGGCCGTGATGGTCGCGGTCCTCGTTTGGTCCTTGCGACGAATCGAGCCAGCGCCGTCTTCAACGCTCCACGTTGCGATGGAGACGAGCGGCACCTGGATGCCGCCCTCGGCCACGACCGTCAGCTCCCGGAGGCCCTCCAGCTCGTTCCGGTACGGCTCCGCGAGGCGAACGACGATGTCGTACTCGTCGTTTCCTGTGCGGTACTTCGCGGCCTCGATGCCGTTGATGGCACCGCGGATCGCGTTCCCGACCTTCATGGTGTTCAAGTCGTAGAGCGCAGCGAGCTCACGATCGACGGCCACTGACAGCTCCGGGCGGGCCTGGTCGAGATCGCTCTCGAGCCCCACGAGGTGCTGATAGACCGGCGCGTTCTCGAGAATGGCGATCAATTCGTCCGACAAGGCCTTGAGTTGCGCCGGATCCTCGCCGACGATCTCGATGCTCACCGGTGCGCCCTGGGGAGGACCCTGCGACATCTGGTCCACCGTGATCGTCGCTCCGGCCACTTCACGACCGAGCGTGGTCTGCATCTCTGCCAGCGTCTCGAACGCGTCGCGGCTCCGGTCTTGGAAGTCGATGACTTCGACGGTGATCCGTCCGGCCTCGGGTCCACTCGGGCCACCTTCGCCCATCATTGGATTTCCGCCGCCCCCGGTGCCGCCGGTTACGGCGACCACTGAGGACCAGTCCGCGCGCCCGCCGATTCCGGCGAGGTCCCGTTCGATCCGGGAGACCACCGAGTCCGTAACGCTCGCTCGCGTGCCCACAGGGGTCTCGATGTCGATCAGCAGCTGGGCTGGCGGCATCGACTCGGGGAAGTACTCGATGTTGTCGGTGTGCGTTGCAATGAACACACCGAAGACGGAAACGAATGCGAGCCCCGTAAGACCCATGGCCGCTCCGCGGTGGTTCAGGGACCATCGCAGCGTGCGCTCATACGAGGTCATCAGGTTCGGCAGGATACCCGCACGGAACGACCGACCGAGTCGCTCGAGGACGAAGTGATGAATCATCCACAAGGCCGCGACGGTAGCGGTCAGGAGGACGGCGGTCAGGACATTCGAGGCGGCGATGCCGAGCACGACTGCAACGCTGACACCAACCAGGCTCCAGCGGAGCGCAGGCCTCATCGGCGCACGCTTCTCGCCCTCGAGCGTCATGAACATGGCGCACAGCGTTGGGACGATGACGAGCGCTACGAACAAGGAGCTGGTCAGCGTGATGATGAGCGTACGCGGCATGTAGCCCATGAACTGACCGACTTCACCGGGCCAGAATAGCAGCGGTGCAAACGCAGCGAGGGTCGTGGCCGTTGCGGCGATGATCGGCAGAGCGACCTCCCCTGTCGCCTTCTTGGCAGCGGTTCGCCGATCCCATCCCTCTTCCATGAAGCGGTAGAT
>JAOTVA010000061.1 GCA_029863645.1 Gemmatimonadota bacterium
CGTCCGCCGGTCCACGCCATTGGCTGCGCAGGCGTCATCGTGGTTTCGGAACAGCTCCCGGACGGCAGATACAATATCGTGCTGCGCGGCATCACGAAGTTCCGAATACTGAGTGAGGATCAGGGACGGCCGTATCGCCTCGCCGCGGTGGAGGCAGTGCCGGAGTCCATCGAGGCCAGTGACCGTCCGGCGCTCGCCGAACGGCGCAGACAGCTCGAGGCATCCGTGCTGTCCGCCTTCCCGGGAGCGCAGCTGCCGCCGCCCGACCTTACGGACGAGGAACTCGTGGACGGCCTCTCACTTGTCATCCCGATGGATCCCGCGGTGCGCCAACAACTCCTCGAGGCGGATGGTCCGCTCCAGCGCGCGTCGAATCTCGCCGGGCTACTCCGTAGAGGGCCGCGGTCGTCGCTGTGAGTCGCGCGTTGGAAAGGCATCTGCTACGAATCGGCTCTGAGCGGCGCGATTCCGATCAGTTCGAAGTTGTTCGCAGCCCTTTCGACGACAGTCCTGTTGCCGAGGTTTGTGTCGCGCGTCGCCATGATATGGACGACGCCATCGATCGTGCCGTCACCGGCTTCGAGGCGATGCGCCGGCTCCCAACGCATCGCCGGGCAGCGATCTGTGAGGGCGTCGTCGAGCGCCTCCGGGCCCGGTCGGCAGAGCTCGCGGAGGTGATGGCGCGAGAGAGCGGCAAGCCCATTCGCTTCTGCCGCGGCGAGGTCGCGCGTGCCCAGGTGACTTTTGCGCTCGCGGCCGGCGAAGCCCGCCGCGGGATCGGGGAGGTGCTGCCACTGGACTTAGAGGCGCGAGCAGAAGGACGGCTGTGCCTCTATACGAGGGTCCCGCGCGGGCCCGTCGCAGCCATTTCGCCGTTCAACTTCCCGCTCAACTTGATCGCCCATAAGCTCGCTCCGGCGATCGCCGTGGGGACGTCGGCGGTGCTCAAGCCTCCACCCCAGTGCCCCGTGACCGGCCATCTGCTTGCCGACATCATCGTGGATGCGGGACTTCCGGGCGACGCGTTGAGCGTGCTTCACTGTCCACCCGATGTCGCGCAGGTCATGGTCGAGGACGACCGCATGAAGGTGCTTTCGTTCACCGGAAGCGACGTCGTTGGTTGGAAGCTCAAGTCTTTGGCAGGTAAGAAGCAGGTGCTGTTGGAGTTGGGCGGCAACGCGCCATGCGTCATTGACGACGATGCCGATCTCGACGCGATCCTCCCGTCGGTTGTCGCGGGGGCGTGGGCGAACGCCGGGCAGGTGTGCATCAAGGTGCAGAGACTCTTCGTGCACGAGTCGCGCTATCAGGAGTTCCTCACCCGCTTCGTCGCGGCCACGCGGGAGGTCTCGTGCGGGGACCCCTTGGAGGAGTCGACCGTGGTTGGTCCTCTGATCGAAGCTCAGCACGTCGAACGCGTCCTCTCATGGGTGCGCGAGGCCGTGGAACAGGGCGCGATCCTGCACTGTGGCGGCGAGGCGGACGGTGCGGTGGTTCGGCCCACTGTGCTGACCGACACAAAGCCTGACATGCGCGTCTGCAGGGACGAGGTGTTCGGCCCGGTCACGGTGGTCGAGCCCTTCGCCGACTTCGGAGAGGCGCTAAAGGCCTGCAACGCAGGCCGCTTCGGGCTCCAGGCGGGCGTGTTCACACGGGACGTCGGAAAGGCCATGCGCGCCTATCGGGAGCTGGACTACGGCGGCGTCCTCATCAATGACGTCCCTACCTTCCGGGTAGACAGTTATCCCTACGGAGGGTCGAAGGATTCAGGCTTCGGCCGCGAAGGAGTCCGGTTCGCCATGGACGAGATGACCGAGCCGAAGGTGCTCATCATGCGCGGCATGGGGGAGTAGCCAGGGCTCTGAGCGTCTCGTTGCACGCGGGATGCGCGCCGCATACTCTGCTCGGGTCGAGCGTCTTACCTTCGGCCGAGAGAGCAGGCACCCATGTCGTGGTCGTCGTTTAGTACTCAGGTCGCTTTCGTAGTCTTGCTCCTGGCGGCGACCGGTGAGTCGCTCCTCGCACCGGTGCACGACGGGCGTGCGTTCTGGATCAAGGTGTCGGCATCGGCCGACGGATCCTTCTTGGTGAGGAACGCCCGGAACGAATTCGAGAAGACGTATCGTTAGACCGATCGCGCGCTCCCGTGGGCATCGACCGTTGGAGGAATTTGCTATGAGAATGCTTTTGCCTGGGATCCTCATTGTCGCGGCCGCGCCGGCAGCGCTGGCGGGCCAGCAAAGGGTCAACCCAACCGATCCACAGCCCACGTGCTACATGTGTGAGGGCGTCCACATTCCCCGTGCCGAAATCGAAGCGTACACCGCGAAAGCGATCGCCGAAGGCCTCACCGACCAGCAGATCCGGGACCACGACATCGGTAAGGGTCACGTCGGCATCGGCGTAGTGTATCGCGGAAAGTTGGACGAGCCCCGTCCGAACTCGGTGGCTGAGCACGACCTGGTCAGCGAGATCTACCACGTCATCTCCGGGTCGGCCACGCTCGTGCTGGGTCCCGACATCGTCGACCGCCAGAGGCGTCCGGCGACGATGCGCACCGTCATCGAGTTCAACGGGCCCGGAAACGGCGGCGCAGATATACGGAACGGTGTGGCGTACGACATCGAGGCGGGCGACGTAGTCATCATCCCGGCGGGCACGGGCCACTGGTTCACAAGAATCGAGGACCATATCAACTACCTGATGGTCCGATTCGATCCCGACAAAGTGACACCGTTGAGGGACGCCGAGCAGTCCAGAGCCTATCTGTCGAGGTGACCCGTCCCGTGAACCATTTTGGTCGGACATGTATTCAGCTTCATGTAGGACGAGACATCTGATCTTCTTCCCACGGAGTGTATGGGAATGCCTCTGACGTTCGAGGAGCGCATCAGCGAGGACCTCGACGCCCTCTTTGCGGGTGCCGCCTTCCTTTCGGGCGGGCAGGAGGCGGGTACAAAGAGCCTCCTGGTCGAGGCCGTGAGCTGTGCGTCCTCCGAATACCACGAGGATGTGGACGCTGGGGCGTTCACTCAGTGGATGGAGGGGATCTTGGTGCGTGCGTTTCTCGCCCCATCCTCCGCTGGCGCCGTGCCGGCGAAGCGGGCGGCTGATTCGTCCAAGCAGTCACGCGTCAGGCCCGAGGACTTCCGAAGCATCGCATGGGCGAACATCGTGCGAGCAGCTGCGGGCCTCCCGGCACAGTCTCGCGCCGCGTTGTGGCTCGTGCTCCTCAGGCGATGGAGCTACCAGGACGCAGCCTCGGCGATGGACATCGACCTCGATTCTCTACGCGGACTCCTCACCTACCGGGCCGCGTTCTTCGAAGGCGTGGTGACCGGGACGGCGGACTCGGGCGTCCGGGAAACGGGGAGCTAACAGGAATGGACTGCCTGAGAGCCCGAGAAGAGCTGTGGCCACCGGAGCGGCCGAAGCTGTGCGAGGCCGACGTGGAACGTGCGCAGGCACACGTAGAGGCTTGCGAGGAGTGCAAGCTGTACTTCGCCCAGGATCGGGCGTTGCTCGACGCGTATGACCGGGTGCGCCGCGTACGTGCGCCGCGGGAGGTGCGGGAAGAGGTCTTCGATGCGCTGGCGCGGGCACGCCTCGAGCAGGAGGGGGCCGGCCGCCTACCACAGACCGTTAGCCGTCGGGGCCTGATCGCCGTCGGCGTCGCCCTGGCAGCGTCGGTGACCCTCTTCGCGGCAGTGAGCTCCTTCGGCACGAGCGACGTAGCATCTGTGGGCGACCCGGGGATCTTCGCCGAAGACTACCTCCGGCGCGCAGTCGGCCAGGACATGATCGTGAGTTCCGATCCCCGGGAAGTCCGCAGGTTCCTACAGCGTGAGCTGGGGAGGAGCCTCGGGCCGATGCAGCTTGCGGGCCTGGAAGTGGAGCGTGCCGAGATTTGCCTGATCAACGGCCGGCGAGGCGCGCTCATCGTCTACAAGTCCGGGGGTGGGTCCATCTCGCACTACCTGGTGCCCTCCGAGGGTCTGAAGGCGCGCGCGCCTTCGGTCGCCGACTACCACACCGGGCCGGCCGGGGATCGCATGCCGCTCGTCACATGGGCGACCCCGGAGCTCGAGCAGGCGCTGGTCGGAGAGGTCCGACCAGAAGAGCTGCTCCGCATCGCCGCACTCAGCGCTACCTAAGGGCTGCGCGGGCACTCAGCGCCCGATGCGGCGCCTCCAGTCGGCCAGCGTCCGCCCGATCATCTCCGGCTGGTCTTCCTGTATGTAATGGCGGCCCTCGCCTACGAACGCGGTCTGAATGTTGCGGACCCGCTCGATCATCGCAGAGGCGAAGGCCTCGTTGTTGAGTGCGCCTGGCCGAGCCCAGAGGAAGAGCATCGGAATGTCGGTCTGCTGCATCCACGTCCCGATGCGGTTGACCACTGCCACGTTGCGGGCCGGCTCGCCAGCCGCCGGTAGCTCACGCGGCCACTGAAGCGTCGGCAGACGGGACTCCCGAGTGGCGTACGGGGCCCGGTAGTACGCCATCTCTTCCTCAGTCAGGCCGCGGGCGACGCTGCCGGGGAGGATCCCCTCTACGAACTGGTTTTCGTCGAGAACGAGGGCCTCTCCCGCTTCAGTACGAAACCGCCCGAGCGCTCCACCCATGGGCTCTGCCCTCGGGAAGCTGGGCGGGATGATGGCCTCCATGAACGCGATACCGACGACGTTCGATTCATGGCCGACGGCGTAGTCGAAGCCGAGCACGGATCCCCAGTCGTGAATCACGAGCGTGATGTCGCGGAGGTCGAGCGCCTCGATGAACGCGTCCAGATAGCGCTTGTGATCTTGGTAGGTGTAAGCCAGGCCGGGCTTGTCGGACTTACCCATGCCGATGAGATCGACCGCGATCGCGCGATGGTTGTCCGTCACGTACGGGATGACGTTGCGCCACAGATAAGACGACGTCGGATTCCCGTGCAGAAACAGGACCGGGTCGCCCTGGCCTTCGTCCACGTAGTGCATCCGGGAGCCGAGGACCTCTACGTACCGCGACTGGAACGGGAAGTCGGCCGAGATCGAAGGCGAGGTCGCCTGCTGGGCACCGCCGTACGTCGGCAGCACGAGCGCGATGGCCAACGAGCTGAGTACCTGATGTCCACGCATGATAGATGCACTCCCATCGATCGATTGGAGGTTCATGATACTGCTGCATCGGATCATCAGAAAGCTGGCCGAAGCGCTTGCCACTGTTCCTGCAGCCGCCGCCGCCCGAGGTTGAACCCATGAAAGACATCCGGTATGCGCTACGAAGCCTTCGCACCCACCCGACCTTCTCCTCCGTCGCGATCCTCACGATCGCGCTGGGTATCGGGTCGGTCACGGCGATATTCAGCGTGGTCGATGCAGTGCTGCTCCAAGGTCTCCCCTACGAGGCCCCGGAGGAGTTGGTGCGCGTCTGGTCTACGAATCAGGAACGCGGCGTAGAGCGAGGATTCATGTCGCCGCCGGACATCGCCGACTTCGAGGAGCGGATTCGCACGGTTTCGGGGATGGCAGGGTTCTCCGAGGCTGAACTCGCGCTTATCGACCGGGATGGCACGGCCGTGAAGGTCACGGGCACGTGGGCAGCCGAGAATCTGTTCGGGGTGCTCGGGGTGAGGGCTCTGGTGGGGCGGACGTTGACGCCGGGGGACGGGGCGCCCGGTGCGCCGAGCGTCATCGTGCTCGGGCACGATTTCTGGTTGAACAGAACGGGGGCGGACCCCGACATCGTGGGGCAGTCCCTGACCGTCGAAGAGGCCGAGTACACCGTGGTTGGTGTCATGCCGCCGGGCTTCGACTTCCCTGGCAATTCGAGCTTTTGGCTCAACCGGCACCTCCTTGCGTACCCGGGTCGATACGCTCGCTGGATGGACGTTGTGGGGCGGCTTGGCCCCGGCGTCGACCTCGCGGCCGCCCGAGAGGACTTCGCCCGCGTCGCCAGCCAGCTCGAGGAGGAGTATCCCCAGACGAATCGCGCGTACACGACGACGGTGATACCGCTGGACGAGGCGATCGTCGGTGAGACGCGAGCAACGCTGCTCGTGCTGCTCGGTGCCACTGTCCTGCTGCTCCTCGTGGCCTGCGCCAACGTGGTCAATCTGCTGCTGTCGAGAATGGCGGATCGCGGGCAGGAGATCGCACTCCGCACCGCCTTGGGTGCCGGCCGCATGAGGCTCGGTCGCCAGCTACTCACTGAGAGCCTGGTGCTGTCGGCCGCGGGGGCCGTGTTGGGTGTCGCGGTCGCCACTGTCGGAATCGGCGTCCTCGTGTCACTCGGCCCCGAGAGCCTTCCACGACTGGACGAAGTCCAACTTAACGGGAGGGTCCTGCTCTTCAGCCTGGCGGCCACCGCCGTGACCGGTGTCATCTTCGGCCTCGCTCCGCTCGCGCGCCTGATACGGACCGACGTTCGCAGTGCGCTTCAGGACGGTTCCCGGGGCTCGACCGGCCGTCGCGCCATGGGCCGAAGCACCCTCGTCGTCGCTCAGCTCGCCGTGGCAGTCATGCTCGTGGTCGGGGCAGGCCTACTGACGCGAAGCTTCATCAGTCTCTTGCAAACAGAGCCCGGATTCGACGCGACGAATCTACTCACGCTCCGCGTCGATCTTCCCAGCAGGGCCTACAGCGACTTGGAGCGCGTGGCCGATTTCCCCAACGAGGTCATCTCCAGCCTGGAGAGTTTACCGGGCGTCGCCTCGGTGGCTGCAACGGGAACGCTCCCGCTAGAACGTGAGGTGCCCTTCCTTGGGAACTTCTTCGTGGAAGACCGAGTGGCTCCGGAGCGGGGCGAGGAGCCTATCGCACATTACCGCCAGGTGTCGCCGGGGTACTTCAGCACGATGGGGATCGACCTGGTCAGCGGCCGGGGCTTCGATAGGCTCGACGACCGCGAGGCAACGGGCGTGGCCGTCGTGGATCAGGCACTGGCTGCTCGGTACTTCCCGAACGAGGACCCCATCGGCAAGGTTGTCGCCGGGCTCCCCCCGCACGTTGCGCTCGGTGGCTTCTTCCCGCCGAGCTTTGAGATCGTGGGCGTTGTGCAGGACGTGAAGTACTTCGGTCTGAGTCAGCCCTCCGACCCCTCACTCTATCTGCCGCTGGCCCAGGCTCCCTTCCGGCGTATCAGCTTCACCCTCAGGACCACGACCGACCCCGAAGCGCTCGTCCCTCAGGTGCGGCGCGCCATCCAGACGATTGATCAGACGGTTCCGATTTCCCAGGTCTCGACGATGGAGCGCATCGTGTCGACCTCGGTCGCGCGTGAACGCTTCAGCATGCTGCTTCTTGCGCTGTTCGCGGCAGCGGCTTTGGTGCTGGCCTCAGTCGGCGTGTACGGCGTGATCTCTTATGGCGTCACCCAGCGCACGGCCGAGCTCGGCGTGCGCGTCGCGATGGGCGCCGAGCCCGAAGACGTCCTCCGGCTCATCCTTCGGCAGGGGGCGCTCCTGGCGGCTGCGGGCGTGGGGCTCGGCCTGCTCGGTGCAGCCATCTTGAGCCGCGTAATGGCCAGCCAGCTGTACGGGATCGGCGCTACCGATCCGGCGACGTATGCAACCGGGGCGATCACGCTTTTCGTGATTGCGCTGGCTGCGGTCTACATCCCAGCCCGCCGCGCGGCGCGGCTCGACCCGGTGGTCGCGCTCAGTGGAGACGTGCGGGGCTGAGGTCGTCCGCTAACGTCGGGTCTTCGTACCCGTACGCCTCGGGCCGACTGGCGACCCACATGGCGCCGTACAGCTTTGGCACGAATTCTCGGGTCTCGACGGGGAACCGGTGACGGAGTGCCCAGAAGAGACTGTCCCCGCGCGGAGCTTCAGGCGCGTAGCGACGTAACACGCTCCGTACGCGCGTGGGCCCCGTGTTGTACGCCGCGAGGGCCAGGAACCACGACCCGAAGTCGGCATGCAGCTCGGCGAGGTAGGTGAGCGCGGCGTCGGTCGACTTCTCCGCGTGGTGACGTTCGTCCACGAGCGGTGCAACGGTCAGACCGAGCCCACGTGCCGTTGTTGGCATGAGCTGCCAGAGACCCACGGCGCCGGAGCGACTCGTCACACCAGGATCGTAGCCGCTCTCGATGAGCGGGAGGTAGCGGAGCGAGGGCGGAAGGCCTCGCATGGCGAGCGCCGAGTCGACGGCGTTCCCGCTCGCCGCCATCCGCGTAAGGAACGAGGGAAACCAGTCCGTCGCGTAGACCGTCCAGTATTCGATCCACGTATGCACCGCACGGGCGAAGTCGGGATCGCGCAGCACGGGTGACGTCAGCAGGTGGTCCAACGGGTCGTAGACGACCTCGGGCTGGCGCAGGTACGCCTCCAACAGCACGCCATCGAATCGGGCCGGGATGACGGGCAGCGCCGGGAGCGTGTGCCCCACGGCTGCAGGCTCGACGGCGACCTCGGCGCTACGCGTGAACGGTTCCCATCTCGCAACGCCGAAGATGAGGATGGGTATAAGAGCGAGGACCGCCGCCGCGGCGTGCCGGCTCCGGGTCGGGACCCGAAGCCACCTGCGGAGCGCTCTCCGCCTTGTGCGCGCGAGCGTCCTAGGTGAGGGCGACCGGTTCCCCCGGGGTCGTCCGCGCCGTCCTACCCAGCGCCGAAAAGGAGCGAGCCAATCCCTTCGACCCGCCCTTCGGTGGCTCCGCCGGGCCCTTCGGGGTCGTCGGCGGCTCGGCTTCTTCAGGAGGCCCGAGATACAGGCGCCGCCGTAGGCAGATCGGCTTGGCCTGCCTGGCCTGTCGCCTTGGCCACTTCGGTCGCCGCCAACATGACCCTCTGCTGGGCGGCCCACAGCTGCTGCTCCAGCTCCGCCTTGGACGATCCCCCCACGCGCGCGCGTTGCGCGAAGTCCTCGGCGCGACGCACCTCGTCCAGGAATCGTACGATCCGCGCTCGTAGGTCGTAGTGACTTCTCGCCTGGCCGCGCTCAGGGCGCCGTGGCACGGCCCCCATCGGCAGGCTCGTCAGCGCCCGATAGGCGATGTGCGCCAGGAGCGGGAGCCCGATCCCGAGTCGAACGAGTCCCCCAGGCCCTGTCCAGAGGATCAGTGCCAAGGCGAGCGCTTCCGCTCCCGTAACCCACGTGTCGCGTTCCCGCGCGGCCAACCAGACCGTAATCCTCATGGCTCCCCCGGTGCCAGGTCTACTCAACGGGCGCGAATGGCATCAATCATCGTGCCATCCCGGTAATCGCCAGGCCACGCGGGCTTTCCGGTGCCAGGGACCTACGAACGCGCGCAAAGTTGTCCGTGACACGGAATCGGTTGTCGCCGGGAGGGGGTGGGAGCATGCTCCAGGACCGGCCGCTACAAGTGCCTCAACCTCATCGGGTTAGAGTCGACCGTGTCGGCGGCGGCACGCTTCCTGCTTTCCTATTCCCCCTTTGCCCCCCCAGGCACCTGAGGTCCTCTACGCCAGTGAGGAATCAAGATGCCTTCATGGTTGATGGTTTGGCCCGACCGGCCGGGACTATCCCTGCTGTTGGAAGTCGTATTCCTGATCTTCGTCATGTACGGGGCGCGCGGTCCGGCCCATCGCATGATTCAGGGGATCGCCAAGGCGCTCACGCAGGGCTGTAAACTGACGGCAGAGGCGATCCGTGGGGTCCAAGTCCGGCTCACGGAGCGCACTCGAGAAGTGCTGCTGAGCGAGGGGCTCCAAGAGACGGAGCGCCAGATCGACGAGGAGTTTCGCCGTATCGCCGCATCGGTGGACCGCGACTTGGGAGCCTATCCCGCCCTTCATCGGCAGCTCTCGGACCAGGTACACCGCATCGACGAAGACTACCGGCGAGCGACCGACACGCCTCCGTTACCCGAGGCGTGGACGGAGACGATTCAGGCCGCAGGTGCCCTCGCCGAACGAGCGAGCGCTCAGGCTCCAGCCGCCAGGGCCGTGGAGGCACTGCGCGTGGCGATCCAGGACGCTCACGACGACGCCATGGACACGTACCTCGAGACCAGCCGTGAACGGCACGCGCTCCTCGCCAAGTTGGTACCGACCTGGCGCTCCATGGCGGAGACGCTTCAGCGGGTCGAAACGGCGGTCTCCGGCATCTTTGAGCGCTCGCGTCACCTCGACCGGCTGATGGACAGCTACCGCGAGATCGCAGTGAAGTCCGACGCGGCCGAGCGGGCGCTCACATCCTCGTCCGTGACGCAGTTCGGCATATCGGGCATCGTGCTCTTCATCGCGCTGCTGGGCGGCTTCATCAACTTCCAACTCATTGCGCTGCCCATGTCCGAGATGGTCGGAGCAACGAGCCGACTCGGTTCCATGCAGACGTCCGACGTCGCCGCGCTCGTGATCATTCTCGTCGAAATCACCATGGGCCTGTTTCTCATGGAGTCCCTCCGTATCACCAGGCTCTTCCCCGTCATCGGGCGCCTGGATCGCACCACCCGCATCCGCATGGCGTGGGCGACCTTCAGCATTCTGCTGATCCTAGCCGGCATCGAATCTTCGCTGGCCTACATGCGTGACATGCTCGCGGCGGACCGCATTGCGCTCACCCAGACGCTGTCCGGCGGTGCGGTGCAGCGCCCGGAGTTCATGTGGATCCCGTCGGTGGGCCAAATGGTGATGGGCTTCATCCTCCCGTTCGCACTCACATTCGTCGCGATTCCCTTCGAGTCCTTTATCCATTCCGGGCGGATTGTGGCGGGTCAGGTGGGCGCGGGCATACTGCGGATGGTGGCCTTCGCCGTGCAGCTCGCGGGCTTCGCGGCCGACCACGTTGGTAAGGGACTCAAGAACCTCTATGACATCGTGATCTTCCTGCCGCTCAAGGTGGAAGATGTGATCCTGGCGTCCCGCTCAACCGCCAAGGTCACGACCGGCAGTGTCGCCAAGCCGGACCGTACGCCCACTGCGGCATGAGCCCGCTCACCATGGAGGAGTCATGAGCGAACGATTGATTCGAGCGTGGACCGTCTTCGTGGTCGGTGCTCTCACGTTGGGCTGCACGACGACCCCACCCGGCACGGGCGTCTTTCTGCTCCTCGACACGTCGGGTACCTACGCCGGCGAGCTCGCGGGGGCCCAGACGGTCGTGAATTACCTGCTGGGCACGCTGGACCCAGGAGACTCCTTCGGAGTCGCCCGGATCGACGGTGGGAGCTTCAGCGAGAAGGATATCCTCTTGCGGATGACGTTCGACGAGCGGCCGTCCGTGGCCAACGACCAGAAGCGTCGTGCCATGCAGACCGTGTCGAACTTTGCGGACACGGTCTCGGCGGCGTCGCACACCGACATCACAGGCGGTGTCATGCAGGCCGTGGAGTGGTTGAACGAGGTCGGCCCCGGAAGGCGGACCGTACTCATCTTCTCTGACCTCGAAGAGGACCTGCCCGACGGGTTCATTCGTGACTTCCCCATCGAGTTGGCGGGCGTGGAGGTCATCGCGATCAACGTGACAAAGCTCCAGCCCGACAACCTGGACCCCCGTGAGTACCTGGCCCGGCTCGAACGCTGGCGCGAGCGGGTCGAGTCCGGGGGCGGCGTGTGGGCCGTGATCAACGACATGGAGCGCCTGCCCGTGGCGCTTACACTTTGAGGAGGCACCCATGAAATCGAACAAGCCCGCCGTGCGGTCCGGACAGTCCACGGACTCCGCGAAGAACCCGAGCCCAGGCCGTGTCTCACGCAGGAGAAAGCAGGCCGTGGCCACCGACCTGCGGCGCGACTTTCCGCGTTATCCAGCGTTCCTCGACTTCGCTGGAGCATGGGCAGCGCTCCGCGCGGGCAAGGGGGTCGGCCTCGAGGATATCCAGCCCTAGACCGCCGCCCTCGTTCTGGGCTGGTGCGGGCGGGGTCCGATCCCGTTGCGGCACTTCGTTCGTCCTGACTGCCATTGACGGTCCAGAAGCATCACCCGTATACCTCCTTGGAGTCTGCTCCACTTCCGGGTTATCCACGAGGTATCGATGACGCTTCCACCGAAGGTCCTCGCGAACGGCCGCATGGCGCTAACAACTGCGGTGTGTGTCCTCGCGCTGGTGCTCTCAGCTGTGCCTGTGGCCGGCCAGGCTCAGGCCGGTCAGGCCGAGCGAGAGGGCCGCGCTATGAGAATCGGCATCATCGGTGCCGGCGCGATGGGTGCTCCGCTTGGGCTCAAGTGGGCGGAGGCGGGCCATCAGGTCGTGTTCTCCTCCCGCAATCCCGAAGAGCTCATGGAGCTCGTCCGGCAGGGCGCGCCACGGATAAGTGTGGGATACGCAGATGCCGCTGCCCACTTCGGAGACGTCATCCTGTTGGCCGTTCCCCCCGTGGCCATCCCACAGCTCGGCGAGGACTTCGGCGAGCTGATGCGGGGCAAGATCGTGATCGACATCAGCAATCCTCGTGTGGACCGGGACGGCGAGATCACCAATGAGTGGATGGCGATGGGCACGGGCGAGGCGATGGCCCAGTACCTGCCCGGTACGCGCTTTGTGAAGGCGTTCAATACGGTCAATCCGCGCAACTTCGCCAATCCCATCCGCGATGGGGTCCGGGTCGGCGTACCGATCGCGAGCGACGACGCAGAGGCCTCCGCGATCACCGCGGTCTTGGTGCGGGACATCGGGCTCGAGCCGGTTATCGTGGGTCCACTGGCCCGGGCCAAGGAGTTCGACCGGGGCAGCCCCATCTGGGAAACCGGGGCCTCGGCACAGGACATTCGGGAGACGCTCAACATCCGCTGAGGGGTGCCTCACTTCCGCAGGGTCCCGGGATCGCGTATCCATACCGCCCCGAAACGGCACTCTCAAGGTCGGCGTCAGCGCCTAGCCGCCGCCGCTGTGTTCCCCGATAGGACCAATTCATGCAATTTCGTGTGGCGATCTTGGGCTGCGGCACAGTGGGCGGCGGGGTCGCACGCATCCTCCTCGACCAGCAGGTCGCGCTCCACGAGCGGGCGGGCCGCGAGGTCGAGCTGGTCCGCATCGTGGATCTATTCCCGAAGCAGTCGGCCGAGCGACATGGAATCCCTCGCGCCTTGTACGCGGGGAAAGGCGACGAGCTGTCCCCGGAGCAGGCGGACGCCGAGGTCCTAGGTGTCCTGGAGGATCCGGACATTGACCTCGTCGTGGAGACCATCGGGGGCAGCGGTCCGTCCATACTCGGCACGACGCGCGGCGTGCTCGAGCAGGGCAAGCACCTGGTTACAGCCAACAAGGCACTGCTGGCAAAGCATGGTGAGGAGCTTCACGCCGCCGCACGAGAGCACGGGAAGGGGCTCGGTTTCGAGGCCGCGGTATGCGCCGCCATCCCCATCATCAGGAGCCTGGAGGACGGTCTGACCGGTGAGGAGATCCTGTCGATCTCCGGGATTTTCAACGGGACGAGCAACTACATCCTCTCCAAGATGGACACCGAGGGGCAGAGCTTCGGAGACGCCCTCCGCGACGCACAGGCCAAGGGCTACGCCGAGGCCGACCCCACCCTCGACATCAACGGAGGAGACGCGGGGCACAAGCTGACCATCGTGCTGCGCCTCGCGTTCGGGCTCGAGGTCGCCTTCGAGGACGTGCCACGCCAGGGCATCGACACGGTCACGGCGGGTGAGGTAGCGTTCGCGGAGGAGATGCAGGGGGTGATCAAGCTCATCTGCCACGCTCAGCGCGAGGGCGACTTCGTGTACGCCGCCGTGCGCCCGATGATCGTGAAGCGCACGAACCTGCTCTCCAAGATCGATGGCGCGACGAATGCCGTGCGCGTCATTGGCCGTTATGCCGGCGAGAACATGATGATCGGGCAGGGCGCGGGATCGCTCGAGACGGGCAGCGCGATCGTCTCGGACATTGTCTTCCTCGCGCGCTACGGGGACCACCCTCGGCCGGCGCCGCCGAAGAGCGAACTTCGCTTGCGTCCTCTGGGCGACCTCAAGTTGCCCTATCACATCGTGTTCGAGACCGCCGACGTGCCGGGCATCACGGGCATCGTCGCGACGGCGATCGGCCATCAGGACATCAACATCGATTCGGTCAGCCACAACCGACACGAGAACGACAATGCCGAGTTCGCCATCGCCACGATGCCGTGCACGCGCGCGCAGGTCGACGCGGCGGTGCTGGACATCCAAAACAACCACCCGGGCAGCCTGCTGGGCGAGCCGCGGGTCCTCCCGATCCTGATATGAGCAACCGCTCCCTCCAGCTGTGGGCGCCCGCGATGATGGCGGCCGTTCTCCTCACACCCACAATACTCGCCGCTCAGACCGGGACGATGCGACAGTGGCAGTATACGCCTACTGCCGACGGAGCCGGATGCGAGCTCGCCATGCGGCAGGTGCAGACGCCCGCGCCGGCCCCCGGGGAAGTGCAGGTGCGCATGCGCGCGGCCTCCCTGAACGGGCGGGACCGGGGCAGGCTCGACGGACCGTGCCCGGCAGTCGCGGGTTCGGCCAGCATCCCGCTGTCCGACGGTGCGGGCGAGGTCATCGGGGTGGGGGCGGGCGTGACGCGGTTCCAAGTCGGTGACCGTGTGGTGGGCACCTTCTTCGCGGGTACCTGGATCGACGGCGACCGGCCGGAGGGCGTGATGCCGTTCCGGCGCGGGGGACCGGGCGATGGCGTGCTGTCCGAGGTGATCGTGGGCAGCGCGGAGGGCTTCGTGACGATTCCGGCTCATCTGTCCTACGAGGAGGCGTCGACGCTCACGACGGCAGGCGTCACGGCCTTCGTGGGCCTGTTCAAGTACGGTGGCCTCCTGCCAGGCGACTTCGTTCTGCTCGAAGGAACGGGCGGAGTGTCCAGCTTCGGGCTTCTGTTCGCGGTCGCCGCGGGGGCGAGGCCGATCATCACGAGCTCGAGCGACGCGAAGCTCGCGCGTGCTACCGAACTGGGCGCGTTTGGGACGGTGAACTATCGGCGCAATCCCGAGTGGCACGAGGAGGTGCTGCGGCTGACGAATGGTCAGGGCGTGAAACACGTGCTCGAGATCGGCGGAAGGTCGACGCTCCCGTTGGCGCTGCAGACCCTGGGCATTGGGGCCCACATATCCCTGATCGGCGGCCTCACCGGCTTCGGCGGCTCCATTCCGTTCGGTGTCCTCTTCGACAAGGACGCGTCCGCAACGGGATTCCATGTCGGGTCCCGGAACGACTTCGAGGAGATGAACCGGTTCATCTCGGGTCACCGGATCCGTCCCATCGTCGACCGGGTGTTCGAGTTCGACGATGCACCCGAGGCGTTCGACTTCTATTTGAACGGCGACTTCATGGGAAAGGTCGTCATCCGGCTCTGAGTCCGGCCTGCAACGTCATGGTGCCAATGATGATGGCATCCAGCTGTTCCCAGGCGTGTTCTCCTAGACCCCCGCCCCCCGCTTCTCCAGCACGGCCTCGGCCAGCCGTTCCAGCACAGGGACCGTCTTGTCCCACCCGAGGCATGCATCGGTGACGCTCTGGCCGCGAACCAGCTTGTCGCGTGGCTCGCCTTCCGTGTGCGTCTGGCGCCCATCCACTAGGAAGCTCTCAATCATGACGCCGAAGATCGCCTGATTGCCATCGGCGATTTGCCGGGCGAGATCATCGGCAACGTCGATCTGCTTCATGTGATCCTTGCCGCTGTTCGCGTGGCTGCAGTCGACCATGAGACGCGGGGCCAGGCCGTTACGCTCGAGGACCTCGACCACCTCGGCGATCTGGGCAGCCGAATAGTTCGGCCCGTTGCGGCCGCCACGCAGGATGACGTGGCAGTCCTCGTTACCGCTCGTCGCGACGATGGCTGCCACCCCCTGCTTGGTGACCGAAAGGAAATGGTGAGGGTGCTTCGCCGAGAGGATGCCGTCCACCGCCACGCTCACGCTACCAGCGGTTCCGTTCTTGAAGCCCACCGGCATCGACAGGCCGGAAGCGAGCTCGCGATGCACCTGGCTCTCGGCCGTCCGGGCACCGATCGCTCCCCAAGCAACGAGGTCGGCGAAGAACTGCGGAGTGATCGGGTCGAGAAACTCGGAGCCGGCGGGGAGGCCGAGCTCGCCCACGTTCAGCAGAAAGCGGCGCGCTGCTTTGAGACCCTGGTTGATCGCGAAGCTACCATCCAGGTTGGGATCGTTGATGAGCCCCTTCCATCCCACCGTCGTGCGCGGTTTTTCGAAGTAGATCCGCATGACGATGTTGAGTGCCTCCCCCAAGTCCCGCCGCTTTTCGGCGAGGCGCCCCGCGTACTCGAGCGCGGCATCCGTGTCGTGAATCGAACACGGCCCGACCACCACGAGCAGACGGTCGTCGCCACGCCCCCACAACTCGGCCGCCGTCTCCTCACGGGCCTGCGCAACCGTCGCGGACGCGGTCTCCGAGATCGGGATGTCCTCCATGAGGATCGCCGGGGAGATCAGCGGTCGGAGGTCTTGGATACGTAGGTCGTCTGTGCGGCGGAACATCGGATCGTGGGCTTGAGGGCCGAGCACCCGCTCGGGGGAGTGAATGTAGTCGGGTCGAGGCCCGGGAGAAGACGGGACGCTTACTACGCGCTGGGATGCTCCCGCATGATCAGGAGCGGTCCTTCGTCCCCAGCCGTGAGGAGCAGCGTGCGTTCCACGCCCTCCTTTTCCAGCACCCTAGAACCGTCCTCCTCTCGAAGCAGGGCCCAACCGTCCTCGAGACTCTCTTGGCATATGTGCTCCAGGGAGGCGATCGGGTCCGGCGGATCGGGCCACGTCACGGACTGGTCACCCGTGTCCACGGTCGCGGCGCAGTGCGCCAGAAAGGGGAGTGGAGCCGGGTACCCAGGCGGCCGGCTCGGTGCAGCTGGATACTTCTGCACCGGAGTCGACTGACGCGCGCCGCCGTCGACGAAGTCGAGCCTGAAGCCTCTCGGATCGTTTGCGTCGCGGACCAGGTGAGCCGGCCCGTTCGGCGTCATGATCTCTTCGAAGTCGGACTCACCGGAGCGGAAGCGCTGCGCTGCTTCCTGCATTCGCTTGAAAAGTTCTTCGTCCATGGCGCTGAGTTTGATAGCTTCCGGCCCCACTCGCCACCGGCCCGTATGATGCACGCTCCTCCCGACACGGACGCTTCTGACGCGTACGTCGGCGAGTCGTGGTGGGACGTCTTCGTCCACGCGTTGCGAGGCACCGGTGGTGATCCCACGCAGGGGCCACTTCAGCGGGCCATCGTGTTGCTCGCGGTTCCCATGGTCCTGGAAATGGTCATGGAGTCCGTCTTCGCTGTCGTGGACATCTTCTTTGTGTCCCGACTCGGCGATGATGCGATCGCGGGGGTAGCCCTCACCGAGTCGATGCTCACGCTCATTTATACGGCAGCGATGGGACTGAGCATCGGCGTCACGGCAATGGTCGCCCGACGCATCGGCGAAGGCGACGAGGACGGGGCCGCGCGGACCACGGTGCAGGCCGTGTTCCTGGGGGCCGGGGTGGCGCTGATCTTCGGCGTGTGTGGGGTCGTTTGGGCCGAGGAGCTCCTGCGAATCATGGGTGCGGAAGAGGATACCGTGGCCATGTCTCTTCCGTACACTCGGATCATGTTCGGGACGAACGCTGTGATCCTGTTGCTCTTCCTGCAAAACGCGGCCTTCCGAGGCGCCGGAGATGCGGCGATCGCGATGCGGGTTCTGTGGCTCGCGAACGGCATCAACATCGTCCTCGATCCGTGCTTCATCTTCGGGCTCGGACCATTCCCGGAACTCGGGGTCCAGGGCGCTGCCGTGGCGACCTCCATCGGACGGGGCACCGCTGTGCTCGTGCAGCTGTATACGCTGCTCCGGCTCGGAGGTCGCCTCAAGGTCAGTCTCGAGCACGTGCGACTCCGGCTCGACCTGATGGCACGAATGGTGAAACTGTCCGCGACGGCGACCTTCCAAACGTTCATTGGCATGGCGAGCTGGATTGGACTCGTGCGCCTTACGGCCGAGTTTGGGAGCGAAGCGCTCGCCGGCTACGCCATCGCCATCCGCGTCATCCTCTTCGCGCTCTTGCCGGCCTGGGGTCTTTCCAACGCCGCTGCCACCATGGTCGGCCAGGGCCTGGGTGCGGGTGATCCGGAGCGTGCGGAGAAGGCGGTCTGGATCGCGGGCAAGCTGAACTTCTACTTCCTGGGAGTCGTCGGCCTCGTGTTCATCGTGTTCGCGCCGTTCATCGTCGGCGCCTTCGGCGGCACGGAGGAGGCGAGCGCCTACGCAGTGACGTGCCTCAGAATCGTCTCCGTGGGCTTCGTCTTCTACGCCTATGGGCTCGTGCTCACAGCCGCGTTCAACGGGGCGGGCGCGGTGTGGACGCCCACCATCATCAATCTTTTCTGCTTCTGGCTCTTCGAGCTCCCGGTAGGATGGCTGCTGGCCTTCCCTCTTGGATGGGGCCCGAACGGGATCTTCACCGCCATGATGCTGGCCTTCTCTTCGCTCGCCGTCGTGAGCGGGATTCTCTTCAAGCGCGGCCACTGGAAGGAAGTCTCGGTATAGAAGGACCAGTCGAATT
>JAOTVA010000212.1 GCA_029863645.1 Gemmatimonadota bacterium
TCCATGAGTATGCGTGGCTTTCCCGGGAGCTAGCTCAGTCCGCGCCCGGATGCAAACATCACCGTCTGGCCTACCTGAGCACCTTCACGTTGGAGCCGATTCGGGACGTATTGCTGGCGACCGGCTTGGCCCACGGATACGACCTCGCCCTCTACTTCGGCGGGTTCCAGCAGCTTGAGCAGGAAGTGATGCTTCCCGACAGCGGCCTGTCGCGGCACAAGCCGGACACGATCGTGTTCTTCTGGGCACTCCGGGATCTGTCGCCGACGCTTTGGCACTCGTCCCTCGACCTGACGGACGATGAGGTGGGAGCCGAGATCGACGGGCTGAGGAACCGGATACGGGGACTGGTGCTCGGCAGTCGAGCGAACTTCCCGAACAGCCGACTGCTGCTGCACACCTTCGTCCGATCGCGGGACGGGGCGCTCGGCATCATCGACTTCGAGCACCCGCGGGGCCACACCGGGCTGACCAACGAGCTGAACGAAGGCCTACGTCGGTTGGCGGAGGAGGACGAAGGTGTTCATCTCGTGGACTCCGACCGACTCGCCCACGAGTCGGCGCCAGAGTGGTTCGAGGCCCGCCACTGGTATTCGGCGCGAGCCCCCCTCGGGCCGAAGGCGCTCACCACTGTGGCGAGCGAGTACGTCAAGTACGTCCGCGCGTTCATGGGCGATACCAAGAAGGTCCTTGTGACCGACTTGGACAATACCCTCTGGGGAGGAGTTCTCGGCGAAGACGGAATCGATCGCCTCGCCTTGGGGACGGAGTACCCCGGAAACGCGTTCGTCGAGTTTCAACAAGAGCTGAAACAGCTCTCCAGGCGCGGGACGGTGCTGGCCATCAACAGCAAGAACAACGAAGGCGAAGTGCGCGAGGCCTTCTCGAGTCACGGTAGCATGGTCCTGGAGTGGGACGACTTCGCGGCCAAGCGCGTCAACTGGCGGGACAAGGCATCGAACATGCGTGAGCTGGCCGAGGAACTCTCCTTGGGTCTCGACAGCTTCGTGTTCATCGACGACAGCCCGCACGAGCTGGAGATCGTCCAGCAGGCCCTGCCGGAGGTTACGGTGGTTCAGGTTCCACAGGATCCCAGCGAGCTACCAGGACTGCTTTCGCGGCTTGGTTTCTTCGACAGCGTGGTGTATACCGAAGCCGATCGGAAGCGGGCGAGCTACTATCGCGTCCGCGGGATGGAGTCCGAGCTGAAGCGGTCGAGCACGGACCTGGAGGGCTTCTACCGCTCCCTCGGCATGCGACTGACCGTTTACGCCGTGGGAGAAACGGAGACGCCACGTGTGGCCCAGCTGACCCAGCGCACAAATCAGTTCAACATGACCACACGGCGTTACACGGAGTCCGATATCAGGGGATTCCTCGATGACCCGGACTACTTGGTTCGCGCATACCGAGTCGAGGATCGATTCGGGGACAATGGTATTGTCGGGGTCGCAATCGTAAGGAAGCTGTCGGAATGGTACCTGGACACCTTGTTGATGAGTTGTCGGATCATCGGACGCGCCGTGGAGGACGCGATTCTGGCGCTGTTGGCAGAGGAGGCGATCTCAGCAGGGGCCCGCGCGCTAGTTGGAGAGTTCATTCCCACGAAGAAGAATGCGCCGGCCTGCGACGTATACGCGAGGCTCGGCTTCGTACCCACCGGCACCGACTTGGAGTGCCAAGAGGGCGCGCGCAGCGAGCTCCTGTTGGACGACTGCCCGCTGCGCGTCCCCGACTGGTTTGAGGTCGTTCTGCCCTCATGACCGAAAGACAGTTCAGCCACGAGGATCAACTGTCATTCGCGGAGCTCTCGGGCGACTTCAATCCCGTTCACGTCGATCCGATAGCGGCCCGCCGATCTCTGTTCGGGCGGCCCGTCGTGCACGGCGTGCATCAGCTGTTGTGGGCGCTCAACAGCTGGCTGGCCGACAAGAGCGACCCGGTGCGACTCGATTCGCTGAAGTGCGAATTCCGCGGAGCCTTAAGGACTGACACCACGGCGGTTCTTCAGCTCGATGAGGTGGCGGATGGAACCGTGGCGATCGAGATCGGTGGCGAGAGCGGTGAAACGGTGCTGAGGCTGTCCGCAGTCGTCGTATCACAGGCGCGTCCTGACGGAGGGGGACTGGACGGAGGGCGGACTGCCACGCGTAGCCCCCGAGTTCTTTCCGTGGACGAGATAGCCGCTGCCAACGGCATCCTCGACCTGTATCTCGATCCGGAGCTCGCGGGTCGACTCTTCCCCAACGCCATGCGCGTGCTGCCTCCGCTGCAGATGGCGGAGCTCCTGGCCACCACGCGCCTCGTGGGTATGGAGTGTCCAGGATTGCAGTCGATCTACTCTCAGCTCGATCTGAAGTTCGCGGTGGCGGCCGGAGAGTCTCGCTCGCTGAGCTACGAGGTCGCCAACTTCGACGAGCGCTACTCGGCCCTGGACATCGCCGTCCACGGGCCGGGCGCGAGAGGGACCGTGCGGGCGTTCCTGCGGCCCACGCCACAGGAGCAGGTCCGCTTCGAGGAGATCGACGGGGTCGTGTCGGCCGAGTTCGCCGAGCAGCGCGCGCTCATCGTCGGGGGCTCCCGAGGCCTCGGGGAAGTGGCGGCGAAGCTCCTGGCAGCGGGTGGAGCGCAGGTGACTATCACCTTTTTCAGCGGCGAGGCCGACGCGAAGCTCGTGGTCGACGATATTGTCGCCGGGGGTGGCAGGTGCGACAGCGTCGCCCTAGACGTCCTCGACCCCAAACTTAGCGCCGCTGACCTCGTCGGGGCCCGAAGTCCGTCACACCTGTACTATTTCGCCACTCCCTCCATCTTCACCGCGGTCAAGGGGATCTTCGCGCCTCAGCTGTTTCGGCGATTCTGCGACTATTACGTGGACGGCTTCGTGAACACGGTGAATCTGATCCAGGAGCACGGCTCTAGGCTGGAGAAGGTACTCTACCCGTCGACCGTCGCTCTAGATGAGCTGCCGTCGGGCATGGGCGAATACGCAGCGGCGAAGGCGGCCGGTGAGACGCTGTGTCGCTTCCTGGAAGAGACTCAGCACGGCCTTACGATCGTCAGGCCTCGACTGCCACGGCTGGCCACCGATCAAACTAGGAGTCTCCTGCCGATAAGAAACGAGGACCCAGTGCAGGTCCTTCTAAGAGAGCTGCGACGGTGCAGGGACGCCTAAACCGCTGGTCGACCGGAGAGAACCCCAACAGGGCCCGTTAATGAACACGGAGACGATTCAAGAAACAGTCAAGGAGATCATGGCCTCGATCTTCTCAATAGACGCATCCAACATCGATGCGGACGCGTCGCTCGGGACGGTACCTGCCTGGGACAGCCTTCAGCACCTCAACCTTATGATGGCCCTCGAGCAGGCCTTCGGAGTGCGGATCAGCATCGAGGATGCCGTGGACATGACGACGTTCCCCGCGGTGTGCGAGACGCTGAAACGTTATCTCGAGCAAAGGGATTGACCCGCGGGGGAGATGCACCCAGGGTGAGGAGAATGGCGAGTCGCGATCTTGACGGCGTGGCCACCCTCCACCGTCAGTGCTTCGCCGGATCCGGTTCTTTCTTGTCGGTGCTGGGGCACGACATCGTGAAGCGCTCCTATGAGTATGCAATGGCCGATGCGGACACGGTCGTGGTGGTGCTGGAAGACCCCAGCTCCGGTGGCGTCATTGGTTGGGCCGCCGCGACGAGCCGGCTTGGATTCACGAGACGCTTCGTCTTGAGTCATCCGGTCCGATTCGGCCTGAGCCTGCTCAAGGGGCTCTTGACGGATCCTGAGGTTCGGAGTGAGACATGGGAAAAGGTTCGACGAACAAGACGGGTGACCGAGGGGGCCGAAAGTGAGCTCCCGGGCGCCGGGCGGCCTTCTGCCGATGGGCCGGAGGCCTTCTTCCTGGTGATTGGCGTGCACGAGGAGTGGCGAGGTGGAGGAAACGCCCCGCGGCTCATCGAGTATCTCTCGGAGCGCATGTGGGAACGAGATTTCGCTCGACTCCGCGGGTTCGTCTCAACCTCTAACCTGGCGAGCCTCATCCTGTACAAGAACCTGGGATGGAGCATGCAGCGGGGTCCAGGCGATCAGGTGTTCGTCTGGACCGACAGACCCACGCATTAGCAGCCCGTGCGCCCTACAGCTTCGATCTGACGAAGCGTTCCACAGCCTGCGCCGAGCCGAAGTTGTCGAGGTCGACCTCGAAGTCGTCGACGTAGACGCCATACTTCTCCTCGACGAAAGCCACGAGATCGAGCAGACCCAGAGAATCGATCACGCCGTCTTCCAGCAGCCGTGTCTCGGCGGTTACCTGCTCATTCCCGGCCGGACGG
>JAOTVA010000213.1 GCA_029863645.1 Gemmatimonadota bacterium
CCGTATTGCGCTCTGCGAGAGGACGGCGGTGACGGTCAGCACGACCAACACCATCACTGAACCCCGCTCGTCCGACCGCCAGGCAGAGCGCAATACGGACCGCAGCCGGCTGCGGCTTTTGGATACCTCTCGGATGGGCTGGTTCATGGCCTGGTTCTCCGTGTCCGGGGTCCTCTTAGCGGTTGGCATCGGGTTCTGTCGTGTCCGATGGAGCAGGCAGCAGCCAATTCTCCATGTTCCAGGTCTCCGGCTCGCCGGTCGGGATGTCGGGCATCAGGTCGCTCGGCTGCACGATGTGCGGCGTCACGATGACAAGGAGCTCGGTGACCCGCTGACGCTCGTCCTTCGAGCGGAAGAACGCGCCCAGGATCGGGATGTCGCCGAGAATCGGAAGCTTGCGGATACTCTCCTGCATGGAGCGGTCGAGCAGGCCGGCGATTGCGAGGGACTGCCCCTCACGCAGTTCGACCTTGGTCTCCGCACGCCGCGACAGGATCGTCGGCATCTGGTATCCGGCGATCGACAGGCCCCCCGCGAAGTCGAGCGAAGAGACCTCTGGCGCGATGTCCAGACGGATGTTGCCGATGTTGGTGATTGTCGGCGTGAAGTTCAGACGCACGCCGAACTCTCTCCACTCGATGCTGACCGCGTTGCTTTGATTCGCGCCCTGCACGGTGGGGAAGGGGAACTCTCCGCCCGCGAGGAAGGAGGCCTCTTCGCCGTCCAGTGCCAGGAGCGTCGGCTCCGCGAGGCTCCTGAAGTCCCCGGTCTCCCTGAGCGCCTGGAGGACCGCGCGCAGGTGCGAGGCGCTGTTGATGAGCGACAGCTCCACGATGCCGTCGGAGTCCGTCGTGCCGCGCCAATCGCCGTCCGTGGTCGTCCGTTGCGGGTTCAAGACGTCGATGACCTGATTGCCCAAACTGTTGAGCGCGCTCCTACTGACCTCGGCGAAGCGCACCTGGAGAAGGATCTGGCTGGGCGACGGGGTCTGAAGATTGTCGATCAGCACAGCGCCGCTGCCCTCGGCGAGCTCGAGCGAGCGTCGGGCCACGAAGGCCGAGCTGACCGGTCCCGACAGGATCAGCGTATTGCCGCGGGCCGTGACCTGGATGTCTTCGTCCGGGAAGAGCATCAAGAGGGAGCGCTCGAGCGCCGGGGCGTCCGCCGTGACCTCCACACCATAGATGCGGCGCACGCCAAGCGTGTCCCACACCACGAAGGTCGTCGTGCCCAGGCCTCTGCCGTTGAGGAGCACCTCGGTCGGCGATACCACCACCGCCTCGGCCACCTCCGGATCGGCCATGGACACACGGCTGATCATGGCCTCGGTGACGAGCACTGCGGATGTACCGCGAGCCAGGCTCACGGACCCCTCGGGCTCCGTGATGAACAGCTGCGCCGATGTCGGCGTGGCGGCGAGCAGCATCGCCCCTACGAAAAGCACCGCGAATCGGGTCATCGTCATCATCGTCCTCCTCATCGTCCCCCTCCTGTCCCGAACTTCAATAGCGTGCGGCTGCCGCCTTCGTAGGACTCGATGACGCGCTCCGGGTCGGCCTGCACCGCAGGTCGTGGGGCGCGGGCCGTCCCGCTCGGGGCGACTGGCGTGATCAGCGAAGTGATCCGCCGTCCCCGGGTCTCGATTTCCTCCGAGTCGAGGGTATTCCTCAACGCGAGCTGGATGCGGCCCTCGGTGGAGGCCAGCGTGAGCGCCTCCGCTTCGTCCGGGGTCACGAGCAGCGTGACGACCGTGACGTACTGAGGCTCACCCTCGATGTCCTGCTGGTACTTCTGATCGGCGGCGAGCGCACGGATGTTCTGAAGAATGGTGCGTGTGGTGGTCTCTCTTCGATCCGTACCGGGCATGACCGTGGCCAGGACGTCGACTCGTGTGCCCGGAAGGACGAAGCCCGCCACCCCGATCACCTCGTCGACCTCGACGGACACGGCGCGCATGCCTTCGGGAATCGTGATCGGCAGGCCACCTCCGGCCTCCCGGTCGGCAAGCTTCCAAACCAGGATGGGCTCGTTCTTCCTGACCTCTACGATCAGGCCGCGCCCGACGACGTCTCCAGCCTGTACCGCGAATCCCTCGGGTATGGACGATCCTGGCCACTCGATGGACTCCACGTCTTCGCGTAGGACGATCGATCCCGAAGGAAGGTCGCGCGCGGCCACCACGATGGTCCGTGATGGTTCGGCGGCCTGAAGCGGGGCGGGTTCTGCGCTCACGTAGACCAGAGCCACGTACCCAGCCAGCAGGCCCGAGGCGCCGGCACCGGCCAGCATCCACCAATAGCGAGAGATGTTCATAGGGTTAGCCCGGTCACTCGTTGCGCATGACGAAGGAAGTCGAAAGCGCCAGGCTCCGGTCGTCGGTGGCCCAGCCGATGAGAGGTCCCAAGAAGCCGAAGTCGTAGAGGTATTCGATGCGGATGCGCGCAGGGCTCCCGGTGCCGGTTTTCCAACCTTCCACGGAGACCTGGGCGTTTTCCGGATCCAGGGACGCGCGGACCAAGGCCTGCTCGATCTGGCCGAGCAGCGCTTCGTAGGTGAAGCCCGGGTTCGCGACGACGGAGTTCCTGAGCGCCTCGCGGGCCGCGTCCGTCAGCACCTGTTGCGTGTTCCAGGCGCGGGCGAACTCGACGAGTCCCACGACGAGCAGGAGCAGGAAGGGCACGACGAGCGCGAACTCGACGAGCGCCTGTCCGCTCCGTGATCCCCACCTTCTTCGTAGGCGCGGGGGGGTCATAGCGTGAGCCCCCATCCCAACCACGCCGTCACGGCGCCGGCGGCGACGGCCACACCGTACGGCACCGTCACGGCGCCAGGTGTGGAAAGCGTCCGACGGTCTCCGATGCGGCCGAAGGTCACGAAGTAGAACGTGAGCTCACGGAAGCGGAGCAGCGTCGGAATCAGTGTGCCCTTCCGCGCGGTGACCGCGAGGGCCAGCAGACCCCCGAACGCCCCGATCAACGGTAGGCACCAGAGGAACGTGTCGAGGCCGAGAAGCGCCCCGACGCTGGCCAAGAGCTTCCCGTCTCCTGCGCCCATGGCGCCGGCAGAGAAGAACAGGATTCCCAGGACGAGTCCCAGCCCACCCCCGAGCAACCCGACCCACAGGGCGCCGGGTCCGACGACCCCTCTCGACACGAGAGCGACCACGAACCCGCCCGCGGTGATCCAGTTCGGAATCCTCTTCTCCTTCACGTCGAACCAGACCGCGAGGGCGAGGACCATCACGAGGATCACTGACAGGGGTGCCGATAGTTCAATCGGCTGCGTAGGCATTGGAGTTTCGTCCGTCCTGGAGGGTAGACCGGGTGGTTGGCCCGCCTCGAACGACGGGCGACAGCCAGGAATGAACCTGGCTGCCGCCCGACGCCGAAAACGGCAGGGCCGGAATCCGGAAGCTGTGCTAGCTGCCCGGCGTGTAGCCTTCCGAGGGTGCCCCCCGGAGGACCTGCGCGATCCGGTCGAAAATGCCTCCGATCGCATCCCGGAAAACGACGAGGACGGCGATCAGTCCGATCGACACGAGTGCGAGGACCAGGGCATACTCCGTAAGGCCCTGACCAGACTCTTCGTGCCAGAAACTCGAGAACAGTGACAACATGGTTGCTCCTCCCGGCCCCAGGGCCGCGTACGCTAGAAGGTGCGGAACCGGCCCCGTGCAACGACGGGACCGACGCGTAACCCGAACGGGAGAGCGGCTATCAACTGCTTGGTGCGGCAACCACCCCCCCCGGACTGGCTAAACGCCGCTACTGCTTGTGGCCGGCATGGGGGGCAACAGGCGTGCCGCGGCACGGCGAGCGGAGATGTAAGATGAAGAAGGTCTTCATCTTATGTTGATGCGCGCGTCTGTCTGGCGCTGCATCATTCCAGCCACTTGTTGCCGGGGTTGGGCAACTCTTGCGCATCCAGGTGGGTCGGCCACCCGGCCGGCCCTTCTACGCCAACGGCGTCACGATGATCGTCACTTCCGTGTCGTGATAAAGGCCGCCGTCGTCCGCGCGGCCGCGTATCACATAGGTCCCGGGCTGGTCGAAGGTCACTTGGACCCTCCACTCTCCATCCTCCGGTACTTCAGGCGCAGTCCAAAGCGGCGACCACGGTGAGTTCGCCCCGGTCCGGGTGTCCTCCCAGGTCTTGATCTGAGGGGGATCGAACCTCGCTTCGCCCTGACCCCGGAAGACGAACCACGCGAGGTGCAGGCCGTTGGCCTTCTGAACGGTGAATCGCGTGGGCGGCCTCAGCTGGGCTGCAGAAAGTGTCGGGGGCCCGTCGCCCTGGGGGCGTGCGGCCGGACGGCGCACT
>JAOTVA010000010.1 GCA_029863645.1 Gemmatimonadota bacterium
TGGTGCACTTGTGGGGAACATGATCGGACGCATTACGACAGTCCTTGCACTATCGCTCGCCACCGCCGGGACGGCGGCTGGCCAGGTCGCGACCGTGAGCCCCCATGGAGCGCTCCCTTCCGACCTCACCTGCACGTCGTGTCATACCAACGAGGCCTGGTCTCCAGCCAGGTCGGACATGGAGTTCGACCACGCCACGACGGGCTTCACGCTCCTGGATAGACACGAGGACGTGGGCTGTGCGTCCTGTCACGAGGGGCTGAGGTTCGACGACCTCACGGGGCGGGTCCCGCAGGAGGACTGCGCTTCCTGCCATCTCGACGTCCACCTGGGAACGCCGACCCAGTCATGCGCATCCTGTCACACGACTGCTGCCTTCTCTCAGATACGTGAAGGACTCGTCCATCCGGCAGACTTCCCACTCGAGGGGGCCCACCTGCAGGCCTCGTGCGAGAGCTGTCATACGGACGACCTCGGCGGAGCGTTCTCCCCACCCGACCGTGAGTGCTCATCCTGCCACATGGGTGACTACTTCAGCTCGGAACTCGTCGATCACCAGGCACTCGGCTTTTCGACGTACTGCACGGACTGCCACTCGACCCTCGACTTCCGCAACGTAGCCTTCGACCACTTCACGATTTCCAGTGGCTTCGAGCTTCGGGGGCAGCACGCCGGCATCGAGTGTACGACATGCCACAGCCTCCCCGGTGGCGACCTCCCCGTCGTTCCGGCTGGAACCCAGGATTGCGTCTCCTGCCACCTCTTAGACTACGAGGGGGAGCACAGCGGCTCGGGCTATCCGACCGATTGCCTAGCCTGCCACGGCGAGAGCAGCTGGTCCGGGGCCAGCTTCGACCACTTGGGCGTCACGGGTTTCGAGCTCCTCGGGCACCACGAAGCGCTCGACTGCATGTGGTGCCACGTAGCGGGATCGGGTGAGACGATCTTCTCGCCGTCCGCCCCAGACGACTGTGTCGCCTGTCACCAATCGGACTATCAAAGTGAGCACGCTGGTTCCGGGTTCCCCACGACTTGCATCGATTGCCACACCATCGACAGCTGGAGCGGTGCCAGTTTCGATCACCTTTCGGTTGCCGGCTTCGAACTGATCGGCAACCACGCCCAGCTGCCCTGCTTCGCGTGCCACGTCGGCTCCACGAGTGAGACACTCTTCTCGCCGACCGACCCGCAGGATTGCGTGTCCTGCCACCAGGCGGACTACAACGACCAGCACTCCGGCTCGGGCTTCTCGACCAGCTGCCTCGACTGCCACACGCTCGATACCTGGGGCGGGGCCAGCTTCGATCACCTAGCCGTCTCGGGCTTCGAGCTCATCGGCAACCACGACCAGGTCGTCTGTCTCGGGTGTCACGTGAACCCATCCGGGGGCCCGACCCTCTTCACACCGTCAGACCCCCAGGACTGCGTCTCGTGTCACCAGGCGCACTACGACGCGCAGCACTCCGGCTCGGGCTTCTCGACCAACTGCCTCGACTGCCACACGCTCGACACCTGGGGTGGCACCAGTTTCGATCACCTGGCCGTCTCCGGCTTCGAGCTGCTCCCGAACCACGACCAACTCATCTGCACGGCGTGTCACCTCGGCGCCTCCGGCGGCCCGACGATCTTCACGCCGTCCGGTCCCCAGGACTGCGTTTCCTGCCACCAGGCGGACTACAACACGCAGCACTCAGGCTCGGGCTTCTCGACCAACTGTCTGGACTGCCATCAGTCGACGACATGGACCGGCGCGTCCTTCGATCACCTCGCCGTATCCGGGTTCGACCTCATCGGAGACCACGACCAGCTCCCGTGCTTGGCGTGTCACGTCGAACCCAACGGGGGTGCCACCCTCTTCACGCCAACAAGTCCCCAGGACTGCGTCTCCTGCCACCAGGCGGAGTACAACGCACAGCACTCGGGCTCGGGCTTCTCGACCGGCTGTCTGGACTGCCACCAACTCACGACGTGGCTTGGTGCGACGTTCGACCACCTGGCCGTCGCCGGCTTCGAGCTGATTCCGAACCACGACCAGCTCCTGTGCGTGGCTTGCCACGTAAGCCCTTCGGGAGGCGCAACGCTATTCACGCCGTCGGGACCGCAGGATTGCGTCGCCTGCCATCAGGCGGACTACAACACTCAGCACTCCGCCTCGGGCTTCTCGACCAACTGCCTGGAGTGCCACCAGTCGACGACATGGCTTGGCGCGACGTTCGACCACCCGTTCCCGATCACCTCCGGTCCGCACTCGGGCAGGCAGTGCACGGATTGTCACACGGTGCCGGGCGACTACTCCCAGTTCTCATGCTTTCAGTGTCATGGTCGGACCGACATGGACGACAGGCACCGGGGCAGGTCCGGGTACAGCTATGACTCGAATGCGTGTCTGTCGTGCCATCAGAACGGTAGGGCATAGCCTCATGCGGAGGTTGGAGGGCAACCCGCCCGCGCTTCCGCTTCTCCGTGGCCCCGGAGCTCGTGAGTTACTGGCTCTTCGCAGCACCCCCCTGCGCCTGCTCGAGCCGCCTCGCCTCGCCCGGGAGTCGATCGGATCCCAGCGAGTCCATCCAGGCCGGGTAGGGCAGCGCCGTCTCGCTGGCTTCGTCTAACGCGGCCACGTCCTTCTCGGTCAGTTCTACGTCGACGGCACCGATGTTGTCGTCGAGTTGCTTCAGGTTGCGAGCGCCGATGATCACCGTAGTCACCGCTTCATTGGCCAGCACCCATGCGAGCGCCACCTGCGCAACGGACGCATCGCGCTTCTTGGCGATCTTCTTCATCACGTCGACGACGTCGTAGCCCTTCTCTTTGTCGATCGGCGGAAAGTCGAACGACGCCCGCCGGCCTTTGCCCTTCTGGCCACGGGTGAACTTGCCACTCAGGAATCCCCCCGCGAGCGGACTCCAGACCAAGAGACCCATCCCTTGATCTTCGATGAGCGGTATCAGGTCGTGTTCGATCTCCCGCCCCAGGAGCGAATAGTACGACTGGGTGCACTTGAAACGCTCCAGACCCTGCCCGTCTGCGACAGCCAGCGCCTGCATGACCTGCCAAGCCCAGAGGTTGGAGCACCCCACATAGCGGACCTTCCCCTGCCGGACGAGGTCGTCGAGGGCCCTGACCGTATCCTCGATGTTCGTGTAGGAATCCGTGCGGTGGATCTGGTACAGGTCGATGTAGTCCGTGCCCAGACGCTTCAGGCTGGCTTCGACCGACTCCATGATGTGGTGGCGCGACAGGCCCACGTCGTTCGGACCCGGACCCATGCGCCCGCGCACCTTGGTCGCCAGCACGACTTCCTGCCTCCGACCCTTCAGGGCCTTCCCGGTCATGGTCTCCGACTCGCCGGTGGCATAGACGTTGGCGGTATCGACGAAGTTGATGCCTGCATCCAAGGCGCGGCCGACCATGGTGTCGACCTCGGCCTGGTTCATGCCACCGATCGTCTCCCAGATTCCACCCTTCCCACCGAACGTCATGGCTCCGAGGCAGAGCTCGGAGACGAAAACACCCGTGTCGGCCAATGCGCGGTACTTCATCTAACCTCCAAGATCACCGTTGAGCGGAAGAGCCGATCCGTACCCACGTGAGTTGATTCGATCCCAACGACAGGACGAGGCGGTCGCTGCCCTCGAATCTGAATCCACGCACCTGATCGGAGCCGATCCAATTAGCTTGATCGGAGCCGACTACGTGGTGCGTCACGGTACGGGCCGCCGTGTCGAGCGAGAAGGTACCCCAATAGCCCAGGTACTGCCGAGGGGCATCGGCAGGGTCGGCCGGCGGTCGCATGAGGTGGGCGCTCATGCCGCCCTCCACCGAATAGGTGATTCGGCCTTTCGCGTTCTCGCCATACGGGAAGGCCACTTCCCCGGTACTCGACGTCGTTCGCCAATCGACGAGGTCCCATGCGCCCACGAAGCGCTGCATCGCAACCGGCGCATCGCGCGCTGCCTGCGCCCTTCCAGGCGTTGCGGCGGCGGCGAACACGAGCAAGGCCACTGCCGACACAGCCGCGAGTCGGAGTTTCGCGTATCCAAGCACCATCGGAACTCTCCCTACCAAAGAAGTGGCCAATCATAGAGCCCCCGCAGACACTCCGCACGCCCGCCATGGACACCTCCGGGTCGCAGGCCTCAACTTCCCCGTTCGGTTGCGTGCTCTTGAAACCGAGCCTCGGTACCAACAGTGTGAGATCGATATGAACAGAGTCACCCTGATCCTCCTCGGACTGCTCGCCGGAACGAATCCGGCCCTGCAAGCCCAGCAGCCGATGGACCTGGACCAACTCGAGGAACGGCGCGGCGTCTACCTTCAGAGGCCCACGTTCGAGCCCTACACGGGGCCCGTGGTCGCGACGTGGGAATCGACCGGGCGGGTCCGTGAGCGCGGGACGCTAGTGAACGGCCGCTGGGACGGCCCACGCGAGTCGTTCTACCAACTGGGGACGCTGAAGGCCCGCGAGAACTACTCGAACGGGGTACTCAACGGACCGTACGAGGCATACTTCAAGAAGGGTGCACTCTCGGACCGCGGGACCTACGTCGACGGGCGCCTGAATGGATCCTATGAGTCGTTCTGGCTGCGCCAGAAGGCCGAGGACGGCGCGTTCGCGGCGGGACGCATGTGCGGAGAATGGCTCCGCTACTACCCCCAGAGTTCGTACGGCCTCAGGGTAGAATCGAGGGCGACCCACCCGCCCTGCCCGACCGGGAACCGGTAACAGGCAGGTCGAGCGCCCCTTCTCACCTGCTCCGTCGTCGTTAGACTCCGACTCTTTGCTAATTCTGCCCTGAGCCGCCGTCGCAGCGCGCGCGGCCAGGCGTCGGACCTAACCCATGTGGATGGAGAGACCGCGTGTCGGAGTCATTGCTTGTAACGGAATCCAAGGCCAAGAAGCTCAAGGAAGAGGCGGTCCATCTTCCGTCGTGGGACCTGACGTTCCGGCAGATCTGGGATCTGGAGTTGCTCCTTTGTGGCGCGTTCGCGCCCCTTAAGGGCTTCCTCGGTAAGGCCGACTACACCGGGGTCTGCCAGAACATGCGGCTCCAGGACGGCTCGTTGTGGCCGATGCCGATCATGCTCGATGTCACGCAGGAGCTGGCCGACACGCTGACGGCCGGGGATCGTCTGGCGTTGCGGCACCCAGAGGGCATGGTCCTCGCCGTGCTCACGGTCTCCGACGTTTGGACGCCAGACAAGGAGGCCGAGGCTCAGGCGGTGCTCGGCACGACGAGCCAGGAGCATCCGGCCGTCTTCGACCTCATGCAACAGTCGAACCCCGTCTACGTGGGGGGATCTCTCGAGGGCGTGGAGCTGCCGCCGCATCACACGTTCAGGCACCTCCGACACACGCCTGCCGAGCTGAAGACGGAGTTCAAGCGCCTGGGCTGGCAGAAGGTCGTGGCGTTCCAGACGCGCAACCCGATGCACCGTGCGCACGTGGAGCTCGCTCGCAACGCGGCGTCGCAGATCGAAGGCAACCTATTGATCCACCCGGTCGTGGGCCTCACCAACCCCGGTGACGTCGACTACTTCACGCGGGTGCGCTGCTATGAGCACGTGCTCAAGCACACGCCGGCCCACACGGCGATGGTGAGCCTGCTGCCGCTCGCGATGCGCATGGGCGGGCCCAGGGAGGCGCTCTGGCACTCGATGATCCGCAAGAACTACGGCTGCACGCACTTCATCGTGGGACGCGACCACGCAGGTCCGCGCGACAAGTCGGGCGAGCCGTTCTACGGTCCCTACGACGCTCAGGAACTCGTCAAGGAGCATTCCGACGAGGTGGGCATCGTCTTGGTACCGTTCGAAGAGGTCGTCTACAACGAGAGTAAGGGCGAGTACATGGCGCGCTCCGCAGTGCCCGAGGGTGACAACATCCTAGACCTGTCCGGCACGGAGCTGCGCCGCCGTCTCAAAGAAGGCTCCGACATTCCGGCTTGGTTCAGCTATCCGGAGATCATCGAAGAGCTCAGGATGCGCTACCCGAGCCGGTCCCGGCAGGGCTTCACGCTCTTCCTCACCGGCCTGTCCGGTTCAGGGAAATCGACCATCGCCAACATCCTCATGGCGAAGCTCATGGAAGTCGGGACCCGTCCCGTCACGCTGCTCGATGGAGACATCGTGCGGAAGAACCTCTCCAGCGAGCTCGGCTTCAGTAAGGAGCACCGCGACCTCAACATCCAGCGGATCGGTTTCGTAGCGAGCGAGATTACGAAGAACCGCGGCGTTGCGATCTGCGCGCCGATCGCGCCGTATCGCGCCGTGCGCCGGCAGGTGCGCGAACTGATCGATCCGCTCGGTGGGTTCGTCGAAGTCTACATCTCGGCGCCAGTCGAGGTCTGTGAGCAGCGCGATCGAAAGGGTCTCTACGCGAAAGCGCGCGCCGGGCTCATCAAGGGCTTCACGGGCATCGACGATCCGTACGAAGAGCCGGAGAACGCCGAGATCGTGCTCGACACGACCACGATGAGCCCCGAGGAGTCCGCGGCTCAGGTTTTGCTCTACCTCGAGAACGAGGGCTTCATCGCGCCGGAGGCGTAGGCCGCCGCAGTTTGGTCGATCCCGTAACGCCTTCCTGGAGGGGGCGTTCGACATGAATGGGCAAGCCTGGATCGCCGTAAGCGTTATCGGCGCGGTGTTCGTGGGCCTGGCGTCTGGCCGCTACCCCCCGTATCAGGTCCTCCTGGCGGGACTCGCCGTACTTCTGGTTGCGGGCGTTGTCGAGCCCACTGCCGCCTTTTCCGGCTTCGGGAATACCGGCCTGATCACCGTGGCCGTGCTCTTCGTCGTCGCAGGCGGACTACGCCAGACCGGGGCTCTCGCCTACTTCGTGCAGCGTGCGCTGGGGCGTCCCACATCTGTTAGCCAGGCGCAGCTCCGCCTCGTGCCGCCCGTGGTGATCAGCAGCGCGTTCCTGAACAACACCCCCGTCGTGGCGATGCTGATGCCGGTCGTCATGGACTGGTGCAAGACCGTAGGAATCCGCCCTTCCAAGCTGCTCATGCCACTGAGTTACGCTGCGATCCTGGGAGGTCTCTGCACGCTGATCGGCACGAGTACGAACCTCGTGGTCGACGGGCTCCTGAGGGCGCAAGGTCTCGAGGGCATGGGGCTCTTCGATATCGCTTGGGTGGGGGTGCCGTGCGCGGTCGTCGGGATCGGCTACCTCCTCCTGGTGAGTGGCTGGCTCTTGCCGGACCGCACGACTGACCTTGCCCAACCCCTCGACCCTCGCCAGTACACGGTGGAGATGGCCGTATCGGCCGGAGGGCCTCTCGTGGGGCGGTCGATCGAGGAGGCGGGCCTTCGCCATTTGCCGGGCCTCTACCTCATGGAGATTCACCGCGGTATTCAGCTGATCGCCATGGTCAATCCGACCGAACGACTCGAGTCGAAGGATCAGCTCGTGTTCGTCGGCGTCGTCGCATCGATCGTGGACGTCCAGCGAATACCGGGTCTCGAGCCCGTCACCCGCCAGATGTTCAAGCTCGACTCACACCGGGCAGAGCGCGTCTTCGCCGAGGCCGTGGTGTCACGTACGTGTCCCCTGATCGGGCACACCATCCGAGAAGGGCGCTTCCGAAATCGTTATGACGCCGTCGTCCTCGCGGTCTCGCGCGGAGGGGAGCGCGTGTCGGGCCGCATCGGCGACATCAAGTTGCAGGCGGGAGACGCCCTTCTCCTCGAGACACTACCCTCCTTCGTGGAGAATCAGCGCAACTCCCGCGACTTCTACCTGGTGAGCCGACTGGGCTTCGAGGGGCCACCAACGACAGCTCAGGCACCGATCGCGCTGGCGATTCTCGTGGCCATGGTCCTGGTCGCCACGACGGGCCTCTTGAGCATGCTGCAAGCTGCCATCATCGCTGCAGCTGCGATGCTGATTACACGCTGCTGCTCCGAGGAGGCGGCGCATAAGAGCGTCGACTGGCCGCTCCTTCTCGCTATCGGAGCGGCGTTTGGCCTGGGGAGCGCGCTCGAGAGCACCGGAGCCGCGGGAGCGATGGCAGACCTCCTGCTCACTCGGGCAGGCACCAGTCCGCTACTGGCGCTCATCATGATCTACGGGACCACCACGCTCCTCACCGAGGCCGTCACCAACAACGCCGCCGCGATCATCGTCTTTCCCATCGCTCTGTCGACGGCTGTCGGACTCGACGTCAACCACATGCCCTTCGTCGTCGCCGTGATGGTGGGCGCGTCGTCAAGCTTTGCCACACCCCTCGGGTATCAGACGAACTTGATGGTCTACGGCCCCGGCGGCTATCGCCTGTCGGACTTCCTGAAGATGGGCATTCCCATGAACCTGCTCATGGGGATCGTCACGTGCACCCTGGCTCCGATCGTTTGGCCGTTCTGAGGCGCTCCGGCTACTGCGGCAGCCGGAACACGTAAAGCGCGTTGTGTCCCTCCGGGCTCACGAGCTCGGGCGTCAGGAACGTCGGGATCCGCCATGGGCTGCCGCCGCCCCGCGCGGTGGCCACGGCCACGTACTGGACACCGTCCACCTCGTACGTGACCGGAAAACCCATGACGGACGTGCCGAGCCGGCTTCGCCAGAGCACGTCGCCGGTACGGACATCATACGCGCGAATCCACCGATCGAAGTCCCCTACGAAGACCACGCCCCCCGCGGTGGTCAGCGCCGCCGTGAGGTAAGGTGCCCGTTGCTCGACGCTCCACACTTCCTCGAGGGTGCGCACGTCATACGCGGCGAGCTTGCCGAACCGGCCGTCCGTGCCGGGCATCTCCTTCCAGGCGCGGTCTCCCTGGTTGCCCCCACCGCCGGGCTCGAGCGCCGTCTCCCGGCCCGACATCTCCATGCAGCTCTGGCTGAGCGGCGTGACCAACAGGCCCGACCCCGGGTGGTACGCAGAAGCCGGCCAATTGTGACCGCCGGCCGTCGACGGGCACACATCGACCCACTCGCCGACCCTCAGCCCCGCGATGTCGTCGCGGTAGCGCACAGCGCCCGTCTCATAATTCACGTCCAAGATGTTCTGGTAGACGGTCTCGGTGAGACCGAGGAAGCGCCCGTCACGGCGATCGAGCTTCCACAGGATGCCGTGCTTCCCGATGCTGAAGACGGTCGACTCCCCGTCGATATCGATGAGGACACGTTCGAAGACCTCGTCCATGTCGAGTGACTCGCCAGGGACGTGCGTGTAGTACCAAGCAATAGATCCGTCGGCGACGTTGAGTGCCAACGTCGAGTTCGCATAGGCTGTGGAGTCTGCCGTCGTGAGCCCGCGGCTGGCGGCGACCCATGGCTTGGCTTGGGCCGTTCCGAAGTAGACGAGGCCCAACTCCGGGTCCCAGCTCCCGCTCATCCAGATGTCGGCGCCCCCGCGCAGCTCCAAGGGGAGATCGCCCCACGTGTCTCCGCCCGGCTCACCCGGCCGCGCGACCGTAAAGGTGCGCCACAGCTCTTGGCCCGTGCGCGCATCATGCGCCGTGATGAAGCAGCTCTCCTCGTAGAAACGTCCGCAGCCGGTGATGCCGTTGATGACTTTCCCGTCGGCGACGATCGGCCCTGATGAGTTCGAGTAACCGAGCTCGGGATCGGCGATGCGGGTCTCCCAGCGCACGGTGCCGGTGCGCGCATCCAATGCGACCATGTGCGCGTCGGCAGTCGCCACGAAGACCAGGTCCTCCCAGATGGCGAGGCTGCGGAGCTGCCCCGCTGCACCGCCCCCGTCGGCAAAGCGCCGACGGTACTCCCAGAGAGGCGTGCCATCTGTCGCATCGAGCGCCTGGACCACGTTGCCGGGGTTACTCAGGTAGAGGATGCCGTCGTGCACGATGGGCCCCTGCTGGCTCCGTCCATCCTCCATGCCCCAGCTCCACGCGAGCTGAAGGCGACTCACGTTGTCCGTGTCGATCTGTGATAGGGCGCTGTAGCCCCACGAGCCCGGATTGCCGCGCCAGTGAAGCCAGTCCGCCGCGGGCGGATTCGCGAGCGCGGCATCGGTGACGGGTCGGAATCCCTCCACCGCGCGGTAGGTCGAGGTCACCGAAGTGGGTGTCTCCGAGACGGAGCCCACCGACGTCGGAGGACGCATGCGAGTCTCCGAAGACGGGCCCGTGCCCGGACGACCAGGCGCAGGCGGGACGACCCCAGCGCTCGCCTGAGCGCTCGGAGAGGCCGCTGGGGTCGGCCGTGGGGTGGAAGCCGGTAAACCGGAAACGATGGCCCCACCGAGGCTCCCGCCGTTGGCCTGCACGAGGTAGGCGATGACCGCGGTGTACTGGGCCGCGGTGAGCGACTCTGGCGCGCCATCGGGCATCGTCGCGCGCGTGTACTCCAAGAGGTCGGCGATCGGCTGGTCACCCCACGCGCGCACGAAGCTCGGGCCCGCGAGCTCTGGCGCCTCGAAGTTGCCACGCAGATTGGAGAGGTGACACTCGGCGCACGACGCCTCGTAGACGGCGCGCCCCGCGGCTGCCTGGTCGGGCGTGTAGACCCCCTGGGCCACGACACCCAACGGAGCCGCGGTGAGCATACCGACGGCAAGGGCCGCAGGGGCTACTCGGGAGCGGCGTGCGACGGAGCGGTGCATGGCGACGTCCTCGGTTTGGATGGCCTCGCCCGGGCAACATCCGACGCCTCGGCGGCCATGCGCAAGCCGCCTCTACGGAATGGGCCGCACGACCCTGAAGTAGCTTTGCTGGCCGGAGCTCCGACCGGGCACCATGAAGACGACGGCCTCTTCCCCGATGAAGTCGGGAAACGCCAACTGACTCGCGCCGTCGCTGTCGGCGACCCGCGTCACTCGGCGCGCCTCGCGGTCGTACACGAAGATGCCCGGCTCCACGCCTCCGCGAGATATCGAGCGAACGCGCGGCGTCGAGAACGCCAACTTACGACCAGTCGAGTGCCACGCGACTTTGCGCGTCGGCATGCCTAGCGCGAGCGCTTCTTCGCAGCGGCCCTCGGGCAGGATGCGGTAGATCTTCGTCGTGCCAGTGGCTTCGTCTCGCGCGGCGACCTCTGTACCGTCTTGCGACATGATCGGCGTGGAAAGCGAAGTGCCGGCGCAGGGCACCACGGGCGGGCCCAGTGGCTGCACCGTCGCTCGGCCGCCGCCCTCGGCGCGCCTGACCTCGTAGTCCCGGTACAGGAGCCCCTCGAACCAGCTCGTCATGACGCGGTAACGCACGGACGCATCGTCCTGTGCGAGAATGCCGACCGAGGGATACTGGTCCCGCATGCGCTCGTCTACGAAGACAGGCCCCACCGATGCGCTGCGTCCCTGAAACGTGGCATCGAACACTTCGTCGGCGTCGAAGAATCCGAGCCCCGCATTTCTCGGCCCGGGCGTGACGAAGTACTCACCGTCTGGCGTCGGCACGAAGTCGATGAATCCGGGCGCGACCCGGTTCTCGCCGTCCCTGAGATCCAGCAGGTAGACACGGCCTGCCGATTCGTACGCCAGCGCCTGTCGACCGGGAACCCACCGGAAGTAGGCGCCCGGAACGCCGATCGCAGGATAGTCGGTGACCTCACGGACATCCGCGGATGCACCAGGTGACGCCTCGAGGAGCGAGGCTTCCGGGCCGGACGACGCGGCCGCTCCCTCAGCCAGCCGGGTCGCAACCATCGACTCGTACGCCGCGGTCTCCTTGTAGCCCAGAATGGCCGGCCCGATGACGCGGCTTCCCTTGTGCACCACCAGGGACGGAGCATGCGTGAGGGCTCCCGCAGCCAGAATCGCCTCGGCCGCGGCGGTCGGAACCGACCCATCGACCGCTCCGGCCTCGGCGTACCGCTCGAGCTCCTCGAAGCCGACGAGCGTCAGCTCAGCGCCGAGGGTTCGAGCCGCCCGTTCGATGTTGGGAATGCCCGACCTCGAGAGCGGCATCCGCGGTGACCAGAAGTAGATCACACCCAGGCAGTCCGCGCGGCAGGCCTCGAGACCGTCGAGGGCGTCGCCGAGACTCGACAGTGTGTCGAGGCCCTCCGGCAGCACGGCAATCTCGTACGCCGGAGCTGGATCGGCGACCGCCAGAGCGCCGTACCCGAGCACTCCCACGCCCAGCAAGGTCACCACCCACGCTTTCGCCTTCATAGTCCTCCGGTAAGGCCCGCTCAACGGTCCCCGGTAAGCTCCTCGCTGAGCGCCCACAGCCGCCTTCGGGCCTCAGCGTCATAGGCCTGTGCGTTCGCGCGCGCCGGTCGCAGCCCGTTGAAGTAGCCGCCGCTGCCGACGTCATCCGTGACGAGCTGCATCACCGCATCAGCCCCTTCATCCACGGTGGCCCGGGGCGCCACGCCAGCCCGCGCCACCATACGCGTATCCATATACGTCGCCGGGTGCAGGGAGTTCACCACCACGCCCGTGCCCTGTAGCCGCTCCGCCAAATCGACCGTGAACAGGATCTGCGCGAGCTTGCTCTGTGCGTACGCACGGCCGCCGCTGAAGCTGCGCTCGATCATGACGTCGTCGAAGTCGATCGGCTGCTGGGCACCCGACGACACGTTCACGATGCGGGACGGCGCGCTGCTGCGAAGCAGGGGCATCCACATCTGGGTGAGCATGAAGTGCGAGAGATAGTTCACCTGCATGCGGAACTCGAGTCCGTCCTCGGTGACCATGCGCTCGTCCGGCGAACTTCCGAAGCCGGCATTGTTGATGAGAACGTCCAAGCGATCGAAGTCGCGGAGCACCGCTTCGCCGAAGGCGCGCGTCTGGCCAAGCGAGCCGAAGTCGGCCTGATAGAATCGGGCCCGGCCACCCGCGGCCTCGATCTCCGCTACAACCTCCTTGCCTCGCTCGGCGTTCCGTCCGTGCACGACGACGTACATGTCCATCGCCGCCAGTCGCACGGCCAACTCCTGCCCCAGCCCGCTCGTCGAGCCGGTGACGACAGCGACCCTCTGACCCGCTTGCAGAGCAGATTGCGACGCGGCCGGCAGCGCGCTCATGGCGAGTGCAGCGCAGCAGGACGCCGATACCGCGACGGCCCTCCTGAATCGGCCTGAACGACCCGTAACAAGAACCATGGTCCGGCTCACCTGCTTAGAGCGCAGATACGCGCGTGATCTACGTGGAATAGCGGAAGGGCCCTGTGGATACGCAAGGCTGACTCGCGGAAGCGCCATTGATACGCCTCAACCGGCCCGGTTGGGGGTGGTCGTGACCGCCACTCTCGGCCTGCGAAAAACCACTTGCCCGCCCGCCGGGGGCTGCGTACCCTGCCCTCCCCCCCGCCTGGCGGGTACGCCTCTCACAACCCAGGAATCTCATGACGCCGAAACAGTTTTTCGAGTTGGCCAAGAAGAAGAAGGCCGAGATGGTGGACTTGAAGTTCATGGACTTCCTGGGGTCCTGGCAGCACTGCTCCTACCCCACCGATACGTGGGACGCGAAGACGTTCAAGGAGGGGGTCGGCTTCGACGGATCATCCATCCGCGGATGGCAGCCCATCAACCAGTCGGACATGCTCGCCGTACCGGACGCGTCGACGGCTGCCATGGATCCGTTCTTCGAGCGCCCGACGATCAGTGTGATCGCGAACATCGTGGACCCCACCACCGGCGAGGAATACTCGCGCGACCCACGCCACATCGCGAGGAAGGCCGAAGCGTACCTGAAGAAGACCAAGATTGCCGACACGTGCTTCATCGGGCCGGAGCCCGAGTTCTTCGTGTTCGACCAGGTGCGGTACGAGCAGAACGAGCACCACGGATTCTACGAGATCGACTCGGTGGAGGGCGCTTGGAACACCGCCCGCTTCGAGGAGCCGAACCTCGGTTACAAGCCGAGCTACAAAGGCGGGTACTTCCCCGTCAGCCCGACTGACACGTACCACGACCTGCGCGGCGAAATGGTCTATCTCATGCGGGACATGGGGATCGTGGTCGAGGCCCACCACCACGAGGTGGGCACGGCAGGCCAGTGCGAGATCGACATGCAGTTCGCACCGCTGCTCAAGATGGCCGACCAGTTCGCGTGGTATAAGTACATCATCCGCAACGTCGCGAAGAACCACGGCAAGACGGTGACGTTCATGCCCAAGCCGATCTTCAACGACAACGGCAGCGGCATGCACACACACCTGTCTCTGTGGAAGGGCAGCAAGCCCCTCTTCGCAGGCAAGGAGTACGCCGGCCTGAGCAAGATGGCGCTGCACGGCATCGGTGGTGTGCTCAAGCACGCCCGGGCGATTCTGGCCTTCGCGGCACCCACGGCCAACTCCTACCGGCGGCTGGTGCCGGGCTTCGAGGCGCCGGTCAACCTGGCATACTCACAGCGCAATCGCTCGGCGTCCGTGCGCATCCCGATGTACTCGGACAACCCGAAGGCGAAGCGCTTCGAGTTCCGCTGCCCTGACCCGACGGCCAATGGCTACCTGATGTTCAGCGCGCTTCTGATGGCGGTCATCGACGGCATCAAGAACAAGGTCGATCCGGGGAAGCCGCTCGACCGGGACATCTACGACATGACGCCCAAGGAGCTGTCGAAGTGGCCTCACACGCCCGGGTCGCTGTCCGAGGCGCTCGAGGCCTTGAGGAAGGACCACAAGTTCCTGCTGGAAGGCAGCGTGTTCACGCAGGACGTGGTAGACTCGTGGATCGACTACAAGATCGAGAACGAGGTGGATCCACTCAGGCTACGGCCGCATCCGCACGAGTTCTTCCTCTACTACGACAACTAAGCGGTGTGGCGACAGCCCTTCGGGCCGTCGCCAACCTCGCCGGCGGATTACCGATGCCGCTAAGACCTGATGGGTTCCAGGTCCCTGAGGGTCGGTGTCGGTAATCCGCCTAGAGGGGATCGTCGCTGCCGTGTCAGAGCGACAGCACGAAGTCGATCAGGGCCCGACGGTCTCCTCTCCTCAGCCGCTGAAAGCGCAGCCGCGCTAGCACTTCGCAGACATCCCCGGGTCGTCGCGCCGAACCGCGGTCATTAGGATTGTCCCATGAGAAACTTCCTGATCCGGCTCTTCGTGAATGCGCTGGCGCTCGCGGCAGCCGCTTGGCTCATCGACGGGATCCAGATGAGTGGAGACTTCATCGCTGTGCTTCTGGTCGCGCTTGTCTTCGGCGTCCTGAATGCGCTCCTGAAGCCGCTCCTCCTCTTCCTGTCGATTCCTCTCCTCATCCTGACGCTCGGGCTCTTTGCGCTCGTCGTGAATGCTGGGATGCTGATGATCACTGCGAGCGTTCTGGACAACTTCGCCGTGTCAGGGTTCTGGGCGGCCTTGCTCGGAAGCCTCGTGATCTCGATCGTGACCATGCTGCTCGGCAGCGCCCTGAAGGACGGCAAGAAGCGCTGACAACGGCACCTCGCGGTCCCAGTGCTTGCGGTACTCTGTGGCGCAAAGTACCGTGCAGTAAGACCTTCCGGGGGTGACCTGCCAATGACGAGAGCCACGATCGCCGGGCGGGCGTCAGTCATAGCGCTCGTCGTACTCGCCCTCGTGGCCGGCTATCGGGCACTCGACCGGGGCCTTGAACCCGCCGCGCCGACCGCACCTCCGGTGGCCTCTTCGGGAGTTCACGAGGGCCTCCTCTACGCCCGCGTCACCACCGTTCAGGGATCGATCTACGAGGGACGGATACGGTGGGGAGGCGACCAGGAGGCTCTGTGGGGCAACCATTTCAACGGCGCCAAGGAAGCGAACCCTTGGGCTTCACACGTCCCGCCTGGGCAGCTGCCCAAGGAGCGGCTGTCGATTGAGGTGCTCGGGATCCACATCGCTAGCTGGGAGCGGGAGGCAGACCTCGGAAGGCCGTTCTTGGCACGCATGGGGGACATCGCCCTCGTCGAGCTGAGAGCTCGCGAGATTCGGGTGACGCTCAAGAGCGGCAGCGTGTTCGTTCTCGACCGCTTCGGGTCCGACGACGTGGCCGACGGCGTGCGCGTGTGGGATGCCACTCGGGGCGTGGTAGACCTCCACGAGCGGCAGATCCGCTCCCTCGAGTTTCTGCCCTCCTCCCGGGCCGGCGACGCCCCCTACCCTCTGCACGGCACGGTGCGCACGCAGCGGGGCGACTTCACCGGCTTCGTGCATTGGAACCGGCAAGCGGGCCTCGACTCCGACAAGCTCTGGGGCCGTACTGACGACGCTGAGGTGAGCCTGGGTTTCGCCACGATCCGCTCGATCGAACGCGTCTCGCGCGACAGCTCCTTGGTGACGCTGCTCGACGGGTCCGACGTCGTGCTTTCGGGTACCCGAGAGGTCGGCACCGGCAACCGCGGGATCTACGTCGACGACCTGCGATACGGTCGCGTGCTGATCTCGTGGAACGCCTTCGAGCGCGTCGACTTCAGCTCGGGCGGCGCCGGCCCCGCGTACGGCGACTTCTTGCCGGGTGGCCCACTCACGGGCAGCGTCACGACCACGGCCGGACAACGTCTAACCGGTCGACTAGTGTTCGACCTCGACGAGAGCGAGACCACCGAGACGCTCGATGCCCCGTCGCAGGGCGTCGACTACACCATTGCGTTCGAGCTTATCGCCTCCATCGCGCCGTTCGAAGTCGCAGAGAGTGAGCGGGCCAGGGTGACCCTACGTAGCGGCGAAGTGCTACGGCTCGATCGGACCGGCGACCTCGCCGAGACAAACGCCGGCATGTTGATTTTCGTCCGCGGCCGTCCGCGACCTGAGTACGTGCCCTGGACCGACGTGGAGAAGGTCGAGTTCAACTCCACACCCGTGACAGATGCGTCCGGCACCCCGGCATGAACTCCTTGGTCATGCCCCGGCCCCTTTGGATGACCATCGCGGCGTGGATCTGCGCCATCGGACTCGTCACGAGTGCCTCACGAGACCTCTTGTTCAGCGAGGCTCGCGACATCGAGGTCTGGCTCGGCTTCGAGATCCGTGGCTGGCTCGCCATCCTAACCGCTCCCGTCCATTGGGCGATACTCGGAGTCGGCGCGTGGGGCTTCTGGACCCAGCGAGCCTGGATCGTGCGGTTGTCGGCCGCGTACGCCTTCTACGTGGCGCTCAGCCACCTCATTTGGAGCGAGGTGAGCCCGAACGGGCGTGGCTGGCCCATCGGGTTACTGCAGGCGCTGGCCATATCAGCCGTCGCCGTCCTCCTGCTGCGTGCTGGCCGAACGCGCCCCGAGGGGCCCCTCAGCCCACAGTAAAGTTCAGCGTCTGGAGCACCGTGCCGTCGGCTGCGCGGATCTCGACGGTCCAGGCGCCCGCCCACTCTGGCGGAATGATCTTGCTGCTCCAGGTGCGCCAGGGAGAGCCGCCGATGGCAAGCGAAACGGGGTACTCCATCCCGTCGTGCATCCACACGTGTTGCACCGTCGTGCTCCCCGCCCCCGTGATGCGCATCCAAACGAACAGCTCTCCCGTGGACGCCGGGAACTGCGTCGCTGCCCCTTGGGGCATCCGATCGGCGATCGATGTCGCGACCTGTGCCTCGACCTCGACCTGTGCGTGAGCGTCGCCCACGCCGGGTAGCGCGAGCACCGCCAGCGCAGTCAGGATCGATGTAGCAGTATGTGTCCTCATGAGCTCCCCTCAGTCGAAGTCCGCAGAACGAGATGGGGGGCAGCAAGTCCGGTGCCAAGCGGCCCCGGCCTCCTGCTAGACGCTACAGGCCATGTCTTGAGCGCAGCACTGTGGCGACTTGATCATCCCGTCGCCGTCGGGGCACTTCGACACGGCGACCGTGCGGCCGTCGGCGGTCGTGATCGAATCGTGCACCAGTTCCTCGCCGCATTTCGCGCAGGTCATGTTCACGCTCATGCCGCACTTGTCGCAGGTATACGTCGCCATCGGGATTCACCCTCCGTGAGGATCGGTTTCGTCGGTCGGATGCCGGGACATTAGCAAGCAGGGTGGGTCGATGCTACCGGACGGCAAGCAGCTCTTCCACGGCGATGCGGTACTCCTCGAGCGCCTCCTCGACCAATCGCCTCGCTGTAACCGGGTCGATGTCCCCAGCCGAGTACGCCGTGAGGACCGAACGGATCTGATCGGAGCCCCGGCCCATCAGGGGTTTGAGCGCCATCCGGGCATCTGCCCCGACACCGCGAAGACCCTTGAGCTTGATCGGCGTATGAATCGTCCGCGCCACGAGCTCGTCCTCGCTCCAAGACAGCCAATCCTCTCCAAGGCCGAGTGCGTCGGACGCAGCAGGTAGGCCGGCGCCTTTGCGGTGCACCTCTGGGCCCGTCACGGTCTGCGCCGCGAGAGGCGCAGCCGAGAGCCCGAGGCAGACAAGCATGCCAGCTGCCGTACCGAAGGTGGCGCGTATCATCCGCGGTATTCCCCGTCGGTCATCACGAACCCTTCACGCATGAGCGCGGAAATAACGACTCTGCGACTCTCCCAATCGAGCCCGTCGTCCACGTCTCCTGCGCGGACGGGCTCCTCCTTCAGGAGCGACTCGAGCGTCCGAGTCGCGGCGGCCGGAAAATCGACCTCGCGTCCCAAGCTGACGACGACCACCCGCCCGTTCCGTTGCTCGAGCGACCCGGGCATCCCAGGACGCCACTGGACCTGATGAGTTTCCTCCAGTCCAGCCGACCCCGTCGCCTGGCGCAGAAGGTCCGTCGCCCTCGGTCGGAAGTAGTCATCGAACGAGCGCTGACGCTCAGCCAGTACGGCCCCAACGTCTACGGTCGACTCCAGGTCCTCGAGCATGTCGCGGAGTCGACGCGTCATCTCTTTCCCATCGGCGTCGAGCGACGAGGCACCGAACGGAACGTTGGCTCTCCAATCGGGCGACCGTTCGGCCACCTCCGACAGACAGTCGACGACGAAGTCCGCCCAGGTATACGCGATCACGCCAAGCGTGATATGCAATGAGACCGTGTCAGTCGTGACGGCGGCGTGCATGATCCCCCGAGGGATGTACAGCACTTCGCCGGCTTCAAGCGTGAATTCGGCCTCGACCGCGCCCGGCTCGTGTTGCTCGGGATCGAACTTCTGGTCCTTCAACGGAGTCTCCGGACCACCTCCGTAGATGCGCCAGCGCTTCGACCCCTCCACCTGCAGCACCAGGACATCGTGGGTGTCCCAGTGTGGCTTGAAGCCCTGCGAGTCCGGAGGCGTCAGGTAGATGTTGGTCTGCGTCCTTGCGAACGCCTGCCTCGCCAAGCCGGCGCTGAGCCGTCGCATGCCCTCGTGCCGGTCGTGGAGTGATCCGAAGATCACCGTTGAACCTGATGCGAACAGGCGCGCGACCTGCACGGGATCCACCATGCTGTCTCGCCAGACATACTCGGCCGCGGGGACATCCTGGTCGGCCCGCACCACGCGCACGGTGGGATGCCGGATGCCATAAGTCCCCAGGATCTCGTCGAGCTGAGCGAGCGAGAGCAGATCGGCGAACCTGATGCGATCCTCGTTGCGGGCGTGGAGCCAGGTCTTACCTAGATGCGTCGCGACGAAGTCGGTCGAATCCGGCTCGTCTAGGATCCACGCGAGGGCGTCGGACTCGAGCGTCAGCATCTTCTTAGGGGTTACTCAGGCGCCGTCCGCGTCGCATCCGTCCGCGAAGTCCGCGTCGACGACGGGACTGTCGCTTTGATCGGAGTCGGACGTGATGGGATCGTTCACGTCGGAGTCGCAGGAGTCCGTGGGCTCGCACCCCAGCGTATATCCGAGGAGGCCGCTCAGGCCCGCGGCAAGCCCGAACCGGCCGAGAAACGTGCGTCTCTGGATGGTCCTAGACTCGATGTCGTTCGCCCGGATGGCCGGGCGTCCCTCACCTTCCATGGCGAAGAGACCTAGTCGGAGTCGGCGGGGTCGCCGTCTGCGTCTACAGCATCGTCGGGGTCGAAGTCGGCAGGATCGCCGTCGGTGTCAGCCGAGTCGCTCCCACCGCAGCCCGCGGTCCAGCCCACTAGGCCGACCAGTCCCGCCACGGCGCCGAAGCGCCCCAGGAACGTGCGACGCTGGATGGTTCTCGCCTCGACGTCCTCTTCGCTGATCTTCGGCTTCTTCATCTTTGGATTCATGTGTGGAAAATAGGCCCCTCCGGATCCGTCCGCGAGTGTGTCATACAGGTCCAACGCTCAGGTCACGTATTTGGGACAAACCACCCCGAGCTTCGAGATGGAGAGCTTCCATGTGGATTACACGATGGAACGGCCGTTGCGCCGCGCTAGCCCTCGGCCTTCTGGTCGGCGCCTGCCAGCCCACGACCGCGCCCGACCTGGGCATCGACTTCGACAGCGACGCGACGCTGTCTGCGTACGAGACGGTCGACAGCCTGTTCGCCTCGCCTGCTTTGGCGGGGTTCCAGGCCCTGAACGGCCGGACACCCTTTAGTGGCTCTGCCGCGGCCGTCGACGTCGTGGCAACGCTTGCCGGCTCCCCCCAGGCCGACGCCGGCCGGGCCTACGCGCTCGGGTTGGCAAGCAGAGTGCAGGACATTGGCCTCGGGAGTGGCCCGGCGGCCGCACCCATCATCTCAGACCAGCATCGGGGCGTCACCTTCGTCTACGACCCCGACTCCGACGAGTACACCCAGGACCCCGAGCGAGAGGGAGCACCCTCGACCGGCGTGCGCTTCGTCCTCTACGAGACCGACCTTGCGGGCTTCCCCATCGTTGAGGAAGAGATCGGATACGCCGACCTCGTCGACGACGGCGATGAGAGCGCGGAGGATGTGGCGATCCACCTGACCGTCGTCGCGCACGAGACAACGGTTCTCGAGTACACCGTCACGCTGGACGAGCTGGAGACGGGTGGCGCGCTCGCGGTACACGGTGCACTCCAGGACCACGACGGGGTCCAACTGGACTTCGTCATCGAGGCGACCGCGACCAACGTCGGTGAGCAGACGAGGTTGGACGTGGCGTTCGACCTGCGGGTCGATGTCCGCGACTTCAGCATCGTCGGGAGCGTGACCGGGATCGAGGAGGCCGTGGAGGGCGACGGCCATGTCGACCTCGTCGTGCGCCACCGCAACGACTCGATCCGACTCGCGGTCGATGGCCAAGGCGGCCAGATCGACGGCTCGATCTTCGTGAATGGCCGCCTGTTCGCGACCGTGACCGGAGACGCATCCGACCCCGTGATCGCGTCGGGCAGCGGCGAGCCCCTGACATTCAGGGAGCTTCTGGTGCTGCGACACATCATCGATGGTGTCGAGGACGTGTTCGACTTCCTGGAAGACCTACTCGACCCGGTCGACGAACTGATCATCCTTGCGATCATTCTCTAGCAAACCGTGGACTCCGGTCCGTCGTCGAGGCATCTTCGGGCGGCCTTGCCCCCGGGCGACGGATCGGAGCCCGCTCCTCAATGAAGAGGCAATCATGCGCCGCATTCTCGCTGTGTCGTTCACGCTTTCCCTCCTTGCCGCGATCTCGATGCAGTCCATCAGCGCGCAGGAGTCGACCACCCGAGGCTTCAACCTCGGGATCCACCTTTCGGCGGCCTCCATCGAGATCGACAACGAGCGGAGCAACGCCGGTGGTGGTGGTCTCTGGATCGGGTACGGCTTCAACCGCAGGGTCCAGCTCTTCCTGCAGCTCGACGGCGCGGAGTTCGACGTGAGTGACACCGACGTCACCGGCACGTGGACCATGGGTCACGGAGACCTGGGCGTCCGTTTCCACTTCGCGAACTCGCTCAGGAGCTGGGTGCCCTACCTCCAGGCGGCTATCTCCGGGCGAGCCGTCAGCGTGGACAACGCCACGGTCGAGGGCACTCCCGAGACCGACGTCGCGCTGACAGGCGGCGCCCTCACCCTGGGTGGCGGGATTCTCTTCTACTTCAGCCAGAGCCTAGCCGCGGACCTACAGCTGCTCTGGAGCGGCGGCGAGTTCACGCAGGTCAAGGTGAACAACGTCACGGTCGACCTGACCAACCCGTTGGAGGCGCAGTCTTCGCGCTTCAATATCGGCCTGTCCTGGTGGCCCTAGGACAGCGCGGCAGTCTGCGCAGCTTAGGGAGAACGCGGGGGTCGTAGCCGATCCAACGCCGCCTGTTGCTCGGCGCTCAGGAGATTCTTGATGCGCACGAGCATCTCCATGTGCGCCTGCTTGATGTCCTTCTCGGTGTCCAGGACGTTGTCGAGCTGATCCAGCGCCCGGTCCAGATCGACCCGCCTAGCGCTCATGATCTGCGTGAGGCTCTCCATCTCGTCCAACAGCTGCCACTGCAGCTGCACCACACGCCCCTGAAGCTGTCCGAGAAGCTGGCTGATGGCGTCCCGCTGCGCGTCGGTCAGGTTGATCGCGCGACGGTGCTGCATGATGAGCTCGGGTGTGTAGAGCGCACCGAAGAGAGGATCGTCCTGCACCACCGGCTCCTGAGCGGCCAGTTGCGAAAGCGGCAGGACGAGGATGACGATCGCATAAAGCGTCGCGGGGCCTAGCCTCCTCATAGGTTCTCCTCCTCGGAGGGCGTCTGGCGGGCAGGTAGAGCGGAGGGATCGAGGCCACGGACGGGCGCGCCGATGGACGGCAGAGAGCGTATCAGATCGAGCCCCGGTACGTCGAGGAGGCTCGAGGTCGGTGAAGTCCAGCTGACACCCGCGGACCCGCTCGAATAGGCGGCCACGAGGCGCTCGAAGTCCTCGTCACCGCTGGGACCCGTGTCGATGAGAAGCACGCCTGCCACCGACGCCGCGAGCGCGGCCGAGGCCCAAGCCCCCACGCGCATGAGCCGGCGTCGGCTGCCCGTGCCACCGGGCACGACTTCGAGGTTGGGGCGAGCTGCAGCCTGACGTTGGGCCTCAGCCATCATCGTCCCGAAGTCGGGTACGTTCCCCGACCGGGCCGTCTCGGCGCGAAGGGCCTGGTACGCCCCCTTCAGTCGATCTTCTTCTGGCTGCGTCGTCACGGGGTTCCTCCGCCCACGTCTTCCGGGGAGAGCAGGCCTCTCAGCCGCTTCTTCCCACGCTCATAATGTACCCGGGCAGATCCCAGGGACACCTCCATTACCTCGGCTGCCTCGCGGATCGTCAGATCCTGGTAGAACACGAGGTGCATCACCTCACGCTGTCGGTCCGGCAGCTGGTCCAGCGCCTTCAGCAGCGTGCGGCTCCGCTCGGCGCGTTCTTGCACCTCGTCGGGTTGCGGCACTGCCCGACCCCGAGCCGTCGGCTCCTGTGCCAACTTCTCCGCACGCTCCACATGCGAACGGGCCCGGCGGCGATACTCGCGAGCCGTCTGCCGAATGACGCCGAAAAGCCAGGTGCGGAAGGTCGACCGACCGCCGAACCGAGCCCTGCCCGAGATGACCTTCACGTAGGTGGTCTGCAAAACGTCCTCTGCGTCTGATTCGTCCCATCCGCAGCAGCTCAACGTCCAGCCGAAGCTGTCGGTGTGGAGCGCTGCGAGCTGTGCCTCTAGCTCCGCCGGTGTGAACTCGGATGCGTGCATCGCGCCGTCGCTAGTGGCCTTGGCTCACAACTGAGTGACCTGCGGTCCCGACGTATATGACGCGCGCGACCGTCAGCGGGCGTTTAGCCTGATCGGCATGGTCATGGCGCCGTTCCCCGCCGAGTCCCACGCAGCGAAGCGCACCCAGGCCTGGCCGGTCGCGTCGAAGGGGATCGTGAATGTTTCGCTGCCGAACGCAGGCAGGTCGGTCGCCGACATGCGCCGCGACGTCGTCCGCACGCCATCCCCGAATACGACCTCCACAAAGTCCAGCGGGAACGTCCAAGAGACCTCGGCAACCACGCTCATGCCGGATCCGGAGCCCACGTAGCGGTGCGAGGGAACGAGTACCTCGCCCGAAGTCACGAAGTATTCCCCCTGCTCCAAGGCGCTCACGATCGGCGCGTAGTCCCCAGGCGACGGCAGGTCTCCGATGCGCAGGTAGCTCACGGGGCCGTTCGCATAGATGTCGTCGCCGGGCGCCTTGGTGTACGTCTCGGTGATGGCGAGCAAATATTTAGGCCTGAGCCCCGTCCCCGCGATCCAGTTGTTCATGTCGTCGAGGAGCGGAATCACCCGCTTGTCCGACAACCGTACCTCGGAAAGGTCGGAGCCCATCCCCCACCGCCACCCGACGCCGCGATAGCGGTCGTTCAAGAACTGCGGAGTCTCCCTCACCGCGTCGGGGTAGCCCGTCGATCCCTTTGTGCGAGGATGCGGCATGTACACGAGCATGTCCTCCGCGTCGATCATGTCCAGCATGTCTTCTACGCTACCGATGTTGTAGACCCGCCCGTACTCGGGGTGCTCCGTCACGAGCGGGGCCCCCGCTCCGCGCTCATCGACGTAGTAGACAGGGTGCGAGAAGAGCAGATCCCAGTGTCCGCCGAGCAGATTGCTGTTCTCCATCTGCGGCATGACCATGAACGTCTCGTCCGAGTGCCGCTCCGCACCGCGGAAGAGCCAGTGTTGCTCCTCGAGCTGTGTGTCCTCGCGGGGCCGGTCGACGGGACCTGCGATGTTGATGCCCGCCGAGCGCAGGACCTCGAAGTCCGAGAGCCGGGAGTCGACGCTCCCGGTCGCCATGAGCGTGCGACCCATGTCGGTGTGGTAGTGGCTCCCCATGACCTGATAACCGTCGAGGGGCTCGTAGACGTCACCGCGCGTGAACGCGAGTGCCCCCTCGAACGCTACCTCCGCCCCACCAAGCGTCGGGAAGAAATACGCGGCCATGTGCTGCTCGGTACCCGGCGGCGCGCTGTACAACGACCAGTTCGCCAGATACCGGTCGACGACCTCCTGCTCGCCCTGGCGGATGCCAAAGCTGAAGGTGTCCGCGCCGTCCTTACGATACCAGTTGTTACCGACGTTGATCTCGACCTCCCGCGCCCAGAAGAACGTATGTGGAGGCGGGAATGCTGCGATCGCCAAACCGTTCGTCTCGGCCACGACGAGTCGGTTCGCGGCACGGAGGGCGACCGGGTCCTCGTTGATGGGGCCACGAAGGGAATACGACTGCTCCTGCGAGGCGATGTCCCTCCAGCGCACCCGGCTGTCCGGCCCCAGGTCGAGTCCCGTGAGACCCGCGTCGTACTTGTAAGCGACGGACGGCAGATCCGTGGACGCGACGGCTTCGACACGGATGAGGTTCGTGCCCTCATACACGCTGACGACGAGCGCGCCCGTGAACGATCCGAGGGTTAGGCCGGGGAAGGTTACGCTGAGGCGTCTACCGTCGGTTCTGAGGGTGCAGCCGGAGGCACTGAACGCGGCCGTCCCCCTCCGGATCTCCTCTGCTGCGCGCGGCAGGCCCGGCTGCCCAGCGACCCCGGCGGCGGGCGGTGGATTGCCGCCGCTCACCTCGGTGCGTAAGTCGAGCGGGGCGTCCCAGAACACGTCCCACTTGTAGCGGTCGACAATGTCCTGGGTGAGCTCGACCCCCAGGTCTCGAAGCGGCGCGAGCTGCTGGTTGCTGATGCGGCGGAGGCCTTCCACGATCCTGAACTCGAAGCCCAGATTCGTGGCCACCGCGACCCAGTCGTCCACTTGGCCGGAACGAAGAGCCAGCTCGTCGATGACGGGGGTGCCGCCTCGGATGGCAAAGCGCAGGCTCACCCGTTCGTCCCCGCCCGCCGTCCACTCGACGGCCAGCACGCCTAGAGAGACCCGGGCTGTGACGTCCGCGCGTCTCACGTAGCCCGACATATCGCACGACAGCGTCGACGGCGCGGTCTGAGCGGATATATCCGAAGAGCAGACGAGGGCGGACGTGGCAAGGAGCGGACCTACATAGAAACGAGGCTGCAGCAGGTGCATGGACGATTCCGTGGAGTCGCGGGTCGATCGGATTCTAGCACGCCACGCCTAGATCGGCTCCGGCGGCCCCGTGAGCTTCGCTCGCCACGCACGGTATCGGCCCTGCGCATCCCTCGTCAGGAGCAACATTTCCGAGGCGGCGTCCTCGAGGTCGACGGCCAGGAGCCTGCCGTCGTAGCGCGAGCCCACGGCGGGGACCGGCGTGTGCGCGACGATATGCACCTCGGCATCGAAGTTGGCGAGCGCACGGTCGAGCGCGGCACCGAGCGTATCCAACTGGACGTATCCGCGGTACCAAAAGAGGCTGCGCTCGTCGAAGATGAGCGCCATCCGGCGGGCGACTGCCGAGGAGTCCATGACGATGACCTCGGCGTACTGATCGCGCACGGCCTCGGCGATCGCGGAGTCCGTGGCCAACGCCACTGTCGTGTCTCCCCACCGATAGAAGAGATCCTCCGCAAGATATGCGCGCACGGAATCATTGACCGCCGCGACCGCATGGGGCGTGATCTCCGGAACAACGCCGCCGTGTGCCAGCAGCGCGCCATCGATACGCATCAGGCCGGGGCGCCCCGCGAGCCACCGACCGAGAACGGTCGTCCTGATGTCGAACATCTCGGTGTACGACACCCGGTGCAGCCGAGCGAGGAGCTGTTCCTTGGGGCCGACGTACCGCAGGTCCTGCGTGAAGATCATCGTCTCGTGATTCCCGAGCACCACGTGGGCGCCACCCCCGGCTGCCCTCGCCTCGTGCTCCAGGCGGTACAGGAACCACAGTGTGCGCGTCACATCGGCTCCGCGGTCAAACAGGTCGCCAAGGAACACGACGTGCCGCCGCCCACCCGTCCAGCGAGCGTCTTCGTTCACGAGGCCCGCGTTGGCCAGTAGGCGCCGGAGTCGATCGTACTCGCCGTGTACGTCACCGACCACGAAGAGGGAGTCGACGCCTGTCAGCTCACCCGACTCCGGTGGCGGCTCGCGGCCCAGGCGGAGCTGCGTCTCATAGCGTGCCCCCGCCGCCGCACCATACTGGATGACGACGTCCGTGGTGGGCCGCGGAAGGGTCACGTAGTGAGCGCCCGCCGCTTGGGTGGTGACGTCCAACAAGACCGAGTCGCCCACCTGCACTCGCAGCGACCCGTTCTGAATTCCGTCGGTCAGCCAGCCGACGCCGACCTCTTCAGAGCTTGCTGTGACGCGAAGGCCGAACTCTCCTTCGATGTCCATCTGGCCAGAAGCCGAGATCGGGCCCGCGAGGAGTGCAAGGACCACGGCTACCAAGGCAAGCATCGGACCGGGGGAGGACCGCCTGAGTCGCTCGTGCCTCGATGGGTTCATCATGCCGGCTCCGTGGAGGTCGCAGGATAGGGGCAGACTAGAAGGTCTGATACCGCCCGTTGCCCACGTTGCCCAGGAAGACCTCGAGCCTGTACCAGGAACCTTCGATCTCGTCTCGCGTGAGTCCGATCTGGATCTGCCCGTCTCGTTGTCTTACACCGCGTCGGCTGTCGATGTTTTCGGTCACGGGCACGCGTATGAGCTGCTCGTCCTCACCCACTTCCCACTGGGCGAGCACGCCAAGCGCGTCGTGGAACTGTTCTTCGGTGAGGGTTCGCATGCGTTCGACTGTCGCGGCCGGGAACCGATCGACCTGCAAGGAGCGCCAGCGGGTGCCGCGATCGCTTTCGATGCTGTTGAACGCGACCCCGTTGTCGACCGAGAAGACCCTTGGGTTGGAGCCGAAACTCGAAATGAGAAGGTTGCCCGTGTTCGAGTCACTGTGGCGAATGAGATACGTGAGAAGGTTGGCATTCGCCCAATGCCGCGCATACGCAGGATCCGAATCGAACCGATCTTCATCCCAGACGCCTTCGTCTGTCACGAAGTTCACGAAGGACTGCAGGACCACGATGATCGCCTCGGCACCGCGGAAGGTCCGGTCGACGTCGTCCTCCAAGGTCCGGTACCAGTCGAGCGGCAGCGCTCGCATGACCGTGGGAGGCACCACGATCTCGTCGTCGGCCAGGAACAGCCGCTGAATACGAAACGCCGCCACCTCGTACCGCGGGACGTTATTGAACGCCTCGGCACCCGGAGGGGCCGGCGCCCACTTCGTCAAAACGGTCGTGTTTGCATCGAAGCGGAGGTCCACCCGCATCGTCCGGTCGCCCTGAAACCGTGTGCCCGTGAGATCGTCCGGCAGCTCGAAGGGGGCGTAGGCGAGCAGGTACTCGATCGAATCGACCGGAAGCGGAATGTTCAGGTCCTGGGCCGACAGCTCGGCCGTCGGCGCCGACAACGCAGCGGCCAGCAACGCAAGTAATGAGGTCCTCATCGGCTACCTCCTCATGGCTTTGTCTGATCGAATGCGGCGACGGGCTCGCCCACCGGCAACGCCAGCGGGAGCCGCAAGGTGAAGGTGGTGCCAACGCCGACCTCGGAGGTCACGGTGATCTCTCCCGCATGCCGGTCTAAGATCTCCCGGCAGATGGCGAGGCCGAGACCCATGCCGACACGCTTTCCTTTTGTCGTGAATCCCGGCTCAAAGAGCTGTTCCAGGTGCTCGGATGAGATCCCGTGTCCGGTGTCCGAGACCCGGATCTCGACCGAGTCACCGAGGGAATGGGCGTGGATCGTGAGCGTGCCCTGCTCGCCCATCGCGTGGGCCGCGTTCATCATGAGGTTCATGAAGACCTGATTCACCTGCTGGGCATAGCACTCGACGAGCGGCAACGCTCCGAAGTCGCTCTGGACCGTGACCCCACTCCCCAACTCGTGCTTGAGGAGATCCAACGTGTCCCGGATCGCCTCGGTCAGGTCCACGCGGTCGATCTCCGACCGGTCGGGCCGGCCGAAGTTCCGGAGTGACTTCACGACGTGCTTCATCCGATCGACCGCCATGAGGTTGGTCTCTTGAACGGCCGTCACGGCATGAACGATGCGGCGAACTTCCACCAGCTCGTCGGGGGTCACGACCTCGTCGTCGAGAATCTGCTGGAGCTTGTCGAGGGCTCGCCGCGTGGTGTCCTGGTTGCTCGCTAACGCACCGAGCGGCGTGTTGATCTCGTGCGCGACCCCGCGCACCAAATGACCCAGAGTGGCTAGCTGGGCGGAGCGGACGAGCTCCGCGCGAGCGCCCAACTCTCGAGCCTTCACCTCAGCCAACTCCCGGCGCAGCATCTCGACCTCGTCCCTCGTCACAGGAACGCCTTCACCAGCTTCTCACGAAAGCCGGACAGTTCGGCGTGTGCAGACTCCAACGCACTGACCCGCGAAGAGAGCTCGTTGAACAGCGACGAGCGCTCGACTCCGTTGCGCACGACGAGCTTGAAGTGCTCGTTGTCCCAGGGCTTCTCCAGATAGTAGTAGAGGCCCGCCTCGTTGATCGCCCGAATCGCGTTTTCCTTGTCTGCGTATCCGGTGAGCAACAGGCGCGTCGCCTCGGGCTGCACGCGCCGCATCTCCTTGAGAAACGACACGCCGTCCATCTCAGGCATCATGAAGTCGGCCACGACGAGACGAAGCGACGCCTCCGTGGCGGCCGCCTCCAATGCCTCGATCGGAGAGCAGTAGGACACGATGCGGTACGGGGTCTCGAGCGTCAGAAAGCCTTCAAGTGACCGCACCACCATCAGCTCGTCGTCGACGAGCATGATGGTGTCGAGCGTTTCGTCCGTCATCGGCGTCCTGTCAGGCTACGAGCGATCGGAGGCGCCGGGCCAGCGCCTGAAGCATGCCCGTGGCGAGCTCTGGATGATCACCGAGCAACTCGTGGAAGTCGCTTCTCGTGATGCGGAGAAGTCGCGTGCGTTCCGTGGCACGTGCACCCACGATGCTCGGCGCGGAGTCAATGAGTGACCACGTGCCGAATGCCGTCCCGTCCGTCGCAGCAAGCTTGTGGTCACCCACACCGCCGAGCTCCGCGGAACCTCGTACGATCACGTAGAGGGCATCATTCGGCTCGCCCGCCTCGATGAGGATCTCACCGGCGTCCACTTCGACCTCCTCCGCGATGGTGGCAAGAAGCCCCAAGTGCGCGCTCCGAGCCCCCTCGAGGAGGTCGACCTTCTGCAGTAGAAAGGCCTTCGAGATCACGTCCATGCCCTCGGTACCTCCAGCATCAGTATGCGTGCTCCCGGCCGCAGTGCTCCTACTAGCCAGCTGAGCGATCCAGGGATCTGAGTCCGCAGCGAAGCTCTGCACGAAGTCGTCCGGACCACGCGCCGTGGCCGCCGTGATCGAAGGGCGACCGTCCAGAACGGGCAGCACACGACCGAACTGGCCATGTCCCAGGGTCCGCTCGAGCCACTCCAACGCATTGGCCTTCTTCCGATCATCGGAGCCCCCCAGGGTACCGTGGGAACGGTACACGTCGTCCGGAGCATAGACCAGGCCGAGTAGGCGGAATACGGCCTCGCGGCGGTCTCCCCACGCCTCCCAGACACCGGTCCGCAGGAGTGCGGTCTGGCCCGAGTCGGAATCGCGCGCGCGCTCCAACGTCGCTCCCAGCATGAGATACCGGGCTGCCTCCTCCACCATGGTGTCGACCGCACCAAACACCGTCTCGCGGTGGAAGTCCAGGTCAGCCCCTTCGCTCACCCGGAGCTTGGACAGGGCCTTGAGCGCGGCGTACCGGACCTCCCACGGAGCCTTGGCGTCGCCGAGTGTCTGCTCCAGGACCGCGACCGACCCCTGCTCCGGTATGTGAGCGAGCACTTGAGCCAGGCGGGCACGTACCCCAGCAGCCTCCGTGGCATCACCGAGCCGTTGCGCACACATAGCCACCACGGACGGCCCCGCGCTGACGAGGCCCTCCTTGACCCGGCCCCTCGCGGAGGGGTCGGCCAGCATCGACACGAGCCGGTTCCGGAGCGTCGTCGAGCCCGCGCGTCCCACGGTGGCGATGGCGAGTCCACTCACGGTTTCGTCGGCATCGGCGAGCAGGCTGGACAGGATCCCCTCTTTGAGGGCGCCATCGTCCAGAAGTCCACCCGCCACCGCGAGCTCTCGGCGCGACGCGCCTCCCAGTCTGCCAAGGGCGTCGACCAGGCCGGGCCCAGCTTCGGCCCGCGGCATGAGTGCTTCTACTCGCTCTGCGGCGAGTCGCCGAGCACTCGCGCCGTCCGTGTCGGCATGGAGGAGCCAACTCAGAGCCGCGAGACGGACACGGTCGTGCGGTGAGCCGAGGAGCTCCCGAATCACTGCCTGGACCGCTTGCTCGTCCGGGCAGGCGGCGACCACCGCCCCCACGGATGCTTCGGCCACACGGTCGCTCGGATCCTGCAACGCCTCGCGTAGCACGTCGTCTGCGGCCAACTCGGGGAAGCGGGCCAGCAGACGCACCGATCGCACCCGGATTTCCTCATCGGCGTGCCCGAGGAGTAGCTCGAGCTCATCTGCCAAATGCTTCGCGTCGACCGTGCCCGCCTGCTCGACGAGGTCGAGGCCGAATGCGACTTCTACTGCATCGTCGCTGCGGAGTGCGGCTTCGACCATCGCGAGGGTGCTGCGCTCCGTAAGAGAGGCGAAGCCCCCTTCGAGATTCGCGAATCGTCCGCGGATCGAGGTCGCAAGCACCGCCACGTACTGCCGCTTCGCGGCCCAGGCCATCAAGCACCAGACGATGGAGAGACCCACCGCCAACCACGTGGCACTCCGATAGTCCAGAAAGGCCACGAAGACCCAAATGAGCAGGCCGGCCAAGACCTTTCCAAGGCCCTTCTCGACGGCCACGTCGATGTACGCCTTGGCCTTGAGCTTCAGTTCCGTGGGCACCGGTACATAAAGGATCTCCCTCGCGGTGCGCTCAGCTGAATAGCGGAACATCGAGTCCGCGGCCTTCGCGACCGTCGCGGTCCAGACGCTGAACGCGACCGCCAAGGCAACGGTGGAGCCGAGCATGACGACCGGGAGCATGAGCACAGCGAGCCCGACCCCGTACCGCTTCAGGAGTGGCCCGAGAGGCAAGAGGACCAGAATGGGAAGGGCGTCCTTCACCCCGAACACGTAGCCCTGGAAGGAGCTGATAGCGTCGCGGTCCCCGCCGAGGAAAACGGACGAGGCTTCGTTGAACTGATAGTCGACGATCTGCTTCACGAGCACCGTCACCAGCACGAGCCCGGCGATGAGCCGAATGTGCTGGTTCGAGAACACGTTGACGAAGCCCTCGGCCACACCCTCTCGCCGCTTCTCGGCGCCGACGCGACGCCCCGCGGGCCGAACGGCCGGATATCCCGTCCAGATGAACGGGAGAGCCATGGCGAACAAGCTGACGAAGGCCGCCGCCACGACGAGCAGGTTCGGCGTCCCCACCGTGCGAGCGAAGAGTCCGGTGATAACCCCGCCGAACACCACACCCATCGACCCGGCCGCAATGACGAGCGGCACGGCAGCCTTCGCGTCCCGCGCGTTGAAGAAGACCTGCAACGCCATGAAGAACTGGGTCACCAGCACGGCGGAGAAGAGGTCGTACCAGCCGTAGAAGACCATCCCAAGCACGGCGCTGCCCTCCGAGTAAACCGCCCGGAAGAGGAGAAGATTCAGCGCGAAGAAAATGGCAGTGCCCGGGATGAGCTTCCGCCACGCGATGCGATCGCCGAGGTGGTTGAAGATGGGCGCGAACAGAACCACGAGCGCGCTCACCAGATAGACCTGATAGAAGTCGCCCTCGGCGAGGCCGTCCAAGGCCAGCGCGTTCTTTATCGGCCGCAGGATGCCCACGGCCACGAGCACCGTGAAGTAGAGCCCCATCATGGAGATGAGACGGACCCTCTCCTTGCGACGGGACGGGCCCTCGTCCGTGAAGTGCGCCTGTTGGCTGATAGGACCTCAGGGGTCGGCCCAGCGCGAAACGAACCGTCGTTTCCGGGGGGCATATGTGTGGGCGGGCCAACCTAAGCCGCAGAGCGACCAGTCCGCCAACGGCGGCGTTGCCCGGCGCGGACGCGGCCCGTACCCTACTGATACGTCCCTCGCACAGGAGCGCCCCGTGAGCGATTCGGACCTTTCCGGGTTCGGCCCGGCCGGCACCACGCGGGGCCTGCCGACCGCCATGGCTGCGGCCCAGGCCCCGGAGATCATCCTCGCTGATGCCCGCTCGACCAGTTGGTCTCGACGCGACTTCATCAAAGGAATCGTTGCGTCTGGAGCTACCGTAGCCGGCCTTTCGTACTTCGGCGCCGGCTGCACGACGCCGTTGCCCGCCCAGACCGCAGGGGGCGTCGAGCGCCTCATCTCGCTCGATGTGAACGGCCAAACCAGGCGGGTGGATGTCCTGCCCGGCGAGACCTTGGCCATGACGCTCCGCTACAAGCTCGGTCTCACCGGCACCAAGCTCGGGTGCGACCGGGCGGAGTGTGGCGCGTGCACGGTTCTGATCGGGGGCGTGACGCACTACTCCTGTTCGACGCTGACGCACCGCGTACGGGGCCGTGAAATAACCACGGTCGAGGGGCTCGCGGGCCCGAACGGCGAGCTACACCCGGTGCAGCAGGCGTTCGTCGCCGAGCTGTCTCCCCAATGCGGCTTCTGCACCCCCGGGCAGGTCATGGCCGCGGTCGCGTTGCTCGACCGCAACCCGAATCCGACCCGGGAGGAAGCGCGCGTCGCGATGTCCGGAAATCTCTGTCGCTGTGGCGCTTACCATAACTATCTCGACGGCGTGATGCGTGCCGCGAGGGAGGCCTGACATGGCTGAGCTGATCGGCAAAGACTTCACGCCACCAGACATCTTCGGGAAGGTCACTGGCCGCGCGAGGTACGCGGAGGATTTCCGGCGGGACGGGATGCTGTTCTGTCGCCTCCTCCTCAGCCCCATGCCGCACGCACGCGTGCGGAGCATCGATGCGTCGGCCGCATTGGCCATGCCCGGCGTGGTCGAGATCCTGCTTCCCGACGACGTCCCGGAGCAGCCCGGCCCCGCAAACAACATCCTCACCTACGAGCCCCACTTTGTCGGTGAGCCGATCCTCGCGATCGCCGCGGTCGATGAAACCACGGCACACAACGCAATCCAGGCGATCAAGCTCGACCTCGAGCCCCTCGACTTCTGTGTCGATCCGTTGAGGAGTCTACGACCCGGCGGCCCGAACGCGCGCACGGACGGCAACACGATCGTGCCGCGAGAAGGCATCCGAGAAATCAAGTGGTCCCAAGCGGATTTCGATGAGGCGGGCACACACTTGCCCATGGGCCAGCCCGGAGAGGAATGGGCGTATGGGGACATCGACGCTGGCTTCGCAGAGTCTGCGTTGGTGCTGGAGGAAAGCTTCGTCACGGCCAGCACCTCGCATCACTCGATGGAGCCGCGTTCGGCGTTCGCCTATTGGGAGAACGGGAAGTGCTACCTGCACGCGTCGTCCCAGAGCCAGGCGCTCACCCTGCCTGGCGCTGCCGAGTACATCGGCGTCGAGCCGGAGAATCTGGTCTTCATCGCTGAGTACTGCGGGGGCGGTTTCGGGTCGAAGGGGAGTGCTTATCCCGTCATGTCGATCCCAGCTCACATGTCACGCAAGGTCGGTGGCCGGCCGGTCATGATGCGCATAAGCCGCGCCGAGGAGTACTTCCTGGGGTCTGCGCGGCCTGGCTTCCAGGGGCGCCTGAAGATGGGATTCCGCACGGATGGACGGCTGCTCGCGGTCGATCTGTACATCGTGCAGGAGAACGGACCGAACCAGGGATTCGGAGACTTGGGAAGCGCCGCCAGCGCCGTCAGCATCGTCTACACCCCGGTTAACATGCGCTATCGCGGCATCGCGATCCTGACGAACACTCCCCCGCGAGGGGCCCAGCGCGGTCCTGGCCAGAACCAGATGCACACGGCCATGGAGCCGCTCATCGACAAGGCCGCCCGCGAGTTGGGGCTCGATCAGGTCGCCATTCGGCGAATCAACGCCCCGACCCACGAGTCGGGGTACGGCGGCAGCCAGGGTCCAATCTCGAGCGCGTACCTCCGCGAAGCGCTCGACATGGGCGCTGAACAATTCGGGTGGGCCGAACGGCGCGCACGAAGTGGCCAGCGTGAGGGCTCCAAGGTGCGAGGCGTCGGCGTTGGACAGGCGTTTCACTCCGCCGGCTCGAACGGCTTCGACGGGCTCGTGCGCATCACTCCGGACGGACGGCTCCACATCCACACCGGGGTGGGCAACCTGGGCACCTATTCGTACGCGTCGACGTCGCGGGTGGCCGCAGAGGTTCTGGGATACGACTGGGCCAACTGCGAGATCCACCGGGGTGACTCGAGCAGAGGGCTGCCCTGGAACAACGGGCAGTTCGGCAGCAATACCTCCTTCACCATGACGCGCACGAACTACGCGGCCGGCATGGATGCGCTGCAGAAGCTGAAGGAGATTGCAGCGCTGGAACTGGGAGGATCGTCACGCGACTACGACGTAGCGAACGAAGTAGTCTTCCAACGGGCGAACCCCTCTCGGCGCATAACCTACGCTCAGGCTGCTACGGCAGCCATCGAGCTCGGCGGTCGGTACAGCGGCCGGGAGGTCCCTGACGACATCAACGCCATGACGAGGCGCTCTGTCGAGCAACTCGCAGGTAGCGGCCTCGTCGGCGTAGCCCGCGACAATCTCGAGCGCCGGGGCACCGTACCCGCGTTGGCCGCGGGCTTCGTCGAAATCGAGTTGGATGTTGAAACCGGTCGCTACGAGATCTTGGACTACCTGGGCGTGGCTGATTGCGGTGTCGTGTTGCATCCGCAGAGCCTCGCCACTCAGATCCGCGGCGGCGGTGTCATGGGCTTCGGCATGGCGGGCGCCGAGCGGCACGTCTACGACCCGCGCTGGGGACTCCCTGGCTCGGTGGGCCTACACCAAGCCAAGCCACCGTCGTACCTCGACGTCCCGTCCGAGATGGGCTGGGCCGCCGTGGACCAGGCCGACCCGGAGAATCCCGTCGGTGTGAAGGGAATCGGAGAACCGCTCATGGGGTGCGCCGGCGCCGCGCTCCTGTGCGCCATCTCCGACGCGCTCGGAGGTTTCTACTTCAATCGCACGCCAGTCGTCGCCGACATGATCATCAACGCCATCGCCGGCCGGTCGCAGTCGCACCGTCCGCTCCAGGTCAACACCCAGTGAGGACGAGCCCATGATGAAGGACATGATGGCGGGCTTCGAGCTCTTCCAGCCCGCCGACGTCGAGACCGCGCTGGACCTCCTGGACCGTTACGGCGATCGCGGTTGGCGACTCGCCGGCGGGTACGACAGCCTGGACTGGCTGAAGAACCGGGGTAAGGGCCCCACGGCGGTGATCGACTTGGAGGGGATCGATGAGCTGCGGGGGATCCGCGAGACGTCAGACGGCATCGAGATCGGCGCGCTCACGACGCTCACGGAGGTCGAGACCAACGGGCTGATCCAAGAGCGCTTCAGCCTACTCGCCGACGCCGCTCGACACGTCGCCAGCCCGCAGATCCGCAACGCAGGAACGCTGGGCGGCAACCTCTGTCAGGACACGCGTTGCTGGTACTACCGCTATGGCGTGAAGTGCTACCGGGCAGGCGGGAACACGTGCTACGCCGCGGCGCCCGAGGCGATGAACCGGGAACATGCCGTCTTTGGCGCGAGTCGCTGCGTGGCAGTGACTCCGTCCGACTGCGCTCCCGCGGTCGTGGCACTGGACGCGCAGATGGTGGTGCGGAATCGCCGTGGCCAGCGGGTCATCAACGCGGCGGACTTCTTTATGGAGCCTTCCGTGGATATCCGCCGCATGACCGTTCTGGAGCCCGAAGATCTCCTGGTTGCGATTCGACTCCCCAACGCGTGGGCCAATGCGAGCTTCTACTTCGAAAAGGTGGCCGACCGCAACGTCTGGGACTTTCCGTTGGTCAACGTTGCGGCCGCGTTTCGCATGGACGGATCGACCGTGGCGGACGCGCGCATCGTGTGCGGCGCGGTGCAGTGCATTCCGCGGCGAGCACGCAGTGCGGAGCGACTCGTACGAGGACAGACGCGGAGCGATCAAGTCGCCACGTCGGCCGGCGCGGCGGCCGTACAGGGAGCGGAGCCCCTCGCCTTCAATCAGTTCAAGGTTCCGCTGATGCAGAACCTCGTGAAGCGGGCGGTCCAAGGAGCTTAAGGGAACCTTGGCCGAACGCGGCGCGTACGCATCGCGGTACCCATGCGAACGCTACGTGCCTGCTTCGAGGGCCCGCTGTATACTGTCCGTTCGCCAATTCATTCAGGAGTGCAAGCAATGATCCGTCGCCTCACGATGGCGGTCTTCGCCCTACTTATTGCCGTTCCGGTCACTGCTCAGGCACCGGCTGGATGGCAGATGCGCGTCGACCACAGCACCAACGCGAACGATCCCGACGACGTCCCCGAGGTCCGGGTTGTCAGCCTCACGAACGGATTGGAGGTCCACACGGGCCCCGCCGTCACGCTCTGGAACCCCGCCAACACGGCGTCCGGCGCATATACCCTCGAAGGGACGTTCACGCTGCTCGCACCGAGCGGACACGTGAACTACTACGGGTTGATCTACGGAGCGGGTGCGCTCGAGGGAGCACAGGAGAACTACATCTACTTCCTCGTCGGCCAGAACGGCACGTTCGTCATCCGGCACCGGGCGGGGAACGAGACTGTCCATGACATCATGGGTCGTACGGCCAACGCGGCCATCGCGCAGCCCGGAGCCAACGGTCAGTCGACCAACCAGCTCCAGGTGCGTGTAGGGGCCGACGAGACCCAGTTCGTCGTGAACGGTACGGTTGTCCATACGGCACCCAAGACCGGCATGGCCGCTCGCAGCGACGGGATGTGGGGCGTACGCGTCAACCACGTGATTCCTGGCGTGCGCATCGAGGGCCTGCGCGTTACGCGCTGACGCGCCAAGCGTTTAACAAGAAAGAAGAGGCGGCCGGGTCCTTACCCGGCCGCCTCTCTGTTTTCGGACCCCGCAATGCAGGGCGCGACCTAGCTCAGCACCAGCGTACGCGCACCCGGTACCGCACCGTCGTTTCGCCGTTGGCCGGCACTGTCGGGGACATCGTGAACGTCCACGCGTCCGTCCGCGAGTACTCGTGGCTCGAAGACAGGATCTGCCAGTCGCCGCCGACGGGCTCGACGAGCATGACCTCGACGTCTTCGTCCTTGTGGTTCCGCAGGTCGATCTGCCAGGTGCTCTCCGACACGCAGTTCGAGATCACGTCGTAGTCCATCTGGAGCCGGTCACCGACCACGTCGAACGCCTCGCCCATCTTGATGCGGAGCGTCTCGTCGCGAGGCGTGTGATCGATCAGATCCTCACCGATGAACTGCTGCGCGCCTGATCCGTCCCGCTTGTACACGCGCACCACTCCCTTCGGCAGGGGCATGCCGAGGCCGTTTCGCTCGCTGTTCTCGAAGTCCAGGAAGACACCCACCTTCTGGTTCGACGTCACTTGGCCGTACTGCCCTCGGTAGTAGTGCGTTGCGCCGTGGAAGATGAGGCGTTTGTCGACGCCGAACTGCTCGGCCTCGAGCAGCGTGACCTGCTTCTGCTCGTTGTTCATGAGGTCGGCTGGGCGGCCCAACGTGTACAGGTGGTACTCGAAGAAACTCTCCTCGCTGAACCCGGCGGACTCCTGCACGGCGTCAGCCATCATCGCGCGTCGCATCGCAGCAGGTGCCATGTTGTTCTGCACCCGTTGGACGTCTCCGGCTACGAGCTGAAGCTGCGCACCCTCATAGGAGGTGCCGCTCTGGTTCGTGAGCGTGACCCAGCCGGTCAACCCAGCTTCATCGTCGTCCTCGTTGAGGACCATCACGTAGTCCGACTTCCAATTCATGCTCTGGGTGAGGTAGGAGACTTCGACCTGCTGGTCCCCCCCGCCCGCGTCGAGGCGCCAAAGAAGCGTCGGCTCGGCGATGAGGTTGTCAGGAACCTCGGGGAATCCGAAGCGACCTGGGTAGTTGAACGTGATCTCGTCACCGATGCGCAGGATGGGACCACCGTTCACGGACAGGACCTCCGCCTCGACGACCTGCTCCTCACCGGTCTGGGGGTTCGTGCGGTACACGTTGACCATACGACCGACGTACTTCTCCAGAAGCTTCTGTGGATTCAGTAAATCGAATTGGTAGTTCTGCTCCAGCACTTGCAGGCCTCGGCCGCCGATGGGGCGGATATGCACCGTCTCCGGCTGGATGCCGGAAGCGACGTCGCCATACTCCAAGGAGACCCTTCCGGAAGGGAGGTCGAGCGTCCTGAGCTCGCGCACCAGGCCGAAGTTCTGGTTGTACACCGTGATCGACACCGACTCACGTTGGGCCGCCGTCGACTGCTGGGCAGTGGTTACCTGCTGGGGCACCGAGTCGTTGCTAGGCGAGGAATCGATGGCGGATGGAACGGTCGCCGCTGTGAGCGTGGCCACCAGTGTAAGTATTCGTCGCATGTCGAGCCTCCTGTATAAACGTCTTGTCTATGTAGAGCCGACTAGACGGAGCCCGGCTTATGCGTCGCGTGTGTGCTGCGTTGGATGAGACGTGACAGAGAGGACGACTTGCACAAAAAAGGCGAAGACAGACGCTCCGCGGTGTAGGGGGCCAATCACGGTCGGCTAGAATGGGTGTTGCCCGCGGTGATCCGAGCGCGGCATCTTGAAGGCAAGGAGACCCGCCGATGGTGCCGAAGTGACCGAAAGTCGTACTCGACGCCTCGCGGCCATCTGGTCCGCGGACACGGTCGTGTCGGTGCGCATTCGGCATCTCACCGCGCTGCTGGCAGTGAGTCTGGCTGCGGTTCTCATGGCCAGCCCCCGTCCGGCGGCGGCCCAGGTGGAGGTGGCTGAGGCATCCATTCGCGACCTCCAGGAGGCAATGGCCTCGGGCCAGACCACCTCGGCCGAGATCACCGCGGCCTACCTCGCGCGCATCGAGGCGTACGACCGGGGCGGCTCGAAGTTGAACGCGATGCTGCGGTTGAATCCGAATGCACGAGCCGAGGCCGAGGCGCTCGACCGAGAGCGCGCAACGCGTGGACCTCGGAGTCCGCTGCACGGGATCCCGGTCGTAGTGAAGGACAACTACGACACCTTCGACATGCCGACGAGCGCGGGCTCGCTCGCGCTGGCGGGCCTCGTCGCGGCGGACGACGCGTTCCAGGTGCGGAAACTCCGCGAGGCCGGTGCGGTCATCCTCGGCAAGACGAACATGCACGAGCTCGCCAGCGGCATCACAACGATCGGTTCGCTTGGCGGCCAGACCCTGAATCCCTACGACCCCACCAGAAATCCGGGTGGCTCGAGCGGAGGCACGGGTGCCGCGATCGCAGCGAGCTTCGCTGCAATCGGATGGGGGAGCGATACGTGCGGCTCGATCCGAATCCCCGCGGCACACAACAACCTGGTAGGGCTGCGGCCGACGAAGGGACTCTCCAGCATCGACGGCATCGTCCCGCTCTCACACACGCAGGACGTCGGTGGGCCGCTCGCCCGCAGCATCGAGGACCTCGCGATCGCATTGGACCTGACGATCGGAACCGATGCGGCCGATCCCGCGACCGGCGCCCTCGATGGCCGAGAGCTTCCGAACTTCGCCGGCGCGCTAAACGAGGACGCGCTCGATGGAGCGCGCATCGGCGTGTTCGAGCCCCTTTTTGGCGACGATCCGGAAGACGCCGCGGTCGGAGAGATCGTGCGGGGCGCGCTCCTGCGCATGGAGGCGCTCGGCGCCACACTCGTGACGGTCGAGCTCTCCGACTTCCAGGCCCTGATGGCCGGGTCCAGCGTCATCGGGCACGAGTTCAAGTGGGACCTGATCGATTATCTGGCCGCTGTACCAGACGCGCCCGTGGGATCCCTCGGTGAAATGATCGAGCTCGGGCTTATCCACGACGCCATCATGGGAACCATGCGGCGTTGGAACGAGCCCGCCGAACGCGACAGCGAGGAGTACCGTGCGGCTCTGACGGCGCGTGCGTCCCTCAAGGACACCATCCTGGCCGAGATGAACGCGCGTAGTCTGGACGTCCTCGCCTACCCGACGATTCGGCGGGTCGCCGCAAGAATCGGCGACCCGCAGGGTGGTTCAGGCTGTCAGCTCAGCGCCCACACAGGCCTTCCCGCCCTGGCCATCCCAGCGGGATGGACGGACGAGCTCCCCGTGGGCATGGAGCTTCTGGGACGCCCCTTCGACGACGCCGGGCTGATCGAAATCGGATATGCGTTCGAGCGAGGGACTGACCTCCGCCGCGCGCCACCGACTGCGCCTTCCTTGCGCATGCCCGATGCCGCGGTATCGGCATCGGCTGAGACGCGTGCCTCGACGGGCACGGCCGAAGTGACCGGGCGCTTCGACTACGACGCCACGGCCCGCCGACTCCGGTACGATATCTCGGTGACGGGCGCCGCGGCCACAGACGTCTACGCCGTCGTGCTCCGTCACGCGGACGGAGAGGGTCGGTGGTCGGTTGCCGCACACCTCTCGGGCCCGGGCATTCTGTCCGCTTCGGGGGAAGTCGCGTTGAGCGAAGCCGTGCGCGCTGACCTCGTAGCGAGTCGACTCTACCTTGAACTCGGCACGCGAGGCAGGCCGGTCACGACGGCCCGGGCGCCCGTGGTGCTGCGATCCCGATAGGCGCACACCGATTGGTACACCCCCGTGGACTGCGTTTCCTCGCTCCGCTCGTCGCCTGCCTGACTGTGTGTACCCCGCAGCAGATCAGGTACGAGCCCGTGGCTCTCGCCGCCCCGGTCGCGGACCCCATCGAAGCTGTCGTCTATCTCATCGGAGACGCAGGCGAGGTGAACGAAGCTCGGGATGCCGTACTGACGCATCTCCGCCAGGACATCGAGTCCGTCTCACGCCTCCTCGCAAGCCCGCCGATCACGGTGGCGTTCCTCGGGGACAATGTGTACGACCAGGGTCTACCGACCGACCCCACCGAGGAGGACACGGAGAAGCTGGCAGGCCAGGTCCGGGCGCTCGGCACCGGCCCCAATGTCCGGGGAGTGTTCTTGCCCGGTAACCACGACTGGGCCAATGGGGCGTCGGTGTTGGAGGGACAGGCAGCGATCGCGAGGCAGCGGGACTGGGTCGAGCGCGTCGCCCCGGGTCGCGACATACGGTTTCTGCCCGGCGACGGGTGTCCAGGCCCCGCCACCCTCGACGTCGGGGCGTCGGTCCACCTCGTCCTGATCGACACGGAATGGCTCCTGAGGAGCCCCGAGCAGCATTGCGGCAGCGCCGATGACTTCTACGCTCGCCTCAGCGCCGACCTGCGCATGAACCGTGAACGGCCTGTCGTGCTGCTGTCGCACCACCCGCTGGTGAGTGGAGGCCCCCACGGGGGAAACGTGGCTCTGCTCGAGCGTGGACCCTTCGTGTACTACCTGGCCCGCAAAGCTGGAGCCGCTATTCAGGATCTGTCATCTCGGCGGTATGCGACGATGGTGCGCCGACTCCGCGCGGCGATCGCGGCGAGCGGGGTCCGCCCGCTCGCGCAAGCGGCGGGCCATGACCACACCCTACAGGTGATCGGCATGGCGGAGTCCGACGCCCCTGCCTTCCAGCTCGTGAGCGGCGCAGCTGCCAAGAGCGAACGATCGCGACGGGTCGATGGGGGTCGCTTCGCGACCGATGGCTTCGGGTATATGCGACTGGACTTCACGCCCGAAGATGTCGCGCTCACCGTCTTCGCCAGGGACCTCGGGGGCGGTGAGGTTCGTGCCGTGTTCGCATGTCTACTGTCCGTGAACGGCAACTTCGGCGCGTGCCCCGAGGCCGGCCTCGCGAGCGCAGCACGGTAGTGAGAGAGGGAGCCGTCCAAAGCCCGCTCGGGAGCGCGCGCCTTGTATGCGTGGCGGGTGTGACGCTCAGCCTCTTGCTCCTACGGCCCCCGACGGAGGTCACGGCGCAGTTCTCAGAGCCCTGTGAGCTCACCTGCGCTGCGGTCCTCGGGGCGACGGGCTTCGTCGCCGCGACCGGCACGGCGATCGCGTTAGGGAGACTGACCGGTGGCATGTCTACGGTGAATCAGGGGCTGTGGGTCTGGGGTGGCACCTTCGGTGCGCTCGTCGGTGGAGGCATCGCGCTCTCAGGCGATGGCGAACGGCAGCATCGCGCGATCTACGGGGCGGGACTGGGGGCCCTGGCTGGGGCCGTGGCAGGGTTCACCATCGAGGCCCTCCGGACACGTGGAGACGAACCGGGGGTGCTCTCCGGGACATTCATCGGTGCCACGACAGGAGCACTGCTGGGCGGCGTATATAGTGCGCTTACGTACAGCGACAGCGCGCAGAGCTCGGTACAACTGTTCGCGCTTCGGCTGACGTTCTAAGAGCCAGAGTGATGACTCTCGCCCCAACATTCGTATGTTCAGCGTAAGAGGAACTGCGGGTGTATTATGGCCGTTCGGACATCCAGCATGGAGCAGAACATGGGTCTTTTCGACAAGATCAAGGGCGAGTTCATCGATGTCATCGAGTGGACCGACGACAGCGCCGACACGCTCGTGTATCGCTTTCGGCGGCACAACCACGAGATCAAGCACGGGGCCCAGCTCACCGTCCGCGAAGGACAGGCCGCCGTCTTCATCGATGAGGGTCAGCTGGCAGACGTCTTTCCGCCCGGTATGTACGCCCTCGAGACGGAGAACCTGCCGATCCTCGCCACGCTCAAGGGCTGGAAGTACGGCTTCGAGAGTCCGTTCAAGGCAGAGGTCTACTTCGTCAGCACGCGCCAGTTCACGGATCAGAAGTGGGGGACGAAGAATCCTGTAACGATGCGCGACCCGGAGTTCGGCCCTGTAAGGGTGCGCGCGTTCGGGACGTATGCGGTCCGCGTCTCAGATCCGGGAGTCTTCATCAAGGAGATCGTCGGCACGGACGGACACTTCACGACCGCTGAGGTCACGGACCAGATCCGGAACATCCTTGTCGCCCGCTTCTCCGACGCGATGGCCTCCTCGGGGATCCCCGTGCTCGATATGGCCGCCAACTACGACGAGTTGGGTGCCAAGCTCGACGACCGAGTGAGGAGCGATCTAGCGTCGTACGGACTCGAGCTACGCACCCTCCTCGTCGAAAACGTTTCGATGCCGCCTGCGGTGGAGGAGGCGCTCGACAAGCGAACGAGCATGGGCGTTATCGGCGACCTTTCCGCCTACACCCAGTACCAGGCGGCCACCGCGATAGGAGACGCCGCCAACAGCCCCGACGGCGGTGGGATGGCCGCCGGAGGAATGGGCGCGGGCCTGGGCTTCGCCATGGCCAGCCAGATCGGGCAGGCGCTGAACCCTCCTCAGCAGGGGGCAGGTCAGCCCACGGGGGCCAAGCCGCCTCCGATTCCGCAGGGGGCCCAGTTCTACGCGGCGATGGACGGAAAGCAGACCGGGCCTTTCGGCACCGAGGCCCTCAAGGAACAGATCAGGGCGGGCCAAGTGACCAAGGAGACGCTCGTTTGGGCCGAGGGCATGGCGGAGTGGGCCCCGGCGAGTTCGGTCGAGGCCGTCGCCAAGCTCTTCGGCGCCGTTCCGCCTCCTCTGCCACCGAGCTAGGCCGAGCGGCACGAAGAGTCCATTGATTGCCGAAGGGGTCCGCCAGTTCCCTTGCACCCAGTGCGGTGCAAGGGTCGAGTTCGCGCCGGGCACCGACTCACTGGAGTGTCCCTACTGTGGGCATCAAACCGCGATCCCGTCATCGATCGATGCGGTGGGGGAACGCGACTTCGTCGCGGACCTGGCCGAGCTGGGGCAGGACGCGGACCTGGAAGATGTCGAGTCGGTTTCGTGCGGCTCCTGCGCCGCGCTCGTGGAGCCGCCCGAGTCTGCGGAAGCCTTCCCGTGCCCGTATTGCGGGTCGAGCATCGTCACGACCGCCCGGTCGCAGCGACTCATCAAACCGCAGGCGCTCCTCCCGTTCACCATCGCGAGAGCCCGGGCGACAGAACTGTTTCGCAGGTGGGTCAGCAAGCTCTGGTTCGCCCCGAATGCGTTGCGCAAACTGGCGAGGCTCGAGGACCGGCTCCAAGGGCTCTACGCCCCGTATTGGACCTACGACGCGTCCACTGTGAGTCGCTACACCGGCCAGAGGGGCGACAACTACGTGGTGACCAGGACGCGCACCGTCGTGCGGAACGGTCAGAGAGTCACGGAGCCCTACCAGACAACCGAGATCCGCTGGCGTCCGGCTAGCGGCATCGTAGCTCGAAACTTCGACGACCTACTGGTGGTGGGCTCGAACTCTCTCCCCCGTGACCTCGCTGAAGACCTCGAACCCTGGGATCTAGGGAACCTCGTATCATACGCCGATGAGTACTTGTCGGGCTTCATCGCCGAACGGTACCAAATCGACCTCAGGCAGGGCTGGTCTCGCGCGACTGAACGTATGGATCAGGTCATCCGCGGCGACGTGGCACGCGACATCGGGGGGGACCACCAGCGGATCCACTCCGTGCAGACCCGTCACAGCGACCTCACATACAAGCACGTGCTGCTGCCGATGTGGATCTGCTCCTACCGATACAAGTCCAAGGTCTACCGCTTCCTCGTGAACGCCCGCAGCGGTGAGGTTCAGGGCCAGCGACCCTGGAGTCGGGTCAAGATCACGCTGACCGTGGTGGCGGCCGCCGCTATCTTGGCGGTCGTGTTCGCCTTCCTCCGGTAGGTCAGACGGTTTCGAAACCTTACCGCCACTCCTTCTGCAAGTCGCTCAGGGCGCCGGAGCCGGGGCATAGCGTCTCGTACGGCACCTTCACGAGCGGCGTGTCCACGGTGTTCTCGAAGCCGTGCATGTCCTCGCCACCCTCCTCCAGATACAGGAGACCGGTGGCGATCTCCCCCCTGCCCCGGACCTCGGTGAGATACTCCAGCACTGCGCCGCGGTCGGACGCGTTGTACTTGTCATCGACTTTCCGCAGCCGAACGACGCTGCCGTCGTGCATCGTGACAGCTTTCACCGAGCCCTCTGCGTACGCCGTCTTGATCTCTGCGCGCAGTGGAACGAAGTCGGTCTCAATGACCTCATGCATGTGCTCGCGCGTGTGCGCATAGCTCTTCGTCGATCCCTTGTGGTCGTTGAACGTGACGCACGGCGAGATCACGTCGATGAAGGCGAAGCCGCTGTGACTCATGCCCGCCTTGAGGATCGGCACGAGCTGACCCTTATCACCCGAGAACGACCGGGCCACAAACGTGGCGCCTAGCGAGAGCGCTAGGTCCACCGGGTTGATCGGTCCCTGCCGGTTGGCTACGCCGCCTTTCGACGTGCTACCAATGTCGGCCGAGGCCGAGAACTGACCCTTGGTCAGCCCATACACCCCGTTGTTCTCCATGACATAAAGCATGTTCACGTTGCGCCGGATGGCGTGGCACAGCTGGCCAAGCCCGATGGACAGCGAATCGCCGTCGCCCGAGATGCCCACGTAGAGCAGATCCTTGTTCGCGGCGTTGGCCCCTGCCGCAATCGAGGGCATGCGCCCATGTACGGAGTTGAAGCCGTGGGCGTCGCGCACGAAGTACGTCGGCGTCTTGGACGAGCATCCGATGCCGGAGAGCTTCGCAAGACGATGCGGCTCGACGTCCAACTCGAAGAAGGCCTGGATCAGGGCAGCTGTGACCGAGTCGTGTCCGCAGCCGGCGCAAAGCGTCGACATCGAACCCTCATAGTCCCGGGCAGTCAGGCCCAGCGCATTCACCGGCATCCTGGGATGACGCGCGACCGGCTTGGTGATGTAACTCACGATCCCACCTCCATGAGTGTCTTCTCCAAGAAAGGGGCGAGTCCCTCGAGCACGTGGCCTTTGCTGAGTGGTTGGCCGCCGTAGTACGTGACCGACACCAACTTCTCTTTCGGACACTCCGTCTCATTGATGAGCAGCTTCCGCAGCTGCTGATCTCGGTTCTGCTCGACAATGAAGATCGTGTCGTGCTCCTCGAGGAAGTCCTCGACGACTTCATTGAACGGGAAGCCTCGGACGCGCAGGTAGTCGACTTCGATCCCGCGGGATGCAAGGTCGTCCCGCGCCTCGAGCACGGCCCAGTGGCATCCGCCAAGCGATATGATGCCATGGGAGGCGGCGGCGTTTCCGCGGTGAACTTCGGGAGCCGGCACGTGGTCACCAGCCGACTCCACCTTCTTGAGAAGCCGGTCCATCACCTCGACGTAGGCGTCCGAATCCTCCGTGTAGCGCCCGTACTTGTCGTGCCCGGACCCACGTGTGAAGTACGCCCCCTTGGGATGCACGCCCGGTAGTGTCCGCGCGGCGACAAAGTCCCCGTCCGTGTCCAGATAGCGATAGAAGCGCTCAATGTCATCCAACTCCTGGGCGGAGAGCACCTTCCCGCGGTCCTGAACGTAGCTGTCATCCCACTCGAGCTGCGGGATGACCCAGTCGTTCATGCCGATGTCCAGGTCCAGCAGCACGAACGTCGGAGTCTGAAAACGCTCAGCAAGGTCGAACGCCTTCACTGCGAACTCGAAGCACTCCTTCGGATCCGCGGGAAAGAGGACGATATGCTTCGTGTCCCCGTGGGAGGCATATGCACAGAGCAGCAGGTCGCCCTGCTGGGTCCGCGTTGGCATGCCCGTCGACGGACCGGTTCGCTGAACATCGAAGAACACGCTGGGCACTTCGGCATAGTACGCCAGTCCGATGAACTCGCTCATGAGCGAGATCCCGGGACCGCTCGTGGGCGTGAACGACCGTGCGCCCATCCACGCCGCGCCGATGACCATCCCCGCGGCAGCAAGTTCGTCCTCCGCCTGGATGATGCAGAAGTTGTGCTTGCCTGTGTCGGGGTCCACGCGGAAGCGATGGCAGTACTCGGTGAAGCCATCCATCAAGGAAGTCGACGGTGTAATCGGATACCAGGCTCCGACCGTGGCGCCGGCATAAACGCATCCGAGCGCCGCGGCCGCGTTCCCCGTAATGATCACCGACTTTCCATTCGCATCCATCGTCTCGAGGCGAATGGGCAACGGGTGGTCGAAGCGCTCCCTGACGTAGTTGTAGCCCAGGTCGATGGCCTGGTAGTTCGCATCAATGAGCCGCTTCTTGTGCGAGAATTTCTCCTCGACCATTCCCTTCACGACAGCCATGTCGATGTCCAGGAGGGCCACGAGCGCTCCGACGTACATGACGTTCTTCATGAGGATGCGCGTGCGTGCGCCCTCGAACTGGTCGACGCACATGCGCGCGAGCGGCACCCCAATGAAGGTGACGTCGTCACGTCGGAACTCGTGATTGAGCTCCTTGGTGCTGTCGTAGAGGACCCACCCTCCCGAGACGACGTCCTCGATGTCGCGTGCATAGCTCTCGGGATTCATCGCTACGATCAACTGGAACTCAGGGCTTCGCGCAGTATAGCCGTCCTTATTGACCCGGATCTCGTACCACGTGGGGAGTCCCTGGATGTTCGACGGGAAGACGTTCTTCCCGGACACGGGGATCCCCATGCGGAAGAGAGCCTGGAGAAGGAGGCCGTTCGCGCTTGCTGAGCCGGTCCCGTTGACCGTCGCGACCTTTAGGGCGAAGTCGTTGACGCGGCTAGCGCTGGGCTGGTCCAAGATTCGTGTCCTGCATAGGGAGTCAACAAGTCGAACTGTGCCATGTCCCAGGCGGCCGTGGGACAACGCTCCGCACACAGTCCGCAGTGAACGCAAAGGTCCTCGTCCTTCACCATCACCCGCTTCGTCTGCGGTAGCCCCTCTGAGACATAGAGAGCCTGGTCGAGGTTCTCGGCGGGTGCCATGAGGCGACCTCGAAGGTCGTCGTCCTCGCCATCGTGCGTGATTGTGAGGCACAGCACAGGGCAAACGTCCACGCAGGCGTCGCATTCGATGCACAGATTCGCCGTGAAGTCGGTCTGCACGTCGCAGTTCAGGCAGCGCTCGACCTCGCGCGCGGTCTCTTTGAGATCGAAGCCCAACTCCGCCTCGATCTTCATGTCAGCGACTCGCTTCTCGAGCTCGACGTAGCGCATGTCGGTGCGATCGACGGGATCGTAGTCGTTCGAGTACCGCCACTCGTGGATCCCCATCTTCGTGGAGATCAGATTCATGCCATCCGCCGGACGCTCGGTGATGGGCACACTCTGGCAGTAGTTGTGGATCGAGATCGCCGCCTGGTGACCGTGCTCGACCGCCCAGATGATGTTTTCGGGGCCCCACGCCGCGTCACCACCTACGAACACGCCCTCGCGCGTCGTCATGAAGGTCGCGCGGTCGACCACCGGCATGTCCCACTCACCGAACTCGATACCAATGTCGCGCTCGATCCAGGGGAACGCATTGTCCTGCCCAATGGCGAGGATCACATCGTCGGCCGGCAAGAAGACTTCGTCGAGCTTGGTGCTGACGAGGCGACCCTTCTCGTTCTCCGTCCATTCGACGATGTCGAATACCATTCCCGTGAGGCGGCCGTTGTCGACCACGAACTTCTGAGGCGAGTGGTTCACGAGGATATCGATCAGCTCGTCCTCGGCATCCTCGAGCTCCCATGGTGACGCCTTGAAGTACGGGCGATCCTTGCGGGCCATCACCTTGATGTCGTTGCCGCCCATGCGCTTGGAGCTGCGGCAGCAGTCCATCGCCGTGTTTCCGACCCCGATGACGAGCACGCGCTCGCCGACCGAATCGATGTGCCCGAAGTGGATGGACTCGAGCCACTCGATGCCGATGTGGACGTTCGCATCGGCCTCGGCCCGGCCCGGGATGTCGAGCTCCTTACCCTTCGGCGCGCCGGTGCCGACGAAGACCGCATCGAAGTCGTCTTCGTCGAGCAACGCCTTGAGACTTTCGATGCGGTGGTTGTAGTGGACCTCGACACCCATGTCGAGGATCATGGCCATCTCTTCCTCGAGCACTGATACGGGGAGCCGGAACGAGGGGATGTTCGTCCTCATCAGGCCGCCCGGTTTCGAGAGCGCTTCGAAGATCACGACCTCGTAGCCCAGCGGCATGAGGTCGTTGGCGACGGTCAGCGAGGCTGGGCCAGCCCCGATCAGAGCAACCCGCTTGCCGTTCTTAAGCTCGGGAGCCTTGGGCAGGAGGTCGGTCACATCGTCCCGGAGGTCCGCCGCCACGCGCTTGAGCCGGCAGATCGCGACCGGCTCGTCCTCTACTCGTACGCGTCGACAGGCCGGCTCGCACGGGCGATCGCACGTCCGCCCCAGGATGCCGGGGAAGACATTCGACTTGCGGTTGAGCATGTACGACTCGGTATACCGGCCGTCCGCGATGAGTCGGATGTACTCAGGGACGTTCGTATGAGCCGGACAAGCCCACTGGCAATCGACGACCTTATGGTAGTACTGCGGATCCCGGGTGTTCGTGGGTCGCATTCTATTCTGTGTTCCGCTTGGGGGCTTCAGGGCTTCTGCGTGGAAAAGCGCCCTCCAGGGGCGCAGAGGATACCATCACGGTCGGATGCGGGGCCGACCAAGTGACCCACCATGTATCGCCCCTCACTGTACCACGCAAGACGGGAGGAGTTCACTGTCAAAGGGCCTCGAACTCGGTGTTCTCGACCAGTTCCAGATACGACAGCGATTCGTTGGCCGCGTGGACGTAGCACGAGTAGTAGCGAACTGTGTCATACCAGTAGACCGGCGATTGGAGATTCGGGCCGTTCAGGGCTCCCACGAGCATGCCGCGGATATTCCCTTGGTTAATGTCGTCTACCTCCCCTGCCAGCACGATCCCGTCCCAATTGAAGGAAGGACCCGGGTCGAACTTGCCCGTCACGATCAGCACGCCGCGACCGCTCCAGCTGCTCCCAGGGGCTAGGGGCCCGATCATGCGGACCACCGGAAAGGAGTCTGCCGGAAGCGACGCGAAGTTGGGTGGCGCCCCGTCGAACTCGATGGGGAAACTCGGGTCGGACAGGATGTCCCACCGGAGCGCGACCGAGTCATAGATTTGGTTGAAGCCACCCGTCCACGTCTCGCCGGTGGGACTCCCATTGAGAAGGGCTCCGGCCTGAGCACCCGTCGCCGTACGGGCGATGATGCCGGTAGTCGCTGGAAGCCCCCCACCGGCGCAATCACCTGAGGTGTTCTGATCATTTCCGTCGACGTTGCCGGTGGCCCCGTAGGAGTAGCCTTGGTCCGCGGCCACCATCACCGCCGCGAAGTGCTTCAGTGGCCGCTTGCGGTGGTACGCGTAAGCACCGATCACCCGGCGAGCCGGAGTGGGTGTCATGGCGTCCGTCACGGTCCCTTCGGATCGGATGTAATAGAGGTGATTGAGCGAGTCGGCCTCGAAGAGCTTCCTACTCGTGATCAGTCCGACGCCGTTGCCGATCGCGTAGCTGACCGAGTCGCCCACGACCCCCAATTGCTCCGCGATGAACCGGTTCAACGCGGCCCGTGCAATCGTCTCGGCCTCGGCGCCCTGGTCCGAGTACCTCGCCATGCTGAACTCGGTGTTCACGACTAGGTACCCCGCCGCTCCCGCCACGGAAATGGCGAACAGCATCAGCACCACGAGCACCAGGACGAAGCCGCCCTCTCGAGGCAGGACGTTTCGAGCGGGACTCATGGGAGGTTCTTCACGGCTACGTTGACCGTCCAGCCGAACGTGATGTCTTCCAGGACCCCAGAACGTGCGGGCAGGCGTGCATCCGCGACGATGCGGACCGCATCGATGTTCCCGATCGCCCCGGACGTAACGGTATCCGCATACGTCGCCCCGCCTGTCCGGTACTGAAACTGAGCCGTGGTGTCCATTCCGGTCGCGAACTCAACTTCACTCCCTCCGGCCACCTGCCTGAACAGCCCCAAGGTCATCGTATCGAGGACGGACGCCTGGATCCTGAAGGTCGTCTCCCGAAAAAGCATCATGACGTCCCCTTCCACCGGCGTCGGGCTGAAAAGGTCTCCCAGGTGCTGCACGCGATGGAACTCCGATGCGGCCCAGGTCGTGTCCGCGCCGTTGTCAGCACAGTCGTCGGCGGCGGCGCTGTTGTTGGCGTCGATGTAGCTCCAGGTGGCGGTTTGGTAGTCCCACGCACCGGTGCTCGCGTCACGAACCGCTATGCCCGCCATGTCGGCGCCGTTGAACGCGGTCTCGCCGCCCTCCGTGTGGATGTCCCCGTCCTGGCTACCCAGCCGGTTACAAATCACGCCGAGAACGAGAGGGGCGCGAATGGTAAGCGTTCTCCTGCCTGCCACGACGAATCCATCCTGCATGGTCGACCGGATCTCCGCGGCGATCCGTTCCGTGGCCACCCGGGCGTTGTCGTGAACCCCCACCCGCAGCTTTTGCGACGAGTAGTACTGACTCTGCACGAGGAACGTCCCGCTCACCAAGATCACCACCAGGGATGAAAGCAGGAGCGCGATGATCGTTTCGACAAGCGTGAAGCCCGCGCAGCGGGCTACCAGGGGGCCGACGCGTACGAGGTCGCCGAGTGGGACGGGCCCGCACCGCCCACCGGAATCAGCGACACCTCGATCCTGGCGAGAACCGCCGTCAGGGGCGTGATGATCACCGTACGCTCGAAGTCGAGTCCTTCGGCGGTCAGGGTATCCACCGTCGTTCCGGCCGTCAGGGAAGTCACGGGCAGCGCACTCAATGAGTCGAGGCGCTCGCCCACGAGGACCGCGAGTTGGGACCGCGCGCCGGCGTAGCGCATTTGGGTGCCCAAGGCCCCACTTACCTGGAGTACCATCAGAACACCCAGGGAAAAGATCACGAGCGCGCCCATGACCTCGATAAGCGTGAAGCCGCCAGCCGGACGCGCTGTGGACCATAATCGCCGGCTCAAGTCCGGTCTATCTTCGAGGCTCCCATACTATTGAACGATACTGTGTACATCACGCCGCCGGAAGAAAAAGTCGCGGTGCCCAGTGGACCGCCCGCGCCGCTCAGATCCGCGATGCCCCGGGCGTCGAACACGAGCGAATCTCCCGGCATGTCCAGCGTAACGCCGCTCAGGTCGATGTCGGCGCTCACCCCGAAGCGACGCGTGGCGACTTCCGTAGCAGTGCTTTGTGTCTGCACTTCGTACCAGCGGCTGCTCTCATAGAAGCGGATGACCACGGGCTCGCGCGAGCGCACTGCCCAACTGCGCGCCAGTGTCAAATCGCGAGCGAAAACCTGCGCGGCATTCTCCGCGGCCACACGCTCAAAGTACCCTGTGAAGGCTAGCGCGGCGAAGGTGAGCCCGATGGCGCTGATCGACAAGACAACGAGCAGCTCGATGATCGTGAACCCGGCTCGCCTCAACGTCGACGCTCCACATCGGTGCCCCTCCCGAGTCCGTCCGCGACCGCCGAGAGCTCGCGAGCGGCTACCGACACGGCAGCCAACCCCACCGACTCCTCTTCTCGGAGCTCCGCCAGGATCCCGCGGAAGCGCTCCACGTCGCGGGGGCTGACCTTTGCCACGTAGTCCCCCGCTTCGTCCCCGTCGCACACCACGCCCACGACACACTTCCGGTGCGCCCTAGACAGATCTTGAGCCAACGCTTGCGACGCGCGGTGCTCCCACTGGCCCTCACCGGCCGCCGAGAAGGTCCGGCGGCGAAGCCAAGGAATATCGAAGAGCTCGGATACCTGATAATACGCTCTGGCGGTCGCGAGAACGTCGGTTTCCGTCTCGCGGGCGATCTCGAGGATCTCGAGGAGCTGATCGAGAAAGCGCAGCGTGATGAGCCGGGTCGAGAATACTTCGTCGGCACCGAGGTCACGGATCTCCTTCACCCGAGCCTCGAAGAGATCCCGCTCCTCCCCAGCCACGACCGCTCCGAACGCCTCGCGGAGCGTCGCGAGCCCTTCGAGGTTGCTCGCCACGATGGTGGCAGGTGAAACGTCAGGCTTCACATTCGTGAGTACCCAGCGCGTCGCTCGTTCCAAGACCCTGCCAAGACCCAGAAGCCACCGCGTGACCACCCGCGCGTTCAGCACGGAGGTCTGTTCGGCCATTTGCCTCAGGAGGGCGCGGTGGTCGGCGAGCCTGGAGGCGACCAACCAGGCTCTGACGACTTGCTCGGCGCTACAGCCGGCGTCCCTCCGGAGCCGGTAGACGAACGTGGCGCCCATGAGGTCGACCAGGTCGTTGGTGAGCTGACATGCGACGATCTCCCTGCGAAGCGGATGCGCGGAGAGTCGCGACTGGCCGACGGCCACCAAAGCCGACGGTGGGAAATATCCCACCAGGTAGCTCTCCGCGACCGGGTCGTCTGGGAGGCCGCTCTTGAGAAGCTCCGTCTTCAGGCCGAGTTTGGCGTACGCGAGGAGCACACACAGCTCCGGACGTACCATGGATTGACCGACCTCGCTCCGTTCGGCGAGCACGTCCCGAGACGGCAGTCCCTCTGAGATTCGGTCCAGGTCGCCCCCTTTTTCGAGGGCGAACATGAAGTCGCGAAAGTCATCGGCGGACTCCGACACCCTTCTCTCATCGAGTGAGATGGCGAGGCTCTGAGAGCGATTGTTCTGGAGCACGTGCTCGGCCACCGATTCGGTCAGGTCCTCCAACACTTCGTTTCGTCGTGACTCCGTCATGTCCCCCTCCGCGACAGCGGGAGCCATGAGGATCTTCAGGTTCACCTCGTGGTCCGACATGTCCACGCCGCCGGAGTTGTCCAGAGCATCGGTGTTGATCCGGCCTCCGCCCAGTGCGTACTCCACCCGGGCCCGCTGCGTGAAGCCGAGGTTGCCACCCTCCCCGACGACCTCACAGCGCAGCCCGCTCACGTCGATGCGCACGGCATCGTTCGTGGGGTTTCCCGCCTCCGCATGAGCCTCGGAGTCCGCCTTCACATAAGTGCCGATGCCCCCGTTCCACAGGAGCTCGACGGGCGCGCGCAATACGCACCTGATCAGCGATTCGCCGTTCAGCGACCGGGCTTCCTCATCCGACAGGCCCAAGACTCGCCTCGCCGGTTCTGTCAGCTCAACCTCCTTGGCGCCCCGCGACACGATCATGCCTCCGTCGCTCAGGAGGTCCCGGTCGTAGTCGTCCCAGCTGGACCGACCAAGCCCGAACATGCGCTTCCTCTCGGCGAACGACGTCGCCGGGTCGGGATCTGGGTCGATGAAGATGTGGCGGTGATCGAACGCAGCTACGAGTCGGATCTGCTCGGACAGAAGCATGCCGTTCCCGAATACATCCCCGCTCATGTCGCCAATGCCCGCAACGGTGAAGGGCTCAGCCTGAATATCCTTGCCCTTCTCCCTGAAGTGCCGCTTCACGCACTCCCAGCCGCCTCTGGCTGTGATGCCAACGGCTTTGTGGTCGTACCCGTGCGAGCCTCCGGAGGCGAAGGCGTCGGCCAGCCAGAACCCATACTCCCCCGCCACCGAGTTGGCGAGGTCGGAGAACGTGGCCGTGCCCTTGTCGGCGGCTACCACGAGGTAGGGGTCCGGTGGATCATAACTGACGACGCCCGAGGGCGGGACGCTCCGTCCGGCCTCGAGGTTGTCAGTCAGGTCGAGCAAGCCACGCATTAGGGTCTGGTACTGCTCTCGGCCCTCGGCGAAGCGCTCGTCCGGATCGGTAGGAACTCGCCGCGTGATGAATCCGCCCTTGGAGCCACCCGGTACGATGACCGCGTTCTTGATCATCTGTGTCTTGACCAGGCCGAGGACCTCGGTCCGGAAGTCGTCCGGCCGGTCGCTCCACCGGATGCCGCCCCGCGCTACGGTAGCGCCTCGCAGGTGGATGCCCTCCATGCGCGACGAGTACACCCACACTTCGAACAGGAGCTCCGCCGGTCGGGAGATCTCGATGTCGCCCACGAGGATCTTGTAGGAGGTGTAGGGCACGCCCCCAGACCTCACGCGAGGCGCCCGACCGCCACACCGGTAGTAGTTGGTGCGCAGCGTCGCGGAGATTAGGCCCTCGAGACTGCGCAGCGCCCGGTCGTCGGCGAGCACGGACACGCCGCGCAGAGAAGCCTGGAACGCCGTTCGGACATCGTCGGCCGCCTCGAGTCTTTGCTCGGCCGATTCCCAAGCGTGCGGATCGAAACGGGTCTGGAACAGCTCGAACAGCTCCCGAGCCAGCCCGGGATAGCTGGTAAGGGCCGAAGGAAGAGCGGACCGGCTGGGAACGGCTCCGACTTGGAACGCATAAGCCGCCAACCCCCGCAGCACGTCGACCTCTCTCCAGTGGAGCCCTGCAGCCAGGACCAAGGCGTTCAGAGGGTCACTGATTGCGTCGCCCGCCCGGGCCGCCAGCAGCGTTTGCGACAACAGCTCTCCCCGTCCATCCACGTCGAGCTGCTGCCCCTCCCTGTCGAAGACGGCAAAGACGTAGATGGTCGCATCGGGCGATCCGTTCCGCCGGACATCGTAGGGCTGCATGGCGATCACCCGGAGGCCGAGATTGTCCAGGATCGGCATGAAGTCCGATAGCACGAGGCGCTCGCCGCGCAGGAAAAGCTTGAGTTGGGTTGCGCCCTCCACGCCGGCCACCTGGTCGGCGCGGTCGCGATTGGCGAGCACGACCGAGATGGTCCGATCCCCCGAAACCATCAGCTCGAGCTCACTGATATCCGTAGCTGCGACCTCGGGGCTGGTCGCAGCCTGATACTCCGGGCTCAGGCGATCGCCGTACTCTCGTGCCAGCCGGTGAGCGTCGGCCGGTGGCCGGGACTCTTCGAGTCGCTCCTCGACGAGGTCGGTCCACGTACGGATGAGGCGTCCAACGGTCACTTCGAGGTCGGATGCGGCGACCCGCTGAATGTTCTCTTCAGCAGTGGCGATGTAGAAGTGGAGCCGCGCTTGATCGCCCTCGCCTAGGGCAAGGTGGTAGTTGAGAACGTCACCCTCGAACGCGTCGACCAAAGCCGTTTCGATGTCCCGACGCACATCTCCGGAGAAGCGGTCCTTGGGCACGATCACCATCACGGAGAGGCCCCGATGAAGCGGATCCTCGCGAAGGCTGACCTTTACATCGTCGGTACTGTACGAGGTGAGCACCGTGCGGACGTCCGCAGCGATCTCCCCGGCCGACGAGACGAACAGCTCCTCCCGGGGCAGCGAGTTGAAGATCGTAATGATCGCTTTGTAATCGTGGGTGCCTTCCCGCACGCCCGCGTCCGCCAGGACGCTGTCGAGCTTGTGCCGCAGGATGGGGATGTTCTGCGCTGCGTCGGAATAAGCCTTCGAAGTGAAGAGGCCCAGGAAGCGATGCTCGCCCACCGTACGGCCGGCGCCGTCCGTCCTGCGCACACCCACGTAGTCCATGCGTGCACGCCGGTGGACGGTGGACTCCGCATTCGTCTTGCTGATGATGAGCTCGGGGCCGCCCTGCGCGAGCTCGCGCTGCGGGGCGCTGAGCTCGGCCAGAGGCACGGGCGCAGAGAAGCCCGAGTCCGCCTCGTTACGCAAGAGACCGAGGCCAGAGCCCTCCACTACGCCGATGCTCTTCTCGCCCCCCGCCTCCCGGACTTCGTAGGCGCGGTAGCCGAGGAAGACGAAGCCTCCGTCCTGCAGCCATCTCAGGAAGGCTTGGATCTCCGCGAGGTCATCCCCGCGCCCCCCGACCTTGGTCTGATCGGAGAGCTCCTCGACCACTGCATCGACCGCGGCGATCATGGGATGAAAGTCGTCGGTGGCCCGTACGACGTCTTCAAGGCAACGCGTAATCTCTAGCTCGATGTGTGCGAGCGTGGCAGGATCCGCCACGCGCTCGATCTCGCAGTGGACCAACGCCTCCTTCGCGCCCTGGTCCCCCGGGGCGGACACGGAGAGCACCTTGCCCGACTCATCCCGCTCCACGTCGAGGAGGGGATAGACCATGAATTCGATGGCCAACCCCTCGTCGTGCAGGAACTCGCGGATCGTATCGACCACGAAGGGACGTTCGCTCACGCTGGCGCGTACCACGGTTACTGGCGCCTCCCAGCCCTCGTTCTCGATGCTGGGGTTTACGACCGAAACATCGACGTGGTCCGGTCTCGAGCGTTCGACGAAGTCGAGGACCGCCAACGTGACGTTCGTCAGCTCCGAGACGCTGCGACTGCGGAGGAACGCCTCCGGGGCCCTCCGCAGGAAGATCGAGGCGAATTCTCGGGCCCGCTGCGGGTCTCCGACGTGACTACGCCCGTCTATTTCCCGGCGGACCGCTTCAATCTGAGGTGAGTGACCGCGCTGACGCCGCTCGCCGACTCCCGTGGATAGGCTCATGAACGAACGTTACCCGCGAAGGTGTTGCCGGGGAACCTTGAAAACAGGCCGGGCACGTGCCGTTTCGCGAATTCCCTGGCTAGTGGCTTTCATCTAGTTTGGCACATGCGTTTTGTGCATGTCGCCGACGTCCACCTCGACACTTCCTTCGCGGGTCGCTCCGAGCCGGTTCGGCGCCGGCTACGCGAAGCATCCAGAGAGGCGTTCAGGCGCGCCGTCGACCTCGCGATACGCGAGGACGTACATGCGTTCCTCATTGCCGGCGATCTCTTCGACGGAGAACGGCTCTCTTTTCGCACCGAGCGTTTCCTGCTCGAGCAGACCGCGCGGCTCGGCGATCATCACATCACGGTGGTCTACGCGACCGGGAACCACGACCCTGGTTCTCCGGAGACGGGTCCACGACCGCTCCGGTGGCCGAGCAACGTCCACGTGGCGGACGACGCCACGCCGCGTAAGGTCTTGGTATCTGACAGCGCTGGTGATCCGGTCGGGTTCGTGAACGCGGTCGGCCACGCGTCGGGACGAGAGTCGACCGACCTCTCGCGCCTCCTTCCCGGACCCACCGGAGAGCTTCCCGAAGTCGGCCTCCTCCACACCCAGGTTCACTCCTCGTTGGGGGCCGACGACCATCACCCCTACGCGCCTTCCGAACTCACGTACTTGCTCCGTGCAGGCTACGACTACTGGGCCCTGGGGCACGTCCACGTGCGCCAGATGATTGCCGACGACCCACCCATCTGGTACGCCGGCAACTTACAGGGTCGGACCCACGCCGATCGGGGCGAGCGCGGTGCGTTGCTCGTCGACCTTTCCGATCGGGACACCCCAGCGGTCTCCTTCCGTTCGCTCGCGGCGGTGAGATGGGACACCATAGAGGTCGATCGCCTGGACGGCGTCACCTCGCTCGACGAGCTGGAGCGTCACGTGCAGCTCGCGTGGGGGGCGCAACGAACCGACGACCCGGGCACGAACGGAACGGAGTGGATGATGCGGGTGATCCTCCGTGGCTCCTGCCCACTCTGGTCCGAACTGCGCACCGAGGAAGACCGCGAACTGCTCGGGCGCGAGTTGCGCGAGTTGCTCGGCGTTCTCGAAGTCGTCGTCGACACCGAAAGCGTACACCCTGTGTTGGCTCTGGACGAGCATCGAACACGCATTGACGTGCTCGGCGAAGCCCTTCGTCTGGCCGGATCGCTAAGGCGTGGTGAGACGCAGATCGACGGGCTCGACCCCGGAGACCTAGTGGGCCTGACTTCTGACGACCCGGCGGCGTTGAGCGCTTACGTGCGTGACCTGCTGGGCGAAGTCGACGGCGAGATCGCCGCGAGACTTTTGGACACCGCGGGCACATGAGGATCGACCGAATTCAGGTCGGCGCTTTTGGTCGCCTTCGTGACTTCGACACCGGACCGACCGCGCTCGACAGGTTGGTGGTGGTCTTGGGGCCCAACGAGGCTGGCAAGTCGACGCTGTTCTCGTTTCTGACCACCGCGCTGTACGGATTCCAGCCAGCCACGCGCGAGCGCAATCCACACGTGCCATGGGGTGCGGACGAAGCGTCGGGTTCGATCAGGGTCCACCTGGACGCAGAGCGCTGCGCGGAGGTGGAGCGCACGCTTCGCTCCCAGCCCGCTGGGCGCCTCAAAATGGACGGCCAAACGACGGACCTGAGAAACCAGCCTGTGCCCTGGGTCGGTCACGTACCACGGAGAGTGTTTCGACAGGTCTTCGCGGTCACCCTAGGTGAGTTGGCTGGCCTCGACGGCGAAACCTGGGCGCGTATCCAGGACAAGGTCATCGGATCCATGGGTGCCGCGGACCTAGGCTCGGCCCGCGCCGCCGCTGAGGCCCTGGAGCGTGAGGCGGGGGAGATCTGGCGACCGAATCGCCGCGGCAACCAGCGCCTGCGCGCGCTGCAGAGAGATGCCCGGACCCTCCGGGGTCGGAGGACCGCCGCGCAGGAGCGTGATGCCCAAGTCCGCCGGCTTGTCGACGAGCGGGACGGGCAGCGTGCGGAGCTTGCTGACGTCAGAGAACGGCGCCACTTGGATCGCGCCGAGGTCGAGCGGGCGCAGTCGCTCCTGCCTGTCGCGCGACAGCTCGCGCGCATCGTGAGGCTTCGCGATGAGGGTGGTGCGCGGGAGACTCTGTGCGGCCTCCCGCCCGATCCACCGGGCAGGTACGCGGAGATCCTCGAACTGCTCCGCGTCACCGACGAGCGTCGTCAGGCGGCAGAGCACGAAATGGTCGGCCACGAGGCGACGATCGCTCGGGCCGCCTCTGTCCCTCGCGATCTCGTCGACAAACGCGAAGAGATCTTGAGACTCATCGCGAGGGCGGCGGGCTGTGCGCCCGACCGGATCCGGGCCGTCGAGCTCGAGGGCGAAGTCGAGGCCGTCGAAGCCCGCATGGACGCGGCGGCTGCCCACGTGCTCCGGGCTTCCTGGCGTGACCTCCCGGCGGGCGCATTGACCACACTGCCGATCGAGCTGCTGAGGACGAGGATCACGCCGGCCCCACCCGCGCCGGCAGCCGAGAGGGGTTCCGGGGCTCCGAAGGCCGCCACCTGGTCGATTCTTGCGGCGGGTGTCGCCTTGCTGATGTGGGGGCTGATGGCCAGCCAACTGATCGCGACCGCGATCGGGGGGGGCGCGATCGCCGCAGCCGTGACCTGGTTCCTCGCGCTGCGGGCGAGCGCCCGCAGCCGTGCAGCGGCCGGCGGCCGACAGAGCACGCACCAGGACGTACGTGCCCTGCTCTTGGGTGTCCCGGTGAGTGAAGAACACTTGGCACGACCCAGCGAGTCCCTCGCGACGGAGCTGGAGCGCCTTCGCGAGCTGGCGCGTGCCCGGAGTGAACTCGCCCGCGCCTTGGCGGCGGCGGGCGAGCGCGTGGTGCGCGTCGATGCCGAAGCACGCGCCCTTGCCCGGGCCCTGGATCGGGACGACAAGCCAGATGCGGAAGCCATCGCGCGCGATCTCGATCGCCTCATGCGGGAGAGTGAGCGACTCCAGGACGCAAAGGCCGGCGCCGAGCACAACCTCGAACGGCTCCGTCGAGAGCGGGACGCATCGGCTCGTAGCGTGGCGATCCTTCGGGCCGAGGTCTCCACGCTCGAGGATGCGGCGACGACGATTGGGTTGGCAGACGTCGAGATGGGCCTCGAAGAGGCCCACGCCCGGATCCGGGCCCACGCCCGTGCCGACCAGCTGGAAGAGGAACTCGACCAAGTCCATCCGAACCTGGCGGAGCTCCGCTCCGAGATCGCACGGTTGGACGAAGCGGGACACACCTGGTCGGTCGATGAAGAAGCCCTGGCGCGCGCCCGCGCCCGTATCGAAGCCCACGACGAGCGGATCGAGGGACTACTTACGCGCGGCGAGGCATTGGAGGGGGAGGCGACTCGTCTCCGCGACGAGGAGACAGTCGACGCTGTGGACAGCGAGATCACGAGCCTCCGTGAGGAGGAAGCGCGCCTCATGCGCGCACGGGACCGGAAGTGGGTACTCGCCCGAGTCCTTCGTGAGGCCGACCGCCGTTTTCGCGAAGAGCACCAGCCGGACCTCGTCCGACGCGCGAGCTCATACCTGTCGCATCTGACCGGCGGCCGCTACGAGCGCTTGATCATCGACGAAACGGACGGCGACCACTTGTTTCACTTGGTCGGTCCGACGCTGCCCGCGCCGGTCCCACTCGCGCCCCCCGTTTCGACCGGCACGCTCGAGCAAGCGTACCTGAGCCTGCGACTCGCCATCGTCGATCACTTGGACCAGGGCGGCGAGAAGCTACCGCTCTTCGTCGACGAGATCTTCGTGAACTGGGACGGCAACCGACGAGCGCGCGGACTCGAGGTGTTGGCAGGCATTGCGAGCACGAGGCAGGTCTTCGTGTTCACCTGTCACCCGGAGGTGGCGAGCGAGCTGGGGCAACGCGGAGGGCGTGTCCTCGAGTTGGATCGAGTGGAGTGACCGGAGAACTACGGCTTCACATCGAGCGCCTCGGTCAGGACCCTGCTCCGGGCGTCGCAACGTACCTACTCATCCATGGCTACGGGGCCTCGGGTTTCACGTGGAGGCATTGGGCGCTCCAGTTAGCGCAGCGCGGGCACGTCGTGCAGGTCGACATGAAAGGGTTTGGCCAGTCGCCGAAGCCCGACGACGGCCGCTACGCGCCCTCCGACCATGCCGAGCTCGTGCACAAGCTGGTGGATACCCTCGGCCTCCAGAGCCTCACGGTGATCGGCCACTCGCTCGGCGGAGGAGTCGCTCTCCTGACGGCCCTGAGGCTCATGGATGCGGGAGCGTCCTGCTTGGAGCGACTGGTCATCGTCGGTGGCGCAGCATACGAGCAGCGGCTGCCGCCCTTCGTGGGACTCGCTGAGCGGCCGCGGCTCGGATCCTTTCTGTTCAGATTGGTCGGCGCTGAGCGGGTCGTCGCGAGAGTATTGCGGTCCATCGTCCATGACCCGAGCGGGGTGAGTCCGGATCAAGTCCTGGGCTACGCCGGCCCTCTGCGTTCGCCCGAGGCGATACGGGCGCTCATCGACACGGCGCGACAGATCGTACCCGCCGACCTGCACATGACGACCGGCCGCTATAAAGAGATTGACGTGCCCACGCTCCTGCTGTGGGGTCGAGGCGACCGGGTCGTGCCCCTTGCCGTCGGCGAGCGCCTGGCCCGCGCCATGCCCAACGCGCGCCTTCATGTGATGGAGTCGTGCGGCCACTTGCCCGCGGAAGAGCGTCCCGATGAGTCGTTCGCCGTGGTCGCGCGCTTCTTAGAC